>JBIOTX010000200.1:0-5583 GCA_044866315.1 Thermoanaerobaculia bacterium | reverse complement strand
TCCTGGGGGCGGCGGGGACGATCATGTTCACCTGGTTCTACGGGACGCGGCACGTCTCGCTGCAGATCGCGGTGACGGCGTTCCTGGCGATCGTGATCATCTATAGCGTTTTGTTGGTGCGGATGCTCGAGCATCCGTTCGGCGGGTCGATCGCCGTGTCCTCGCAGGCGTTCAAGGAACTGCAGACCACGTTCGAGGCGCGTCAGGCCGCGCAAAGGGCCGCCGGCAACTGAATCCGCCGGCGGCCGTTTCACACGTCACGGAATGCTGTTGCAGTTCGTGCCGCCGGTGCGGACGCACTCGATCTGCCGCATGCGGCGGATGACGTTCGCCCGCGTACCCATGACGATGTACGTGTTCTGCTGGGTGGCGGTGCTGTAGGTGGTGCCGAGGGTGTGGTTGTTGAAGGTGTTGACGGTGAAGGCCTGGTTGGCCGCCGGGCAGCTGCCGTTCGCCGGCGCGGCGCCGTCGCACCAGAAGAAGAACTCGTAGCGCGGATCGCCGGGGTCGGTGCGGATGTGATGGAAGCCCATGGCGAACGTGCCGTCGTTCCGGCTGAACATCAGCGCGCGCCCGTCCATCTGCAGGCTCACCTTCGTCCCGTACTGCCCGGCCGGGAAGGTCACCGCCTCGGTGGCCCCGTTGTCGACCCGCACGCGATCGATTTTGAAGCCGTTCGGCACGTCGCCGTTGCCGAGCAGGGCCATCTTCAGCCAGTGGGTGTTGTTCATGTTGTGATTGATGGAGCGCACGCCGGTGTTGTCGCGCCTGGCGTTGAAGCTGATGAGCAGCACGTCGGGGTACGTGGTCGTGCCGATGGTGAAGCCGAGGGTCGTGATCTTCTGGAACGTGCCGCGCCACATCAGCGGGCTGAGCTCATCGCTCCCTTCCCACACGCCGAACGGAAAGTTGAACGGCTTGAGCTCGGTGGTGTGCTTGGTGGTGCCCTGGAACGACGCGCTGAGGACCGGGCTGCCCGCCCACCGCCGCGTGTTGCCGACGTTCTCGTTGTCCCAGCCGCCGGACTGGGTGGGGTTGTAGTCGCAGCACTGGTCCGGCGTCAGCACGCCGTTCACGTACTTCGGCGCGGTGTTGAAGATGGTCGACTGCACCATCGCGCCGATGTTCTCGCTCACGATCTGGGTCGCCGGGGTGGTGCCTTTCCACCAGATCCGGCCGATGGCGTTCCCCCAGACCTTGTTGAACTCGACCTTGAAGCTCGCGTTCTCGATGCTGTTGTTCGTGTACGCGACGGCGTCGGTGTCGCACCACTGCAGCTTGTTGCCGAACCGCTCGTAGCCGTAGCGCGGCGTGCCCGAGGCGGTGTCCCACCGGCGATCGACGTTGTAGCCGGCAGGCGAGGGCGGCGTCTGCGTGTTGAGCCAGGTGCGGTGATCGAAGATGGGGTAGTTGAAGTAGCGCGTGAGCGCCTTCGTGCCGGTCTGTTGCGAGGTCCAGGGGTAGCCGAGGACGTACTCGAACTGATAGCCGCCCTCGTTGGTCTGTTCGCTGTCCATGTGGTCGAGGCCGCCGAGGAGGCGATAGAAGGGGGCGGTGCCGGAGAGGTTGTCGCGGGGGATGTACCAGGTCTCGCGCGGACCGTCGGAGCCGAAGGGCTGGATCATGCCGCCGTAGAGCGAAAAGTGCTCGGTCATCGAGTCGCCGTCGCCGTAGCTCGGCATGTAGTACGAGATGAGGCGGGTGAGGGCGGTGAAGTCGTTCTGCCAGGTGAAGGGGATGCGTTGGGTGTGCGCGGTGTCGTCGTTGTCCCCATTCGTGCACGACTGGGCGTCGGCGGACAAGGCGAGGAAAAGGGCGAGGAAAAGGGCGATGAATGTTGGTCTCATGTACCGGACCGACGGTGGACCGCGGACCGGTATTGGTGGCCCCCTTCAAAACTGCAAATAATGTCTCCAAGCCCCCTACATCGGCGACCGGTTGCTGATGACCGTCACGATCTCCCGCCACCGCGACCCGGCCGCCTCGATGTCCACGATCGCGCGCAGGGTCAGCGGGTCACTGGGCCGCTGGACGAAGCGTTCGGCGAGGGTGGTGATGGGCAGGGTCTTGGTCTCGCCGGGGGCGACGGTGTCCTTGAAGTCGCGGAGGCCGGTGCGGAGGCGGTACTGGGTCGTGTTCGGGGACGATACCTCGACCCGGCGGACGGTGATGGGCTGGTCGGCGCGGTTGGTGACGATCACGTCCACGTTCACGTTGGCGGTCGAGGACGAGCCCCAGAAGATGTTGTTGGCCAGCTCGACGTGGATGTCGGGGCGGGGGATGTTCTGGGGGCGCCCGGTGGTGCCGGTGGAGCCGGTGCCGCAGGCGGCCAGAACGAGCAAGGCGGCGGCGAGTGTGAAGGAACGGTGTCGCATGGGTGCTCCACTCTATCGCCGTTATGATGCGCGGCGCCATGAAAACGCTCATCCCTCTTCTCATGCTCGTTCTCGCGGCGGGCACATCCGCGCAGGAGCGGCTGACCCGTCTCCTCCGCCAGCCCGACATCCACCAGGACCAGGTCGCGTTCGTGTACGGCGGCGACATCTGGATCGCCTCCGTCGCCGGCGGCGATGCCCGCCGCCTCACCTCGGACGAAGGCCTGGAGTACTTCCCGAAGTTCTCGCCCGACGGGCGCTGGATCGCCTTCACCGGCGAGTACAGCGGCAGCCGGCAGGTGTTCGTCATCAGCGCCGATGGCGGGCAGCCGCGGCAGCTCACGTTCTACAACGACGTCGGGCCGCTCCCGCCTCGCGGCGGCATCGACAACCGCATCCTCGACTGGACGCCGGACGGCAAGAACATCCTCTTCAACCCCCACCGCCTGCCGTGGTCGGACCGCATGCCGGCGCACTACGTCATTCCGGCCGAGGGCGGGATGGAAACGGCGCTGGCCATCCCGGAGGGGAGCGGCGGCTCGTACTCCGCCGACGGCAAGCGCCTGGCCTACACGCCCATCGAGCGTGAGTTCCGCACCTGGAAGCGCTACCGCGGCGGGCGGGCCCAGGACGTCTGGATCTTCGACCTGACCACGAACAAAGCCGAGCAGCTCACCAAGACTCCGAACACCGACAACCAGCCGGTGTGGATCGGGGACACGATCTACTTCACTTCCGATCGCCCCGCCGAAGGCGGCAACGAAGCCGGGAAGCTGAACCTGTGGGCCTATGACCTGAAGACGAAGCAGCAGCGCAAGGTCACGAACCACACCGACTTCGACGTGCTCTGGCCGAGCGGCGACCGCAGCCAGGTGGTCTACGAGGCCGGCGGCTATCTCTACCGCTTCGACGGCACGAAGTCGGAGCGCATCCCCATCCGGGTCTACGGCGACTTCCGCCAGACCGTGCCGTACTTTCAGAACGTCCGCGAGAACATCGACGAGTACGTCCTCTCGCCGACCGGCGCGCGGGCGCTCTTCGTCGCCCGCGGCGATCTCTTCACCGTCCCGGCCAAGGAAGGGGAGATCCGCAACGAGACCCAGACCCCGGGCATCCGCGAGCGCGACGTGGCCTGGTCGCCGGACGGGAAGTGGCTGTCCTATCTCTCCGACCGCACCGGCGAGTACGAGATCTACGTCCGCCCCGCCGACGGTACCACCGAGCGCCAGCTGACCAGCGGCAGCAAGGGCTGGAACAGCCTGCCGCGCTGGTCGCCCGACTCGAAGACGCTCGCCTTCAGCAACAAGGACACCGACCTGCAGGTGGTGGACGTGGCCAGCGGCAAGGTCACTCAGGTCGACAAGGATCCGTTCGGCGACATCAACCAGTACCGCTGGTCGCCCGACTCGAAGTGGATCGCCTACACGAAGCTGAACGAGGCCCGCTTCTCCTCGATCTACGTCTACTCGCTCCCCGAAGCGAAGGCGTACAAGCTCACCAGCGGCACGACCAACGACGCCGAGCCGGTCTTCGATCCGAAAGGCCGCTACCTCTACTTCACCTCCAACCGCGACTTCAACCTGACCTTCAGCGCCTGGGAGTTCAACTACGTCTACACGGACCCGACGCGGGTCTACGTGGGCGTCCTGGCCGCCGACGGGCCGGCGCTGTTCCTCCCGCAGAGCGACGAGGAGAAGGCGACCGCGCCGCCGCCGCCCGCGCCTGAAGAGAAGAAGGCAGAGGAGAAGAAGGCAGACGAGAAGAAGCCCGAGGCGGTGGTGGTGAAGATCGATCCCGTCGGGTTCGAGAATCGCCTGCGCGCCATCCCCGGCCCGTCCGGCAACTACGGCACCCTCGACGCCGCCGCGAACGGCGTCTTCTATCTCAGCGGCGACGGCGAGCGCCGCTCGCTCAAGTTCTACAACATCGACGACCGCAAGGAAGAGACGGTGCTGGAGAACAACGTCCGCGGCTACGAGCTCTCCGCGAACCGGGAGAAGCTCCTGGCCCAGGTGGGCAACAACTACGTCATCGTCGCCGCCAAGCCGGGGCAGAAGGCGGACTCGCCGCTGAAGCTCGACCGGATGGAGATGAAGATCGATCCGAAGGCGGAGTGGGCGCAGATGTTCACCGACGCCTGGCGCATCCTCCGCGACTGGTTCTACGACCCGGGCATGCACGGGCTGGACTGGAACGGCATCCGCGAAAAGTACGGCCAGCTCGTGCCCTTCGTGGCCCACCGCGCCGATCTGGACTACATCTTCGGCGAGCTGGCCGGCGAGGTGAATGCCGGCCACGTCTACGTCGGCTCGCCGGACGGTCTCTCCGTCCCCCGCGTCGACAACGGCCTTCTCGGCGCGGAGATCGTCGCCGACTCCGGGTATTACCGGGTCAAGCACATCTTCCCGGGCGAGAACTGGCACGAGCAGTTCCGCTCGCCTCTCACCGAGACCGGCGTGAACGTAAAGGAGGGCGACTACATCCTCGCCGTCGACGGCAAGTCGACCAGGGGCGTGGACAACTTCTATCGCCTCCTCGAGAACAAGGCCAACCGCGTGGTCTCGCTGCTGGTCAACGCGAAGCCCGACACGGTCGGCGCGCGCACGGAGAAGGTGCGCCCGGTGAAGAAGGAGACCAACCTCCGCTACCTCGACTGGGTGGCGTCGCGCCGCGCGTACGTGGAGAAGGCCTCCGGGGGCCGCATCGGCTACATCCACCTGCCGAATACCGGCGCCGAGGGGAACCGGGAGCTGGTGAAGGGGTTCTATCCGCAGGTGGACAAGGACGCGCTGATCATCGACGACCGCTACAACGGCGGCGGCTTCATCCCCGACCGGATGATCGAGATGCTGGACCGGCCGGTGCTCAACTACTGGGTGCGCCGCGGGGAGATCCCGACGGCGACGCCGGCGTACGCCCACATCGGCCCGAAGGTGATGCTGATCAACGGCTACTCCGCCTCGGGCGGCGACGCCCTGCCGTACTACTTCCGCAAGCGCAAGCTGGGCACGATCATCGGCACGCGCACCTGGGGCGGCTTGATCGGCATCTCCGGGAACCCGAGCCTGATGGACGGCGGCAGCATCAGCGCGCCGACGTTCCGGTTCATGGACACGGAGGGGATGTGGGCGGTGGAGGGGGTGGGCGTGCCGCCGGACATCGAGGTGGTGGATCACCCGGACCTGGTCGTCCGCGGACACGACCCGTC
>JBIOTX010000199.1:0-4722 GCA_044866315.1 Thermoanaerobaculia bacterium | reverse complement strand
GGCCCCCCGCACACGCTCGGGATGACAGTAGCTCACTTCCTCACGAACACGTTCTCCCGGTAATACCGCAGCTCCTCGATCGACTCCTCGATGTCCGCCAGCGCGCGGTGGAGCTCCTGCTTCTTCGGCGACTCGTACTTGCCGCCGTACCACTCCTTGACCAGGACCTTGATCGAGCTGACGTCGACGATCTTGTAGTGCAGAAAGTCCGTGAGCTGGGGCATGTACCTGGCGAGGAAGCGCTTGTCCTGGCCGATGGAGTTGCCGCAGAGCGGGGCGGTGTGGGCGTAGCAGTAGCGCTTCACGAACTTCAGCGTCTCGTGCTCGGCCTCGGCCACGCTGACGCCTTCCGTCCGCACGCGGTCGAGGAGCCCGCTCTTCTTGTGCGTGCGCCGGTTCCAGGCGTCCATCTTCTCGAGGCGGGACTCGCTCTGGCGGATGGCGAAGACGGGACCGTGGGCGACGATCTCCAGATCGTAGTCGGTGACGATCGTGGCGATCTCCAGGAGGACGTCGTGGGTCGGATCGAGGCCGGTCATCTCGCAGTCGATCCAGACCAGGCGTTTCTTGCTTCGTTTGATCATTGGCCGCGGGATTCTATCCGCCGCACTCCGAAACTGAACAAGTTCAAAAATCTACTTGACGCCGGCCCGGCCCGGACCCATCTTACTTTTGAACACGTTCGAAACTGGAGGCAAGACCATGACCGCCACCGCCCTCGCCGCCGCCCCCACACCCCGCCCCGTCGCCGTGCCCATGCCCCTCAAGATCGTCATCCCCGGAGGCTCGGGACACCTCGGCAGGCTCCTGGCGCGCTCGTTCCACGACCGCGGGCATCGCGTGGTCGTGCTCAGCCGCCACCCGCGCCACGCGCCCGGGCCCTTCGTGCAGTGGGACGGCCGCACGCCCGGCCGGTGGATGGAGGAGATCGACGGCGCGGACGTGGTGATCAACCTTGCCGGCCGGAGCGTGGATACGCGCTACAACGAAAAGCGGCGCGAGGAGATCCTCTTCTCCCGGGTCGACTCCACGCGCGCGATCGGCGCGGCCATCGCCCTGGCCAACCACCCGCCGCGGCTCTGGCTGCAGTCGTCGACGGCGACGATCTACGCCCACCGCTACGACGCCCCGAACGACGAGTACACCGGCATCCTCGGCGGCTCGGAGCCGGACGCGCCCGAGGACTGGCACTTCAGCATCGAGGTGGCCAAAGCCTGGGAGCGCGCGGTCGACGAGGCGGAGACGCCATACACGCGCCGGGTCAAGATGCGCACGGCCGTGGTGATGTCGACCGAACGCCACGCTCCGTTCGCCGCCCTCTTGCGCCTCGTCCGCCTCGGCTTCGGCCGCTTCGGCGACGGGCGGCAGTACATGTCCTGGATCCACGAGCGCGACTTCGTCCGCGCGGTGGAGTTCCTCATCGAGAACGAGGATCTCTCCGGAGTGGTCAACCTGGCCGCGCCGAATCCGCTGCCGAACGCGCAGTTCATGCGCATCCTCCAGAACGAGTGGCGCGCGCGGATCGGCATGCCGGTCTCCGGCTGGGTTCTCGACCTCGGCGCGTGGCTGGTGCGCACCGAGCCGGAGCTGGTGCTCAAGAGCCGGCGAGTCGTGCCGCGGCGCCTCCTCGAGAGCGGCTTCACCTTCCGCTTCCCCGAATGGCCGGCCGCGGCGCGCGACCTCTGCGCCCGCTGGCGCGGCACCGGCGAGACCTGGTGAGGGCGCTGTATGCTGCGCGCCTGATGTCCACGCCCAAGGCGGAAGAGACGCGCAGCCGGATCCTCGACGCCGCGCTCCGGCTCTTCCGCGAGCGCGGCTTCGCCGAGACCACCATGCGCGACGTGGCGGCCGAGGCGGAGGTGGCCACGGGAGCGGCCTACTACTACTACCGCTCCAAGGAAGACCTGGTCATGGCCTTCTACCTGCGCACGGACGAGGAGTCGCGGGAGGCGTTCGCCAAGGCCCTGACGTCGACCAAGGACCTGCGCAAGCGCCTGCGCGGCATCATCGACGCCAAGTTCGCCCAGTTCGCCGAGCACCGCACCCTGCTCCGGGCCCTGCTCAAGGCCGGCGTCGACCCGCGCGAGCCGCTCTCCCCCTTCGGCCGCGAGACCGAGCGCGTGCGCAACGAGTCCATCGCCTGGTTCGGCCGGGCCCTGGAAGGCTCGGACGTGAAGGTGCCCAAGGACATCGCCCCCCACCTCCCGCGCCTGCTCTGGCTCTATCACATGGGCCTGATCTACTACTGGGTCATCGACGAGTCGCCCGGCCAGCGGAAGACCAGGCGCCTCCTTGACGCGACGGTCGATCTCATCGTGCAGCTCCTGCGAGTGAGCGCGCTGCCGATGATGGGGCCGTTGCGGAAGCGGGCGCTCAGCGCGTTGCGGGCGTTTGAGGAGGAGTGACGGGGGTCACGGGGTCACGAGGTCACGGGGTTGCGGGGTTGCGGGGTCACGAGGTTGCTGCGCCAGCGGAGCCGAGGTAGGATCGGGATCCCCACTGAGCTGCGCTTCCCGGGCGCCTTCTGGATCCCTTTCCGGCACCAACAAGAGCGTGTCATCTTTTCGTGATCTTGGTGTTTTCAGGCTTGCATTGCAGCTCATGAAGATCGTCTACGCGGAAACGGAGGCGTTTCCGCGCCATGAGCAGTACGGTCTCACCTCGCAGATCCGGCGAGCGTCGGTCGGAGTATTGAGCAACGTCGCCGAAGGGGAAGGCCGCCTCACCAACGGTGAGTGGCTGAACATGCTCAGTGCCGCACGTGGCTCTCTGTTCGAGGTCGAAGCGCAGGCGATCGCCGCGCATGAGCTGCGATACCTGACGGACGAACAGCTGGAGAAGATCAATCGTCAGATTCGCCGCGTCGGGAAGTCGCTCATGAATCTCATCCGGTTTGTCGACCAGAACAAAAGCCGCCGCCGCATCCCGCCCGAGCCCGTGACCCCGTGACCCCGTGACCCCCCGTGACCTCGTGACCCCGCAACCCCACACCGCACGTGTAAGATCCGCCCCGCATGATGGACCCAAAGAAGCCCGCCGACGGCGTCGTCCTCGTCGACAAGAAGTCCGGCATCACCTCCCACGACGTGGTCGAGCGGTTCCGGCGGCGCGCGAAGATCAAGAAGGTCGGGCACACCGGGACGCTCGATCCGCTGGCGACCGGGCTGCTGGTGCTCTGCGTCGGCAAGGCCACGCGGCTGCAGGCTTACCTCATGGGGATGGAAAAGACGTACGAGGGGACGATCCAGTTCGGCTGGGCCACCGACACGTACGACGCCACCGGCGAGCCGGCGGGGGAGGCGGCGGAGAAGAGCATCGAGGGCGTCGACCTCGCGCCGCACGTGGCCCGCTTCACCGGCGAGATCGAGCAGATGCCGCCGGCGTTCTCGGCGAAGAAGATCGACGGCGTCCGGGCCTACGAGCTCGCCCGCAAGGGCGAGGAGGTGAAGCTCCAGCCGAAGCGCGTGACCGTGTACGAGTTCGTGATCCTCTCCCAGGAGGGCTCGACCGTCCGCTTCCGCGTCCGCTCCTCGGCCGGCACGTACATGCGCTCCCTGGCCCACGACCTCGGCCAGGCCGTGAGCATCCCCGCGCATCTGAAGGATCTCCGGCGCACGAAGATCGGCAACTTCCGGATCGAGGACGCCATCGCCTTCGATCGCATGGCCGAGGGGACGGCGGACGTGCTCCTCGCGCCGCCGCACTTCCAATCGCTCTCGGACATCGACCTGCCGCTGGAGAAGCTGCGCATCGACTGGGCGCAGCAGGGGAAGCTGATGCAGGGGCAGGCCATCATCCTCGTGCCCTCCGTCCGCGTCGGCAAGGGCGACCTCCTGGCCCTCGGCAATCCGCACGATCAGCTCGTGGCCATCGCCGAGGTGGTGAACGTGCTGCGGGAGGGCGGTCCGGTGGAAGTGCGGCCGAAGGTCGTGCTGGCGGGCTGACCATGCGAGCCCTCGTCGCCGCGCCGCAGACGGAAGCGAAGCTGGAGATCCGCGAGGTCGAGGATCCGCGTCCGCGCTCGAACGAGGCCCTGGTGCGCGTGCGCGCCTTCTCGCTCAACCGCGGCGAGGTGAAGGCCATCGGCGGCGCCGCGGACGGCTTCCGTCCCGGCTGGGACGTCGCCGGCGTCGTTCAGCAGCCGGCGGCGGACGGCAGCGGACCGCGCGCGGGCGGGCGGGTGGTGGGGATGGTGCGCGGCGCGGCGTGGGCGGAGCTCGTCGCCGTGCCCACGCGCACGCTCGCCGCGCTGCCGGACGAGGTCTCCTTCGAAGACGCGTCGACGCTGCCCGTCGCCGGCCTCACCGCGCTGCGCTGCCTCGAGATCGGCAGTCCGCTCCTCGGCCGGCGCGTGCTCGTCACCGGCGCGGCGGGCGGCGTCGGCCGCTTCGCCGTGCAGCTTGCGCACCTCGGCGGCGCGCACGTGACCGGCGTCGTCGGCAGCCCCGAGCGCGGCGAAGGGCTGCGCGAGCTCGGCGCCTCGGAGCTCGTCACGCGCATCGACCGCGACGGGCCGCAGTTCGATCTCATCCTCGAGTCGGTCGGCGGGGCGTCGCTCGCCGCTGCGTTCGCGCGCGTCGCGCCCGGCGGCATGATCGTCAGCTTCGGCAACTCCTCGAACGAGCCGACCACCTTCGACGTCCGCCCGTTCTTCCTCCGCGGCCGGGCCCGGCTCTACGGCTTCATCATCTTCGACGAGGTGGAGCACACGCCCTTCGCGCC
>JBIOTX010000198.1:0-22890 GCA_044866315.1 Thermoanaerobaculia bacterium | reverse complement strand
TCGGGCGCAGCGTCGAGTCGGGGGTCCCCGAGGATCAGGTGTGGTTCGTCAGCGGCGTGGAGGACGAGCTGGGGGTCAAGATCGACGAGACCATGACCGTGCGGATCACCGTCATCGCCGGCACGGGCGTCGGCTTCGCCACGATCGTGTCGCCGGGCGGCGACTCGGAGTTCATCGCTGCCATTCCGGCGCAGCAGCAGTGACTATCCGCCCCACTTCTTGAGGAGCGCCTGTGCGTCCGCGGTCGCTGCCGCGTCCTCGACCAGGTAGTCCGGGTGATTCGGCGCGGCCACGACCTTGCGCAGTATCTCGATCGCCTGCGGCTTCTTGCTCGCGCTGTCCGCGACCATGGCTTCGGCGAGGAAGACCAGGGTCAGCTTGTTGTTCGGGTCGAACTTCAGCGACTCGCCCAGGAACTTCAGGGCCTCCTTCTGCGAGGCCCAGCCGGTGATGAAGGGGATGCGCGGGGTCTGATCGTGCAGGCGGCCGAGAACGCGGGACGGTGCGCCGGCTTCGAGGCCCGGCGCGGCGAGCATGGCGATGGTGGCGTTGCGGCGGATGCGGTCCGCGGCGCCCTGGCGCGCGGCGGCCATCTTCCCGTACGCGAGCGCCCACTCGCCCCAGTTCACGGCGTCCCACAGGTAGATCTCCGCGGCTCCGGGCACCCCCTTCGCCGCGTCGGCGACCTGCTTCTCCGGCGTCTTGGCCGTCACGCCGAGGCGCTTCTCGACGGCGGCGAGGGCCTTCTCGCCCACGGTCTTGGCGACGCCGTAGACCTTCTTCTTCTCCTCGGCGCCGTTGACGCGATAGGCGCCCTTGAAGCGCAGCGCGCGCATGAGCTTCCAGTGCCCTTCCAGGTTGTTCGGCTCCGCCGCCACCGCGCGCTGGAACGCGGCGATGGCGGCGTCGATGTGCTCCGCTCCGGCCGCGCGCTGGTTGAAGTGGCGGTCGCCGTCGGCAATCTGCGCGCTGGCGCCGGCTGCGAGCAGCAGCATCGCCAGGATGAACCCGGCACGCACGTTGAACCGGCCCTCGGGTATGAAGTGCTTGCTCATAGCGGGGATTATCGCCGCATTGACCGCCTGTCGAGGGGAGCCCGTGCCGCGCGACTACCAGAACGCGCCGCCGGCGATGACTCATCCGCCGCAGACCAAGTCCGAGACGCCCGCGGCGCACGGGATGGGACAGGCGCCGCCGGAGCCGTCGACGGGCGCCGAGGGGACGTCCGCGCCGAACCAGCCGGTCTCGCCGCCGGCCACGAAGACCAGCGTGCCGGATACGCCGCCGGTGACGACGACGACCGCCACGACGACGACATAGAATCCCCCGCGCCTTGCGCATCGTCTTCTTCGGCACTCCGGAATTCGCCGTCCCCACCCTGGACGCGGTCGCGCGCGAGCACGAGATCGCGCTCGTGGTCGCCCAGCCGGACAAGCCGGCCGGCCGGGGGATGAAGATGCAGGCGCCGGCCGTGGCCGTCCGCGCGCGCGAGCTCGGCCTGCCGCTCGCGCAGCCGCCGAAGATCCGCAACGCCGAGTTTCTGGACGAGATCGCGCGGCTGCAGCCAGACGTGGGCGTGGTCGTGGCCTACGGCAAGATCCTCCCTGCCGCCTTGCTTCAGATCCCGCGGCGCGGCTTCCTGAATGTCCACGGCTCGATCCTGCCGCGCTGGCGCGGGGCGGCGCCGATCCAGCGCGCCATTCAAGCCGGGGACACCGAGACCGGCGTGACCATCATGCGCGTGGACGAGGAGCTCGACCACGGGCCGATGCTGCGCATCGAGAAGACGCCGATCGGCCCGGACGAGCACACGCCCGCGGTGGCGCGCCGGCTCGCTGAGATCGGGGCCGGGGCGATGGTCGAGGTGCTGCGCGACTGGCCGGCCGAGGTGCCGCAGGACCACGCCCGAGCCACGCTGGCGCCGAAGATCGAGAAGAGCGAAGGGGCGATCACGTTCGAGGAGAGCGCGAAGACGATCTACAACCGCTTTCGGGCCTTCGATCCCTGGCCGGGGATCACGTTCGGCGAGTTGAAGCTGACGGACCTTCGTGTGGTGCACGCCTCCAGCGTGCCCCGCACGATCCTCTCCCTCGACGACGGGGTCACCGTTGCCGCGCGCGACGGCGCCATCCGCATCCTCGAGATGCAGCGCCCCGGAAAGCCTCGCGCCGACGCCGCGGCCGTCGCCCGCGGTCTCGGTTGGAGCGTCGGTGATGTCCTCTGAACGCGCCCGCGCGCTCCAACTCCTGCAGCGCATCGAGCGCGAGTCGCTGTACGCCTCCCTGGTTCTCCTCGGCGAGTCCGGCTTCGTCCGCACCCTCGTCCTCGGCGTCCTCCGCTGGCGCGTGCGGCTCGATTTCCTGATCGCCCACTTCGCGCAGCGTCCGATCGGGCAGGTCGACAAGGCCGTGGTGGACGTCCTGCGCATCGGCCTGTATCAGCTGCTGTACATGGACGTCGCCGCGTACGCCGCCGTCTCCGAGACGGTCGACCTGGCGCCGAAACGCGCACGGGGCTTCGTCAACGCCGTCCTTCGCAAGGCATCGACGACGAAGCCGCCGGAGCCTCTTGCGCTTTCGATTCGAACGGGCCATCCGCAATGGCTCATCGAGCGCTGGACGAAGAACTACGGGATCGAGCGCACGGCGAAGATCGCCGCCGCGAACCAGGAGCTGTCCTATCCCGACGTGCTGGCGCTGACGAACGCCGCGCCGCCGAACGCGCAGCCGTCGTCGCTCGTGCCCGGCCTCTGGAAACTGCACGGCTCGACCGCCGATCTCGATCGCGCGCAGTTTCACCCGATGGATGAAGGCAGCGCGCTCATCGCCGCCATCGCCCGCGCGGCGGGCGACGAGGTCCTCGATCTCGCCGCGGCCCCCGGCGGCAAGACGATCTACATGGCCCACCACGGCGCGCGCGTGGTCGCAAACGACATCTCCCTCACGCGCATCCGCGGGCTGCAGCACGGCAAGGTCATCGTCAGCGACGGCCGCAAGCCCCCCTTCCGCAAGCGCTTCGAGGTTGTCCTACTCGACGCCCCATGCAGCGCCACGGGCACGATCCGCAAGAACCCGGAGATCAAGTGGCGTCTGCGCGAGAGCGACCTCCCTGCCTTCGCGAAGCTGCAGCGCGAGCTGCTCGAGAGCGCGATGGAGCTCACGGAGCGATATGTCGTCTACTCCACCTGCTCGCTCGAGCCGGAGGAGAACGACGCGATCATCGCCGGATTCGAGCGCGTGGACATCACCCGTTTCGCGCCGGAGGGCGCAAAGAGCTGGATCGAAGACGGCGTGCTGCGGCTCACGCCCGAATCCGGCGCCGACGGCTTTACCGCGTTCGTGCTCGAGAGACGTTAGACTTTCGCGCCGCAGATGCCCCGCGACCTACCGATCGGCAACGGCTCGCTGCTCGTCGCCTTCGACTCGCACTATCGCCTGGCCGATTTCTACTTCCCGCACGTGGGGATGGAGAATCACGCCGCGGCGCGCTTCCGCTTCGGCGTCTGGTGCGACGGCGCGACCAGCTGGACCGACGACGCGCCGTGGCAGCGCACCCTCGACTACCTGCGCGACACGCTAGTCACGGACGTCCAGCTGCAGAACGACGAGATCGGGCTGCGCCTCCGCTGCTACGACGCCGTCGACCCCGACGCGAACGTGTACGTGCGCAAGATCGTCGTCCGCAACCTCCGCGAGGAGGCCCGCGAGGTCAAGCTCTTCCTCCACCACGACTTCAGCCTCTACGCGAACGCCCTCGGCGACACGGCTATGTTCGACCCGGCCTCGCGGAGCATCATCCACTACAAGGCCCGCCGGTTCGTGCTGGTGGGCTGCGAGGGCGGCGTGGGCGAGTACGCGTGCGGGCGCAGCGCGACGGCTGGCGCCGAGGGGACGTGGAGGGATGCGGAGGACGGCGAGCTCTCCATGACCCCGATCGCGCAGGGCGGCGTCGACTCCACGATCGCCGTTCCCGTCCACCTCGACGCCTCCGGCAATGCCACGGTGCTGTACTGGATGTGTGCCGGCCGGTCGTACGAGGAGGTGGTCGCGCTCGACGCGAAGGTGCGCGAGGAGGGTCCGGCGCACGTCCTCGCCCGCACGGGCTCGTACTGGTACACCTGGGTGAACAAGAGCGACACGGACCTGCGCGATCTGCCCGACGAGATCACCGACCTCTATCGCCGCTCGCTGCTGGTCATCGCCACGCAGTGCGACCGCGGGGGCGCGGTCATCGCCGCGAACGACTCCGACATCCAGTGGGGTCACAACGACCACTACTCCTACATGTGGGCGCGCGACGCGGCATTCGTCTGCGACGCCATGGAGCGCGCCGGCTTCCCGGAGATCACTCGCCGCTTCCTTCACTTCGCCTCCGACGTCATCCGCGACGAGGGCTACTTTCTCCACAAGTACAACCCCGACGGCTCGACCGCGCCGCTGTGGCATCCGTGGGTGCGCAACGGCAGCCCGCAGCTGCCGATCCAGCTCGACGAGACGGCGCTGGTGATCTGGCTCGTGGCCCGGCACTGGACGCGCACGCGCGACCTCGATCTCCTCCGCAAGGTCTACAAACGACTGGTCGTGCAGCCGGCGGAGTTTCTCGTCCGCTATCGCGACGCCGATACGTGTCTTCCGCTGCCGAGCTTCGATCTCTGGGAGGAGCGGCAGGGCACGTTCACCTTCACCTGCGCCTCCGTCTGGGCCGGCCTGCAGGCCGCTGCCGAGCTGGCGAACCTCTTCAACGAGCAGGAGCGCCGCGCGGTCTACGCCAAGGCCGCCGCCGACCTGCGCGAGGCGATGAAGAAGCACCTCTGGATCGAGGAGGAGGGCCGCTTCGCGCGGGGCCTTGTCCTTAATTCGAGTGACGCGCTGGAGCTCGACCCCACCGTCGACTCCTCCGCCTTCGCTGCGTTCCACCTCGGCGTCTTCCCGCCGCCCTCCGCGATGATCGAGGGCACGATGAAGGCTATCCGCGAGCGCCTTTGGGTGCAGACCGAAGCCGGCGGGGTGGCCCGGTACGAAAACGACGCGTATTTTCGAATCTCCGACGAAACCGCGCGCGTGCCCGGCAATCCCTGGATCATCTGCACCCTCTGGCTCGCGGAGCACGCCATTGCCAGGGCGTCGTCCGCGCAGGAGCTGCAATCTGCACTGGACCTTGTGCGATGGGCGCGGTCGAAAGCGACACCCTCAATGATTCTTCCGGAACAAATTGATCCATATGACGGCCAGCCGCTGTCCGTCGCGCCGCTGACGTGGAGTCACGCGCAGGTCGTCTCCGTCGTGCACGGATATCTGGAAACACTGCGCCGGCTGCGTTGACTTTCGTTTCCCTATTACCTAGATTGTCCAACATTCCGCACAAGCGAGGGCCGCACCGCAAGCGAGCTACAGGAGGGACGTTCTATGGCTGGTAAGGGAGACGTCATCACCGCGATCGCCGAGCAGGCCGGCATTTCCAAGAAAGAGGCGACGGCCGCGTTCGATGCCTTCGTGAGTTACATCTCCGAGTCCTGTGAGCGCGGTGACCGATGCTCCATTCCGGGGCTGGGGAGTTTTTCGGTGACGCAGCGCAAGGCCCGCGAAGGCCGCAACCCCCGTACCAAGGAGACCATCACCATCCCGGCATCGAAGAACGTGCGCTTCAAGGCCGGCAAAGACCTGCGCGACCTGCTCAATACCCCGCGCAAGGCCAAGGGAAAGAAGTAATTTCAGCCGACCCACGGGCGCGGCAGAAACAACTTCGTATAGAGATTGATCGCGTACCGGTCGGTCATTCCCGCAATGAAATCGATCGCCAGCCGCTCCACCGGCTCTTCATTGTGATTGAAGAATTCCGACGGATGCGCAACGACGTATTCGAATAATGCGGTGAGGATCTTCTGTGCCTTTTCGAACTCCCCGCGCACAGTGGGCGTGAAATACATGTTTTCGAACATGTATTTGCGCAGGGCCTCCAATGCCTCCAGGACCTCATTCGACATCGAGATCGCGTCGTAGTCGCAACGCAATGTCTCATTGACCACGTCGCGGACCATGCGGTCGATGCGCATGCCTCCCGTGCGGCCGAGAGTGGAACGGATGTCTTTGGGGATGTCGTTCTCCGTGATGATCCCGGCGCGGATGCCGTCGTCGATGTCGTGATTGACGTAGGCGATGATGTCGGAGATCCGGACGATGTCGCCCTCCAGCGTCAATGCCCGCGCCTTCGGACGCTTGCGCAATAGCTCGCCTTTCTCGCCTTTGGAGTGCTTGAGGATCCCGTCGCGCACTTCGATGGTGAGATTGAGCCCGCGCCCGTCGTTCTCCAGCGTCTCCACGACCCGCACCGACTGCCGGTAGTGGTCGAAGCCGCCGTGCACGAGCTTGTTCAGCGCAGCCTCGCCGGCGTGACCGAATGCCGAATGCCCGAGGTCGTGCCCGAGGCCGATGGCCTCGGTGAGCACTTCATTGAGGCGCAACGACTTGGCGATCGTGCGGGCGATCTGCGTCACTTCCAGCACGTGCGTGAGCCGGGTGCGGTAGTGATCCCCCTCGGGGGCCAGGAACACCTGCGTCTTGTGCTTGAGCCGCCGGAAGGACTTGCAGTGGATGATCCGGTCCCGGTCGCGCTGATACGCCGGCCGCAGGTCGTCCTCGGCCTCGGTCCGATCGCGCCCGCGCGTCTCCGCGCTCCGCGCCGCCCGCGCGTGCAGCGTCTCGTACTCGATCCGCTCGAGCATCTCGCGGATATTGGTCATGGCATGGATGCTACAGCGTCAGCTCCAGAAAGCGCGAGCCGGCGATGGGATTGAAGCGATACGGCTCGACGTCGACGAAACCGAGCGACTCGTACAGGCGCATGGCCTTCTGCATCGTCGGCAGCGTGTCGAGCCGCATGGCCCGGTAGCCGCGCTCCCGTGCGACGGCGATCAGGCGCTCAGCGAGCGCGCGGCCGATGTCGTGGCCGCGGAACTGCGGGCGGACGTAGAGGCGCTTCATCTCGCAGACGCCGTCGCCAAAGGGATGGAGGGCGACGCAGCCGGCGACGTCGTCGTTCCAGCGGGCGAGGAGGATCGGATCGTAGTCGCCGGGGAGCGAGGCCAGTTCCTGGTCGAAGTTCTGGAACGACAGGTCGACGCCAAGGCTCTGCGCATACTCGAGGAAGAGCGTGCGGACGACGGACAGGTCGCGTGTCGGCTCGATGCGGAGCATCAGACGTTCAGCGTGCCGCGCAGCACGGTCACGGCGCGCCCGCCGAGCTTCACCCGGTCGCCGTCGAGCCGTACGCGCACCAAGCCGCCGCGCGCGGAGGCCTGGAAGCCGGTCATCTCCGTCTTGCCGAGGCGCGCGGACCAGTAGGGAGTGAGGCAGCAGTGCGCGGAGCCGGTGACGGGATCCTCGTCGATGCCGGAGCCGGGGGCGAAGAAGCGGGAGACGAAGTCGGCCTTCTGCCCCGATGCGCGGCTGGTGACGATCACCCCGCGCGCGGGGATCCTGCGCAGCTGGGTGTGGTCCGGCTCGAGACCGCGCACCACTTCCTCGGAGGCGACCTCGACGAGGTAGTCGAACTTGTTCCTGCCGACGTATATGGGGTTGGGGACGCCGAGGGACTCGAGCAGGCCGGGCGGGGGATCGGCGCGCTCCTCCCGCGTGGCGGGGAAGTCGAGCTCGATCCACTCGCCGTTGCGATCGGCGGTGAGGAGGCCGCTCTTCGTGTGAAAGCGCGCCTGGCGGTCCGGTGCGAGGATGCCTTCCTCCCACAGCGCGTGTGCGCTGGCGAGCGTGGCGTGCCCGCAGAGCGCGACTTCCACCGCGGGCGTGAACCAGCGCAGGGAGAAGCCGTCCTCGCGCGGACGCAGAAACGCGGTCTCGGAGAGGTTCATCTCCGCGGCCACGCTCTGCATCCACGCATCATCGCGCTCGCCGTCGAGCAGGCAGACCGCGGCCGGATTGCCGCGGAAGGGCTCGGACGTGAACGCGTCGACCTGGAGGAGGCGCATCGACTACATGGCCGGCACTTTCGCCGATTTCCCGTACAGCAGCCGCACCGCTACGAACCCGAGCACGATCACGCCCGCCAGGCAGAGATCGCGGTAGGTTTGGCCGAACATGGTCGGGAAGTGATTGCTGATCATGGTGAAGATCAGCGGGACGGACATGAACGTGTTGTGGCGGGAGCGGAGGCCGGCGCTGGCCACGAGGGCGGCGTCCGGGGGAGTGCCTTCCTTGGTCGCGGCGATGATCTTCTTCTGGGCGGGCCAGATCACCATCCAGACGTTCGCGGCCATGATCGTGCCGAACATGAGGCCGGCGTGGATGTAGAGCGAGCGGCCGCCGAACTTGCCGACGTACTCGAGGAACAGGTACGCCGCGGCGAAGAGCACCAGGCAGATCGCGCTGGCGACGACCACATTCTTGATCGACTTCATGATGATGTTGTAGAGCAGGAAGCCGACGATGAGGATGACCAGGACGATGGCCAGCCAGAGCCAGGGGTTGTTCCCTGCGGCGGTCGGATCCTCGAAGACGATTTTGCCGTGGTAGTAGATCAGGCCGCCGAGGAGGATGCCGGTGATCCAGGTCCAGGCCGCCCCCCAGCGGAACCAGTAGAGCGCGCGGGGCGCCAGCTCGGGAATGACGATCTTCTTGGTGGGCCCGTCCAGAGCCTTGGCGAAGTGGGCGTTGACCCAGTTGAAGAAGTAGAGGTGGCCGATCCAGATCACGCCGGCGACGACGTGGATCCAGCGCAGGAACAGATTTAGAAGGTCGATGACGTTCTGCGGCATGCCGATCTCCTCGCTTGCAGTGAAGGTTGGGGTGGCGTCGAACGTTGGGGTAGCCTGCGCCGGATTATATGAGTGAATTCGACGGAAAGATCGCCATCGTCACCGGAGCCTCGTCCGGCATCGGGCGGCGCACGGCGGAAATGCTCGCGGAGCGCGGCGCGCGCGTGGCCCTGTTCGCGCGCTCGGCGGAGAAGATCGAGGCCATCGCCCGCCGCTTCGGCGAGCGCATGATCGCCGTGGCAGGCGACGTCGCCGATCTAGCCTCCATCGAGCGGCTCTTCGCCACGACGGAGTCCCGCCTCGGCCACTGCGACGTCCTGGTCAACAACGCCGGGACGATCGAGGTCGCGCAGCTCATCGACACCACGGTCGAGCAGTGGGAGCAGACGTTCGCGGTCAACGTGCGGGGCGTGTTCCTGGCCTGCCGGCGCGCGCTGCCGTCGATGATCGAGCGCCGCGCCGGTGCCATCGTGAACGTCTCCTCTATTTCAGGCGTCCCCGGACCGGAAAAGTTCCCCGGCTTCGTCTCCTACTGCGCGAGCAAGGCCGCGGTGATCCTGCTGACCGAGGCGCTGGCGGTGGAGGTGAAAGGGCACGGCGTGCGCGTGAACTGCGTCAGCCCAGGGGCGGTAGACACGCCCATGTGGCGGGACGTGAGCGGCGGTGCGCCGGCGTCGATGACCCCGGACGAAGTCGCGGAATCGATCCTGTTTCTTGCAAGCAACCGCTCCCGGCCGATGAACGGGATGAATCTCGATGTCTACTCTGCGTGAGCTGCCGATGCGCCCCACCTGGGCAGACATCGACCTTCTGGCGTTCGATCGCAACCTCGCCGCGCTCGCGGCGGAGCTGCCGGAGGGCTCCCGGCTCATTCCTGTGCTGAAGGCGAACGGCTACGGCCACGGCGCGGTGGAGCTGGCCAAGCGCTGCACGCCGGACAAGGTGGCCATGATCGCGGTGGTGCTCCTCGAAGAGGCTATCGAGCTGCGGAGCGCCGGCATCGAGCTCCCCCTCCTCGTCCTCGGGCCGCTCAACGAGGCCCAGGTCCGCATGGCCATCGAGAGCAACGTGCGCCTGGGCGTGCCCGGGCCGGAGGAGCTGGAGCTCGTCGCGCGCGCCGCCCTGGAGCGCGAGGTGAGCATCCACCTGAAGCTCGACTCCGGCATGGGGCGCATGGGCGTGGTCGAGAGCGAGCTCCCGCGCGTGGCGGAAATCCTCGAGGCCGCGCCCAAGCTGCGCGTCGAGGCGATCTATACCCATCTCGCCAACGCGGGGGACGCGGGCGATCGCTTCAGCCACGAGCAGATCGCGCGCTTCCGCACGCTCCTGGCCACGCTGCGGGAGGCGGGCATCGACGCGCCCATCCACCACGTCGCGAACAGCGCCGGCTTTTTCCGCGGACTGGTCCAGCCGGGCGACTACGTGCGCACCGGTCTCGCGCTCTACGGAGCGAGTCCGCTCGACGACGACGCCCGCCGGCTGGAGCCGGTGATGCGCTGGCGCACGGAGATCACCCGACTCAAGGACCTTCCCCCGGGACACGCGGTCGGCTACGGCACCACCTTCCACACCACCCGCCCGAGCCGCATCGCCACGCTGCCGGTCGGGTACGCCGACGGCTACAACCGCCGGCTCTCGAACCGCGGCGAAGTCCTCGTGCGCGGAATGCGGGCGCCGGTGGTCGGGCGGATCTCGATGGACCTCACCACCATCGACGTCACCGACATCGACGGCGCGGCCGTCGGCGACGAGGTGGTCCTGCTCGGCCGGCAGGGCGAGGATGAGATCAGCGCCGAAGAGCTGGCGGCGAAACTTGATACGATCTCCTACGAGCTGTTCTGCAGCGTCGGCGCGCGGGTTCCGCGCGTCTACCGCGACCACGGCGACGCTCGGCGCATCCGCTCTCGTTTCGACGCATGACCTCCATCCTCGACCGTATCGGCCTCCGCTTCATCGCCTTCTTCGAGCAGACCGGGCTGTGGTTCGACTCTCTCTGGCGCACGATCGCCTACATCTTCCGGCGCCCGTTCGACGTCAAGGAGTGGTTCCGGCAGATGGTGCGCGTGGGCGTCGACTCGATTCCGGTGGTCTTCCTGACCACCATGTTCACCGGGATGGTTCTGGCGCTGCAGACCTTCATCGGCTTCCAGCGCGTGCATGCCGAGCAGTTCGTGGCCGGAGTGGTGTCGCTGGCCATGCTCCGCGAGCTCTCGCCGGTCCTGGTCGGGCTCATGGTCACCGGCCGCGTCGGTTCGTCGATGGCCGCGGAGATCGGGACGATGAAGGTCACCGAGCAGATCGACGCCCTCAAGGCCCTGGCCACCGATCCCGTGCAGTACCTCTTCGTCCCGCGCGTGATCGCCGGCCTGGTGATGCTCCCCTTCCTGGTCGTCCTCGGCGACGCCCTCGGCATCTACGGGGGCTATCTCGTCGGCGTGAAGCTGATGAAGACCAATCCCGTGGTCTACAAACAGAACACCTTCCAGTTCCTGCAGCTCACCGACGTCTGGAGCGGTCTCGTGAAGGCGGGCGTGTTCGGGGTGATCCTCACCCTCACTGGCTGCGTGCGCGGCTACCACACCAGCGGCGGTGCGGAAGGCGTCGGCCGCTCGACCACGAACGCCGTCGTCAGCGCCTCGCTGATCATCCTCCTGGCCGACTTCTTCCTGACCAAGCTCCTCTTCTGAACATGCCCTTCATCTCGCTTGAGCATCTCTGGAAGTCGTTTGCCGACAAGCAGGTCCTCAGGGACATGTCCATCGAGGTCGATCGCGGCGAGACGGTGGTGATCGTAGGCGGCTCGGGCACGGGCAAGAGCGTGACCCTCAAGCACATCATCGGGCTGCTCAAGCCCGACCAGGGACGGGTCATCGTCGACGACGCGGACATCACCCACATGCCGGAGCGCGAGCTGAACGAGTTCCGCCGCCGCTTCGGGATGTCCTTTCAGGAAGGGGCGCTCTTCGACTCCATGTCCGTCTTCGAGAACATCGCCTTTCCGCTGCGCCGCCACACCAAGATGACCGAGCCGCAGATCCGGGAGCGGGTGGAGGAGTGTCTCGAGGACGTGCACCTTCACGGCGTGGAAAAGAAGCGGCCCGCGGAGCTGTCGGGCGGCATGCGCCGCCGCGTCGGATTCGCCCGGGCCATCTCGCTCAAGCCGGAGATCCTCCTCTTCGACGAGCCCACGACCGGCCTCGACCCGGTGATCAGCGACGTCATTGCCGAGCTGATCTGCGAGATGGATACGAAGCTCGGCACCACCACGGTCATGATCACCCACGATATGAAGGTGGCCTTCAAGGTCGCCGACCGCGTGGCCATGCTCCACGAGGGGCAGATCATCGAGCAGGGGACGCCGGAGGTGTTCCAGGACTCGCGGAATCCGATCGTGCGCCAGTTCATCGAGGGCCGGGCGGAGGGGCCGCTCACCGCGGAAACGCTCTGAACGCAAAAAGGCCGGGCGACGCGCCCGGCCTCACGGCACCACATTGCAGAAAATCGAGGGTTAATCCTTGCGCAGACGGGTACGGGTCGGCGCAGGCGCAGGGGTCTCTTCGGTGGTCGTCGTGGTGGTGGTCGTCTCCTGAGCGGACGAGGTCATCGGGACGGTGGTCGTTTCCGTGGTCTCGGTGGTGGTCGCAGTCGTCGACTCGGTGACGACCGGGGCCGTATCGACCGTGGTGGTCTCGGTGACCGTGGTGGAAGACGTCATCGGCTCGGTGTCCGTGGTGACCGTCGTATCGGTGACCGTCGTTTCGGTCACGGTCGGCGAGGTCAGGGCGGTATCCGAGGTCCGGACTTCAACGCTGCTCTTCTCGGGGATGATGTTGACGTTGGTGTTGGTGCCGACGGTGGCGGCGTTGCCGCTGCCCGGAGCATTGCTGCTCGAGTAAACATTGCCGTCGCTATCCGTCACGGCAGGACCAGGAGCCGGAACTACCGACGCCTGCCCACCGGTCTGCTCGGGGCGGATCTCCGTGACATCGTCCGTGCGAGCGTCATCCGTGGACGCACACGCGCCGACGAGGAAGAGCGCCGCGAGAGCCGCCGCGGCCACGGTGCTGTTTCTCAGTTTTTTGATCATGATCATTCTTTCTCCTCGTATTTCTGCGGGGGTCACTTCATGTGACATCCGGCAGCAGTGAGGGCAAAAGGCTTGCCTGTTATTTGGAGTTTGCCGGGCTCAGCTTCAATGGCATGATGCAATCCATCGTGAGCGAGCCGCGCGTCTACTCCGTTTCCGACCTCATTCGCCAGATCAACCTCGATCTCTATCGCTACAACGACGTCTCCGTCGAAGGGGAAGTGACGAACTTCACCCGCTCCGCGGCGGGCCACTGCTACTTCTCGCTCAAGGACGCGCGGGCGCAGATCCGGGTGGTGTTCTTCGCCGCGAATGCGCGGTTCCTCCGCTTCCGGATCGAGAACGGCCTGCAGCTCATCGTCCGCGGGCGGCTGACGATCTACGAGCAGAAAGGCGAGTTCCAGCTCAACGCCGTCGCCGCGGAGCCCGCGGGCCTGGGCGCGCTGCAGCTCGCCTTCGAGCAGCTCAAGAAGCGGCTGGCCGAGGAGGGGCTGTTCGCGGCCGAGCGGAAGAAGCCGATCCCGATGCTCCCGCAGCGCATCGCCGTGGTCACCAGCCCCGCCGGCGCCGCCATCCGCGACATCCTCCACGTCCTTGGGCGGCGCTTCGAAGGCCTGGAGCTGCAGATCTACCCTGTCCGCGTCCAGGGCGCGACCGCGGCGCGCGAGATCGCCGCGGCCATCCGCCATCTCTCGCGCTGGAAGCTGCACGACGTCGTGCTCATCTGCCGCGGCGGAGGCTCGCTCGAGGACCTCTGGGCCTTCAACGAAGAGATCGTCGCCCGGGCCGTGGCGGCGTGCGAGATCCCGACGATCTCCGGCATCGGCCACGAGACCGATTTCACCATCACCGACTTCGTTGCCGACCTGCGGGCGCCGACGCCGTCCGCCGCGGCGGAGATCGTGATCCGGGCCAAGAGTGAGATCTGCATCGCCATCGACGGCATGACCCGCCGGGTGCGGCACGTCGTCGACAGCCGCGTGCGCAACTACCGGCACGAGCTGCGGCACCTCACCTCGTCCGACCGCCTCGGCATCGTGCCGCGGCGCATCGTCGCCGCCCGCGAGCGCCTGGAACGCCGCCGCGTGTCGCTCTATCGCCTCCTCGACTTCCGCGCCAAGACCCTGCGCCGGCGGCTCAACGCCTGCGAAGAGCCGCTGGCGCGCTACCCCACCCGCATCGCCCGCGAGCGCGCCCACCTCCGCGCGACCATGGCCACACTCAGCGCCGTCTCCCCGCTCTCGGTTCTCTCACGCGGCTATGCCATCGCCTTCTCCCGCACCAAGCGCGGCCGGAAAAAGCCCATCCTCGACTCCAACCAGGTGGGCGTGGGCGAGCAGATCGAGGTGAAACTGAAGAAAGGGCGGCTGGAGTGCACGGTGGACACGCGAACGCTGGGGGTGGAGAGCCTCTGGCCGGAAGCGGAGCCCTGAGGAGCGCAGGCGACCCGAAGGGTCGAGTGATATAACCCCTCCGACCATGGCCGCCCGCCCCCGCTCGAACGAATTCGAGAAAGCCTTCCAGCAGCTCGAGAAGATCGTCCAGCGTCTCGAGTCGGAGGAGCTGCCGCTCGACGAGTCGCTGCACCTGTTCGAGGAGGGGATCCGCCTCTCCCGCTTCTGCCATCAGCGGCTCGAGGAGGTGGAGAAGAAGATCGAGTTGATTCTCGCCGACGCCAAGGGCCAGCCGGTGACGGAGCCGTTTGAGGAGGCAGAGGTCGAGGATCAAGAGGAAATCACGCCAGAGTGAACCTCAACGAGTACCTGAACGCCCGCCGCGCGCTGGTCGACCGCACGCTGGACGCACACCTCCCGCCGCCCGACACCCCCCCGCCCGTCATCCACGAAGGCATGCGCTACGCCGTCCTCGGCGGTGGGAAGCGCATCCGCCCGATCGTGGCCATCGCCGCGGCGGAGACCTGCGGCGCCGACGTCGAGCCTCTTCTCGTTCCCCTCTGCGCGCTGGAGCTGATTCACACCTACTCGCTGGTCCACGACGACCTGCCGGCGCTGGACAACGACGACCTGCGCCGCGGCCGCAAGACCACGCACGTCGTCTACGGCGAGGCCATGGGCATCCTGGTCGGCGACGCGTTGCTCACCGAGGCTTTCTCGTGGCTGGCGCGGCCGGTCGCGGGGGTGGAACCTGCCCGCCAGCTGCGGGCGGTCGCCGAAGTGGCGACGGCGGTCGACTCGACGGGCATGATCGGCGGTCAGGTCGCGGACATCGTCGCCGAGCGCTCGCACGAGACCTCCGACGACGTCGACGCCCTCCGGCGCGAGCTGCAGTTCATCCACCGCAACAAGACCGGGAAGCTCTTCACCGCCTCGGTGGTCCTGGGGGGCCTCCTCGCCGGCGCGCCGGAGGACAAGCTGGCCGCCCTGCGCCGCTACGGCGACGCCCTCGGCCTGGCCTTCCAGATCGTCGACGACCTCCTCGACGTCGAGGAGTCCTCGGCCACCCTTGGCAAGACCGCCGGCAAGGACGTGGCCCAGGGAAAACTCACCTTCCCGGCCCTTCTGGGCGTGGAAGCCGCACGTGCCGAGGTGGGACGGCTGCTCGGGGAGGCTGTGGAAAACGCTGATATGATCCACGCCCTGAGCAGAGTCGAAGGGGCCGGCCCTGTGAATACCCTCACCCCCATCGCACGTTACATCTGCCAGCGCCGCTCCTAAGGGCGTGACGGATCAACAACATGGCTCGACTACTGGACTCGATCGAATGCCCCGCCGACCTCCGCAAGCTCGATCGTAAGCAGCTTCCCCAGGTCGCTCAGGAGATCCGCGACACGATCATCGACGTCGTCTCGCGGGTGGGCGGCCACTTCGGCGGCAACCTCGGCATCGTCGAGCTCACGCTCGCGCTGCATTACCTCTACGACACCCCGCGCGACCAGATCGTCTTCGACACCGGCCACCAGAGCTACCCGCACAAGCTCCTCACCGGCCGCCGGGACACCTTCCCGACCATCCGCCAGCACGGCGGCATCTCCGGCTTCTGCAAGCGCGAGGAGTCGGCGTACGACGTCTTCAACGCCGGCCACGCCTCGACCTCGATCTCCGCGGCCCTCGGCATCGCCGTGGCCCGCGACTTCCGCAAGGAGGACTACCGGGTCGTGGCCGTGATCGGCGACGGCGCGCTCTCCGGCGGCCTCGCCTTCGAGGGCCTCAACCAGGCCGGGCACCTCAAGCGGAAGATGATGATCGTCCTGAACGACAACGACATGTCGATCTCGACGAACGTCGGCGCGATCTCCGGCTACCTCAACCAGATCATCAAGGGCCAGCGCTACAACGCGTACAAGGACCTGGCCAGGCGGGTGATGGACAGCATCCCCCTCGTCGGCGGAAAGCTGCATCACCTGGCCAGCGACATGGAGCAGATCTTCAAGCACATGGTCGTGCCGGGGACGCTCTTCGAGGAGCTCGGCTTCAAGTACCTCGGGCCGTACGACGGCCACAACCTCGACACCCTCCTCCATGTGATCGAGGAGAACCGCGACTACGACGGTCCGGTGCTCATCCACGTCATCACCAAGAAGGGGAAGGGCTACACGCCGGCGGAGAACAAGCCGATCTGGTCGCACGGCGTGACGCCTTTCGACATCCCCTCGGGCGAGGTCAAGAAGTCCGACAAGCCCGCGCCGCCGTCCTACACCGCCGTCTTCGCCGACACGCTGACCGAGCTGGCGAAGCACGACCCGAAGATCGTCGCCGTCACCGCGGCCATGCCGGAGGGGACGGGCCTGGACAAGTTCGCGAAGGTCTTTCCGGAGCGGATGTTCGACGTCGGCATCGCCGAGGAGCATGCGGTGACGTTCTCCGGCGGCATGGCCACGCAGGGGATGAAGCCGGTCGCGGCCATCTACTCGACCTTCCTTCAGCGCGCGTTCGATCAGGTCTTCCACGACGTGGCGATCATGGATCTGCCGGTGGTCTTCTGCCTCGACCGCGGCGGCATCGCCGGCGCCGACGGCCCGACCCACCACGGCATCTACGACATGGCCTACCTGCGGATCTTCCCGAACATGGTCTGCATGGCCCCGAAGGACGAGAACGAGCTGCGGCACATGCTCAAGACCGCGTTCGAGACCGGCCACCCGACCTCCCTGCGCTACCCGCGCGGGAACGGCGTGGGCGTGCAGCTCGACGCGGAGCTGAAGTCGCTGCCGATCGGCAAGGGCGAGGTTCTGCGCGAGGGCGATGCCGCGACGATCTTTGCCATCGGCAACGAAGTCTGGCCGTCGATGGAGGCCGCAGAGATCCTGGCCAAGGAAGGGATCAACGTCGCCGTCGTCAACGGCCGCTTCATCAAGCCCCTCGACGACGAGCTGATTCAGCAGTTCTGCAAGCCTTACGCGAAGGTGATCACCGTCGAGGAAGGCTCGCTCGCTGGCGGCTTCGGCTCCGCGATCATGGAGCGCTGCCAGGAGCTCGGCATCGACGACGTCCAGTTCCACCGGGTCGGCATCCCCGACGAATACGTCCACCATGGAACCCAGGACGTGCTGCGCGCGCAGTACGACCTGCACGCGGAGGGGATTGCCAATCGGGTGCGGGAGTTCGTGAGCAGGAAGCGGCATCTCACGGTCGGCGAAATCGGACGAATCATGGACGAGGCCACTGGCGACATTTCCGATTCGGAATGGCCGCGACTCAAGGGCTCCGACAATATCGACGAAGTGGTGTACGGGATCCGAAAGCGCGCATCGACGAAGTAGATGCTGTACTTCCTCGATACCTGGTATCTCGTCGCGCGATTCGACCGGTTCGACGCTCGCCACGAACGAGCTCTGCGGCTCGATCGGACCTTCAGTCTGCGTGACGCTCTTACGCATGACGGAGTGTTCGCGGAATACCTCGCCTTCGTTGCGGCCGAAGGTGCCGTCGCGCGCTCGAAAGCGGTGAGTGCCGTCCGCACCTACCTCGACACCGCGACTGCGCTCGAGGTTGACCGGACGCTTTTCCGGCGCGCGCTGGACCTCTATGCCCGGCGGCCCGACAAGGAATATTCGCTCGTCGATTGCATCTCCATGGTCGTCATGCGCGATCACGGGATCACCCGTGTTCTCACCAACGACCATCACTTCCGCCAGGAAGGCTTCGAAGTCCTCTCCGACGCCCCATGAAAAAGCAGCGCCTCGACGTCGCCCTCGTCGAGCGCGGGCTCGTCGATACGCGCTCGAAGGCCCAGTCGCTGATCATGGCCCGGCGCGTTCTCGTGAACGGGCAGTTCGTGGACAAGGCCGGAGCCACGATCGCCGAGGACGACGAGGTGCGCGTGGCGGAGCTGGAGCATCCGTGGGTAGGGCGGGGCGGGATGAAGCTCGCTCACGCGCTGCAGGTGTTCGGGATCGAGGTGCGCGGGAAGGTCTGCGCGGACATCGGCGCGTCGACGGGCGGGTTCACGGACGTGATGCTGAAGCACGGCGCGGCGAAGGTGTACGCGATCGACGTCGGCTATGGGCAGCTCGACGTCTCCCTGCGCAACGACCCGCGGGTGATCAACCGGGAGAAGGTGAACGCGCGCTACCTGCAGGCGGAGAGCTTCGAGGAGGCGATCGACTTCGTCTCCGTCGACGTCTCCTTCATCTCCCTGAAGCTGATCCTGCCGGCGGTGAAGCAGTTCCTGCGCGGCGAGCTGGTGGCGCTGATCAAGCCGCAGTTCGAGGTGGGGAAGCACGAAGTGGGGAAGGGCGGGATCGTCCGCGACGAGGCGAAGCGTCAGGAGGCGGTGGATGGCGTGGTCGCCTGCGCGCGCGAGCTGAGGTTTAACGTGAAGGGCATGATCGAGAGTCCGGTGAAGGGGGCCGAGGGAAACGTCGAGTTCCTCATGCACGCAAGGCTAGATACTCCCGCAGCCCCTCCCGCCACGACTCCGGAGCCACTCCCGTGAGCCGCTCGTAGCGCTCCGTCGAGAGCACCGAATACGCGGGGCGCCGCGCCGGGCGCGGAAACTCGTCCGTCGTGACCGGTTTGACCGTCACATCGCTTCCGCTCTCTTCGGCGATCGCGCAGGCGAAGTCGTACCACGAGCATTCGTCGGCGTCCGCGTAGTGCACGATCCCACGGGCGACATCGGAGTCGTGCGCCAGGCGCGCCAGGCGAATGACGGCGCGCGCAAGGTGCGGCGTATACGTCGGCCGCCCCCGCTGATCGCTGACGACGCGCAGCGGGTCCGTTCCCTTGCGGATCTGGTTGCGGATGGCCTCGACGAAGTTCGGACCGTGCACGCCGAAGAGCCACGAGGTGCGCACGATCACGTGCTTTTCCGCGTGCCTGGCGGCAACTTCGCCCAGGAGCTTCGAGTGGCCGTAGGCGGAGAGGGGGGCGGTGGGAGTGTTCACCTCGTACGGCGCGGTGGCCTTGCCGTCGAAGACGAAGTCGGTCGACAGGTGCACCAAGAGCGCGCCGACCGAGTTCGTAGCGCTGGCGAGGAGCTCGACCGCCGAGCCATTGATCGCGTTCGCCGCGCTCTCCTCGGCCTCCGCCTGGTCGACTTTGGTGTAGGCCGCGCAGTTGACGAGGACGTCCGGCGCGTGCTCGGCGACGCAGGCGTTCACCACCCGGGAGTCGGTGATGTCGAGATCGCTTCGGGTGAGGGCGACGACCTGCTCACCCTCGAGGGCCAGCGCGTCGCACAGATCGGTGCCGACCATGCCGCCGGCACCCGTGATGAGCCATTTCACTACGGGGTGGGCTTGTCGTCCGAGGCCTTCGGCAGGGCGGCCTTCTCGTCCTTGTTGCCCTTGTTCAAACCGTCGCGGAAGTTCGAGATCCCTTCGCCGAGGCCCTTGCCCAGTTGCGGGAGCTTGCTCGCCCCGAAGATGACGACGACGATCACGAGAATGACGAGCAGTTCCGGCATTCCAAGTCCAAACATGAGCATGCAGCCTCCAGAGGGTTTGACCGAAGCGGACGAGAGTGTAGCTGAAACCGTCCGTCTCCGGGCAGAACAGCGGCATGCCTCCTCGCGTTCCCCGGACAGGCAGGATTGCCTGTCCTCCACGCTAAGATGCGCCGTCCAACATGATCGACCTCTCCGGACTCAATCCCCAGCAACGAGAAGCAGTCACCCACGGCACGGGGCCCCTGCTGGTCCTCGCAGGCGCCGGCTCGGGCAAGACCCGGGTCATCACCTACCGTATCGGCTACCTCATCGCCGAGCTCGGCGCGCGCCCGACGAACATCCTGGCCGTGACCTTCACCAACAAGGCCGCCAACGAGATGCTCAGCCGCGTCGACCACCTCGTGCCGCCGAGCAACTTCCGGCCGTGGATCGGCACCTTCCACTCCACCTCCCTGCGCGTCCTCCGCCGCTACGCCGACCGCCTCGGCTTCACGAAGTCCTTCGCCGTCTACGACACCTCCGACCAGCTCACGCTCATCCGCCGCTGCATGCGAGAGCTGAACGTGAACGACGACGCCTTCCCGCCGCGCTCGATCCTCACCCGGATCTCCAACGCCAAGAACGAGCTGATCGGGCCGGTCGAGTACGAGAAGACGAACCTCGACTTCTTCGGCGCGCGGGTGGCCGAGGTTTACCGGATGTACCAGCGGCGCCTGCGCGAGTACGACGCCATGGACTTCGATGACCTGATCGGCAAGTACGTGGAGCTCCTCGAGCAGCACGAGGACGTGCGCACGGAGCTCCACGAGCGCTTCCAGCACCTCTTGATCGACGAGTACCAGGACACGAACCGCGCCCAGTACGTGCTGATCAAGCTCCTCGCCGGCAAGGAGGGGAACGTCGTTGCCGTCGGCGACGAGGACCAGTCGATCTATCGGTTCCGCGGCGCGGACATCAACAACATCCTCAACTTCGAGCGCGACTTTCCCGGGGCGAAGATCATCAAGCTGGAGCAGAACTACCGCTCCACCGGCAACATCCTCGATGCCGCAACGGGCGTGGTGGCGAACAACACCGCCCGCAAGGGGAAGACGCTCTTCACCACCGGCGGCAAGGGTGACCCGGTGCGCGTGGTGACCACCAACAACGAGCGCGAGGAGGCCCAGTTCGTCCTGGAGCGGATCTCCTCGCTGCGCAGCAAGTACGCCCTGCAGGACTTCGCGGTCCTCTTCCGCACGAACGCGCAGTCGCGGCCCTTTGAAGAAGAGCTGCTGCGTGCGAACCTGCCCTACTCCGTCGTGGGCGGCGTGAAGTTCTACGAGCGCGCGGAGATCAAGGACGTGCTGTCGTACGTCCGCCTGACCGTGCGCCCGCACGACACTCCGTCCATCGAGCGGGTGATCAATGTCCCCTCGCGCGGCATCGGCGACACCACGCTGAATACGCTCATCGAGCGCGCCGCGGAGCAGAACGTCACCCTCTGGACGCTCATCGAGGGCGACCTGCGATTCCTTCCCGCGCGCGCAACCAAGGCGGTCGGCGAGTTCCGGGACATCGTCCACGACCTCCAGCGCGCGGCGACGAATCCCCTGCCCGACTTCATGGACTACGTCCTCCTGCGCACCGGCTACCGGCGCATGCTCCAGGAGTCGCGCGACCTGCAGGACGAGTCGCGCCTGGAGAACCTCGACGAATTGCTCAACTCCGCCCGCGAGTATTACGAGCAGAGCCCCCAGGCCACCCTCGGCGACTACCTCGACTCCCTCACCCTCATGTCCGACCTCGACCGCTACGAGGGCCAGAAGGGGGTGACCCTGATGACCCTGCACGCGGCGAAGGGTCTGGAGTTCAAGGTCGTCTTCCTCGCAGGCATGGAGGAAGGCGTCCTCCCGCACTCGCAGTCGCTCGAGCGCAGCGAAGACCTCGAGGAAGAGCGCCGCCTCTGCTACGTGGGCATGACCCGCGCCCGGGAGATGCTCTTCTGCCTCCACGCCTTCGAGCGCCGCCTGCACGGCAAGTTCCGCGAGCAGAGCCCCTCGCCGTTCCTCCGGGAGATTCCCGAAGAGGTGCGTGAGGAAGTGAGCCTCGCCCGCCGCTACGCGACCTCGCAGTCGTGGCGCGAGAAGCCGATGGAGCGCCGGCCCCAGGCCGGCCGTCCCGCCACTGGACAGGCGGCGAGTGTCCTCTCCTTCTTCCAGAACGCCCCGGTGCAGTTCGATCCGAGCGCCATCCGGGCCACGAAGACGCAGCAGGACGCGGGCGGTGGCGCAGAGCTCAAGCGCGGCCAGCGCGTCCGTCACGAGCAGTTCGGCGTCGGCACGATCCTGACCATGGAAGGGAGCGGCCCGGACGCGAAGCTCACGGTCTACTTCGACCGCGTCGGCTCGAAGAAGTTCGTGGCCCGGTTCGCGAAGCTGACCCGGGTCTAGTGACCGACCGAGCGCCGGCGGCCGTTGCCGGTGAGGATGGATCGAGAGACCAGCCGCATGGAGACGCCCGGGATAGTGCGCGTGTAAATCGCGGCCGGCCCTTCCGGCGACAGGAACAGGCTGGCCTGTGTGCCGCCGAGGGGGAGCTCGCCCAGAACATTGGCGTCGGTGCCGACCGCGTAGGCGGAGCTTCCGTAGGAAACCCACCAGCGCTCGCCGTCCCAAATCACGGAGGGCGTGATGGCCGCCGCGTGGACGTTCGACGGGCGGCACTGAACGGTCTCTCCGCCGACATCGAGCAGAGTGCCGTCGAAGGTGAACCGGTGCAGGACGAGACACTCGCGATCGGTCGCGGTTTTCTTGGTGACGGCGATCAGCACGTGCTCGTGATTCGACGCAACGGCGAAGTCGAAAGCGCGGCCAAGCGACGGCGACGTGAGCCACTTCGTCGCCGTGCCGGCCGGCGCGCCGTCGGCGGCGAGCGGTCTGCTCCAGATCGTGAGCGGCTCCGTCCCGATCTGCTCGGCCCAGAACGCGAGAGCGCCGTCCGGCGCGGGCACGTTGACGCTGCGCGTCGGGTCGCCGAGGCCGACCTGTTTCGCCGCCGGAGCCACGGGACCGCGGGCGTCCACGCGTGCCGTGTAGACCCAGCGATCGCCCGACCAGGTGAGTACGAACGCGCCGTTCGTCGCTGAGATGGACGGCGCGAAGCGCCAGCGGTCGCTGTCGATCTGCACCGGCGCGGCGTCGATCGGGAC
>JBIOTX010000197.1:0-13823 GCA_044866315.1 Thermoanaerobaculia bacterium | reverse complement strand
TCGGCCTCGATCACATCGTCATCGACCACAGCCGGCCGTCCGACCCGAAGAAGAGCGTCTACACCTCGACGACGGCCATCGTCCGCGGCAAGCCGTCCATCACCACCGAGTCCGGCGGCATGGGCCTGACCGACGAGGCATCCGTCGCCGCCCAGGAAGCCGGCGCTCTCAGCCTCCTCGCCCACCTCGGCATCGCCGACGTTCCGTCCGTCCGCGCCACCCATCCCGTCTGGTACGACCGCACGGAGGTCCTGCGCGCGCCGGCGACGGGCGTGTGGCGCCCCGTCACCGACAAGATGCAGAACGTCGCCAAGGGCGCCCTCGTCGGCCGCATCCTCGATCCCTTCGGCAACGTGCTCCACGAAGTGCGCGCGCCGTTCGCGGGAGAGCTGCTGTACGTCATGGGCACGCCGCCGGTGAGCGAAGGCGAGCCGCTGGCGTTCGTGGCGGCGGTGAAGGGGGAGTAGGGCGTTGCTGCCGTTGCTATGGGTCGTTACTGCCTTGATATGCCTCGTTGCCGGCTGCAGCATGCTTCGTCGCCGCTCGCGGCATTCCTCGTTGCTGATCGCAGCTTGCTCTTTGCTGACCTCAGCATGCCTCGTTGCTGCGCCCCGCCCTCCTCGGACCGGCGCAGCTTCCTCCCATGCTGCGCTCAGCTCACTCGACATCACGCGCAGCTCGCTCCGATGCTGCGCGCAGCACCAGGAAAAACTGGCCGTGCTATCCACCCAGCGGCCGCGAGCTCCATCCGAGCTGACCGTGATATCCGCCCGAGTTGACCGTGATCTTCATTCGAGCTGACCGTGATATTGATTTTGTTCATCGTCATCGCAACCGTTTCTGAATTCGACGCCTATCCACCCGTGCCGCGCCTCACGACCAAGGCAGCCGCTCCGCAGCTCCACACGCGGAAAGCTCGAAAGTACCGGACGGTTCTTCGGCACCGAAGCCTCTCTTGTCCGTTCGTGGCGGCGGTGAAGGGGGAGTAGGAAAGTCCCCCTGCCGGTCACTCAATAGTGCAGATGGAGGATGCGCATGGAACGGTTCATCGAAATGCCGGTCATCGGAGCAATGCTTCTGCTCTCGCTCTTCCCGATCCTGGCAATCAAGCACCGGTTTTCCGGCGCGTACCGCCGATTCCTGCGAATGTTGCGCACGCCGGCCCGTGTCGGTGTGCTCGTAGGCATTGCCTTCGTCGTCGGCGTCGTTGGGAATCAGCTGGTCGACGAATCCTTCAACGCCGTCTCGTGGGCGATCGAGAAAGTCACGGGCGAAAACAAAGACAAGGACAAGGACAAGAAGAAGGACAAAGATGCCTGCGCCCTTCCGAAGGATGTCGTCGAATACGTCGTCGCCGGCGACAATGAATATGCACGCAACTACTTCGAGCGTCACAGGCTCTTCATGAGAATCGATCGAGCCGGTTTCGTGGCCATGATCCTGCTGCTGATCTCGATGCTCATTTATCGCGTTCGTGCCGGAGATCGCTCGCATCGATATTTCGAGCTGATGATCGGGGTGATGGCCGTGGCTTTTTTTGTCGCCTACATGACGGAGCGCGATGCGATCGAAAACAGAGCAGGCGACTTGTGCGACATCGTGAACTGTCAGAGCAACGGCAAGCGGGAAGGCGGTCCAACTGCCGCACAAGCGATCGGCGATTAGCATGATGGCGTGCACACCGTGGGGCTCTCGCTGTGGATTCTGTTGGCCATCCTCGCAACCGCGCGTTCGGATGCGGGTTCTGAATTCGACGCCCATCCTGCCGAGCCACGCCTCACGACCAAGGCAGCCGCTCCGCGGTTCCGCACGCACAAAGCTCGAAAGTACCGGACGGTTCTTCGGGAGGAAGCGGCGCTGCCGCCGAACTTCAACGGTCACTACCGCCTGGCGCACTGGGGCTGCGGGACGAACTGCATCGAGTGGGCGCTGATCGATCTCCGGTCGGGAGAGGTGTGGATGGCGCCGAAGCCTCTCTTGTCCTGTGCCGGCGCTGCATCGAACGACTGGTTCGAGGCGTCCGTCACGAGCAGCCTGCTGTATGTGCACTCCTGCACCAGCGACGTAGGGCGTGTCTTCGACACCCGTCACGTGTACCGACATACCGGCGGCCGGCTTCGACTCCTGCGAGTAGAGACTTTTGGAGTGCGGCGGCAAGGCCGCCGCTTTGAAAGCGGCAGCGATGCTGCCGCACTCCAAAGGAGCGACTAGCATGATGGCGTGCACACCGTCCCCCGCCTCACCCGCTTCTTCACCCAGCTGATCTCCGAGACCAGCGGGCTCTCGCTGGACGACACGCTCGTGCTCGCGGAGCAGTCGCCCGGGCTCGAGGAGGAGCTGGCCGGTCAGATCCGCGAGTTCCACGCCCTCCTCGGCGGCTTCCGCCTGAATCGGACGACGCTGGAGACGCTGCTCGAGCATCCGGTGTCGCGCGCGCTGGAGGAGTTCTTCCGCAGGTTCCCCATCCCCTACCGCGACGAGCACACGCACCTCACCGGCTCGCTCGACGCGGAGTTCGTCTATCCGCGCCTGGCCCGCCTGCTCGAGGGGCCGCAGCGAGAGCTGTATGCGGCGAAGATCGCCGAGGTGTACGGGCCGGGGACGCGGGTGGAAAGCGTGGAGGACGTGGCCGGGCTGATCCGCATCGGCGAGAACGACCGCTTCGACCGCTACCTGAAGATCCTCTACCTCGCCAAGCTCGTGCTCACCTCGCGCGAGGCCCATCGCGACGCGGCGTATCACATGGCCAGCCGGCTCTATCGCACGGCCAACGTCGGCGGGATCCGCCTCAAGTTCACGCTCTTCCGCGAGACCACCGACTCCTCCGAGCAGATCCCCGGCCTCAGCGACCTCACGCCCGAGGACGTGGTCCTCGGCCTGTACGAAGGCTTCCGCGCCTTCCAGCGCGAGCGGCCGGAGTTCCGCTTCATCCTCTCGCCGAGCTTCCGCAAGGAGGCCGGGTTCTATGACGCGACGCGCTATCCGTCCAAGCGCGCGCACTTCGACGACCAGGTGCGCCAGATCATCGAGCTGCTCAAGCGCCATCCGGAGCTGGCCGACGTGCTGAACGAGGTGGACACGGTCGGCAACGAGCGCGGCTTCCACCGCAAGGCCCACTTCCAGGAGATGCGCGTGGGGATGCGCAAGCTGCAGGCGTACGGCTTCCGCACGCGCAGCCATCACGGCGAGACCTGGAACACGCTGCGCCAGGGGATCCAGGCGGTCGACAATGCCATGAACATCTGGCACGTCGACGCCATCGAGCACGGCCTGTCCCTGGGCATCAACCCGAACTTCTACTTCCACAGCATGCTCCAGCGCGTCTTGAGGGCGAACCGCCGCGGCGAAGGTGTGACCGCGGGCTCCCGCGAGCACGCCGAGCTGACGGACATGGACTGGAGCGGCCGCGAGGAGATCCGCGACAAGATCCTCGGCGGCACGCCGCTGTCCGCATCGGAGGCGACGCTGGCCACGAAGACGAAGTTCCATCACGCGCGCGAGGTCGAGACCTACCAGCACGACGTGCTCAACCGGATGATCGACAAGCGCCTCACGCTGGTGGCCCTGCCGTCCTCGAACAAGAAGCTCACCGGCTCGCTCACGGACTGGCAGGATCACCCGTTCTCGTGGTGGGAGAAGAAGGGCCTGCGCCTCGGCGTCGGCACGGACAACGACGTCACCCTCGGCACGAGCTTCCTCCGGGAGATGCTCATCCTTCTCTACACGGACCCGCTGGAGCTGAAGATCACGAAGCTGCTGATCGTCACGACGGGCGAGTCGCGGCGCGCCTATCTGAGTCATCTGCTCTGGCAGATGCGCAACGCGGTTTAGGAGTGCGGTGGTGGAGCCACCGCTCTGCTATCCGGATAAGAAAGCGGTGGCGTTGCCACCGCACTCCTAAAACTCGTCCTCGTGTTGGACCAGGAAGTTCGCGCCGTCGAGGATCGTGCGGGTCTGGGCGTCCCGAATGGTGAGGACGTGCAGCCCGTGCTCGGGCGGCGCGGGGAGGCTCGTGACCAGAACGCCGTCGCCAGGGACGCGCGTTTTCTCCATGACGCGATCGTCGATCACGATCTCGACGTCGGTATTCGCCGGGAAATCGCGCGCGCGGATCTCGAGCGCGTCCCCCGCGGACACGGTGTTGCTCAGCTCGATGTACGGCCGGCCCTTCGTCGGCGACTCCTCGCTCATGGGGATGTCCACCTGCTCGCGCTCTTCCTTGGTGGGCTCGTAGAGGGCGAGATCGCTCTCGGCATGCATCGCCGCCGCGGGCTTCCAGCCGGACAGGCCGAGGCCGACCAGCTGCTGGCCGTCCCGCGGCTGCGGCGGCTCGAGGTCGCCCCATCCCACTTCTTTCATGCTCTCGGTGATCGCCACCTCGGCGACCTTGCCGGCGTCGGTGAAGAACACCACCGAGCTGCCCGGCGAGACGAAGAGCTCCCGCAGCGCGCCGTCCGCGAAGCGCGCGCCCTGGATGCGGCCGGCGAAGACGAGCAGGGCCTCGTCGAACGACGGCGGATCCTCGAACGGCGGGAAGGGGTCGATGGTGCAGCGGTCATCGCAGAAGGAGTCGACGTCGGGGAAGGGGCGGACGAGACCCCAGGTCAGGCGCCACAGGCCGCGGCCGTAGCTCGAGATGACGGCCTCGTTGCCGGTCTTCCACTCGATGGAGGTGAGGTCGGTGGCGCCCTCGCTGTCCGGGACCTTGGTCCAGGTCGCGCCGCGGTCGCCGGAGACGAATACGCCGTTGTTCAGCGTTCCCACAGCGACCATGTTCGGATCGTCGGGGGAGAAGCTCACCGCCGAGGCGAAGGGAAAGATGCCGCGGCGGAAGAGGAACGCGCCGCCGCTGGTGACCATGGAGGTCAGGCCGGGGATCTCCGTCCAGTTCTCGCCGCCGTCCCAGGTCTCCATCATCCTCTGATTGACCACGTCCGGGGCGATGACGTGCGTGGAGTTTCCCGAGTCCACGCCGAAGACCTGGTACCAGGCCCACATCGTCGGCTTGATGCCCAGGCCGCCGAAGTTGTTGTGGGCGGGATAGAACACGTTCGCTCCGGAGGCGAGCAGCCGCTTGACCACGCGGGCGAGAGTGTTGACTTCGAAGTTGCCGGCCGCGTCCCAGCCCGTGCGGATGGACTGGTACAGCACCGGCTGGAACGTTCCGGGAATGGCCAGCTTCGACAGATCGCGCCGATCCTCGGGGATCTCCGCGTACTGGCTCCATGACATGCCGAGGTTCGGGGTCTGGGCCATCCCTTTCTGGAAGATCCCGTCTGCCTCGATGCCCTGCACGTAGAAGCTTCGGTTCACGATCTTCGGAGTGCCGCCCGGCGCGGGCGGGTCCGGCCAGAGCGTGACGTTGGTGAAGAGCGGGTCGGCCAGGAAGTGGTCGCATCCCCCGCAGGCCCGGAACGTGATCTTGCTGTCGACGGCCTGGTCCACGCGCGGCGTGCGCTCGATGAAGAAGCCCTCGCAGCACCAGGGGTTGATCCAGGTCGCGCCGTTGTCCGAGGAGGCGTAGAGGTTGTTGTCCTGCGTGCCGAAGTAGAGGTCGTAGCGGCCGATGTTGTTGATCCACTGCCCCTTCACCTCGGTGATCTGCAGGGCGTTGAAGCCGTCGCGGCCGCCGCCGGTGAACGTCCAGTGCATCCCGCCGTCGGCGGTGTGGTGCAGGCCGCCGTCCGTCCCCAGGAGCAGCGGCTCCTTGGCGTTGGTGAAGGCGAGGTCGCGCGTGTCGGAGTGATCAATGGCCCGGTTGGTCCAGCTCCCGCCGTAGGTGAAGTGCGGGGTGAACCCGACGGGCGTGGCGTCCAGGGTCGACAGTCCGCAGCGGTTCCCGAACCACAGCCGCAGCGCGTTCTGCGGCGGAAACGGCGGGAACCCGAACGTGTGGCCGATGGCCTTCACGAAGGTGATCCCGCCGCACCCTCCGCCCCCGCCCGGCGCGGCCGGGATGCGCGTCCAGGTGTCGCCCGCGTCCATGGTGAAGAAGAGCTGCGTGTTGCCGTTGACGGCGTACGCCGTTCGGGGATCGAACGGCGAGCCGCCGAGGGCGTGGAGATCCCAGATCTCGCCAGGACCGGTCGTGGCTGCGAGCCAGGTCGCGCCGCCGTCCGGAGAGCGGCGGACGCCGGCCGGGCCGGCGGCGATGATGCGGCCTCCGGGTTGCGCGAGGACGGAGAAGACCCGCCGGTCGCCGCTCCCGAACGGATCGACATGCGTCCAGGTCAGGCCCTGGTCGGAGCTGATCGACAGGCCCCAGTTGTGGCCGACGTGGATCTTCCCCGTGTCCGGGGCAATGGAGATCTCGTAGGCACTCAGGCGATCGGGGACTCCGGGAGGCTGCGGCGGTCCGGGCGTGACGTGCATCCAGTGCAGCCCGCCGTCGACGCTCCGCCAGATCCCGCCGCCGTTGGCAGTGCGGAAGTCCTCGAGGGTGGTGAGGATGACCACGTCCGGATCGTCCGGCACGTAGGCCACGGCATTGGTGAGATAGGCCGGCAGGCCGTCGACGTGGGTCCACGTCGCGCCGCGGTCGGTCGTGCGAAAGAGACCGCCGCTCTCCGTGGTCACCAGCATCACGTCGTCGTTCGCCGGGTGGACGGTGATCGTGTTCGCGCGCCCGCCGTTGGGGATGTCGGGCTGCATTTCCTCGAAACGCCAACCGAAGAACGAGACCTGGGCCTCCGCGGGCGGGGCGCAGGCGACGAGCAGCAGCAGGGTGGCGAGGATCCAGACGAGGAGGGCCCACAGTCGTTTCATCACGCACTCCCTCACATCTGATCGGAGGAGCCATGTGGATGGAGGACGGGCCCCACGCCCGCCCTCCCCCACGGCTGCCCGGGAAGTCCGCAATCATCCCGTGCATGGAGGTAGTGACGCGAAACGGCGAAACGTTTCACGACGGGTAGGGATCGCTCGCTCGAGCTTTTGTTTGATCTCTCCGCTGTGGTCGGCGACGAAGAGGTCATGATGCCAATCACCCGGCGCAGTGAGCCGTTCACTCCGCCAGCAACAGGTATCTGGACCGAGGCCTCCCGTAGCGGCCGCAGGACAGCGTGTTGGCAGCTTTTCTGCGATACCCGGATGCGAGCGTAAATCAACGCCCGGGGTTTCAAAGGAGAACCACGACCATGGATCGCAAACAGATCGAAGAGCTTCTTTATCAGGCCCTCGAAACCGAGCTCGGGGGTGTTCGGATCTACACGACGGCCGTTCGTTGCGCGGAAAACGACGACTTGAAGGAAGAGTGGAGCGAGTATCTCGAACAGACGAAGAACCACGTCCGCGTCATGGAAGGGGTCTGCCGGCAGTTCGGCCTCGACCTCGGCAAAGAGACGCCCGGCCGCAAGATCGTCAAAGCCAAGGGCGAAGCGCTTCTCCGAGCCATGGAGATGGCTCTCCAGTCCGGTGACCCGGGCGCCGCGCAGCTCGTGGCTGCGGAATGTGTCGTCGACGCCGAGACCAAGGACCACTTGAACTGGGAGCTGATGGGCCAGATCGCAGAGAAGCTCACCGGCGAGGAGAAGAAGGTCCTCCAGGACGCATACGGCGAGGTGGAAGAGGAGGAAGACGAGCACCTCTATCACACGATGGGATGGACGAGGGAGCTATGGATCGATTCCCTCGGTCTGCTGGCCGTGCTGCCGCCTCCCGAAGAAGAGAAGGACGTCAAGACCGCGATCGGCGCTGCGCGTGCGAAGCAGGCGCGAAAGGAGATGCTGAGGCATCCGCGCAAGAAGGCCTCCGGGGAGTAGACCGGGCGCGGGAGGCTCAGGCCGACATGAGTCGGCGCTCCACGGAGCGCCGACTTCATTTTCGGCGGCACCGACGGCTTCCCAGCCGGTGGGACGAGGCGCGGCCGTAGACGCCGGGGCGTGGCAACTGCTCGTTTCGCGATCGGACATCAATCCGGACGATCTTCCCGAAGGGATCACCGAGGAAGTACTGCGCGATCTGAAATCATCGTACGTGGCGAAGCCGGTCAAACCGGCTCTCGACGTTCTCGCAGCGCCGGATGTTCGCTGCGCGATCATCCTCGGCGATCCGGGCTCCGGAAAGTCGACGCTGCTGCGCTTTGTCGCTCTGTCCTTGATCGACAGCGCCGATAACACGGGCAGCCGTGGGGGAGGGCGGGCGGGGGAAGTCCGCAATCATCCCGTGCATGGAGGTAGTGACGCCAGAGGGCGAAACGTTTCACGACGGTGACCCGGTGGGCGGAGGTCCGAGTTAGCATGCGTCCGCCAAAATCGCCGAAAGGTCTCGCATGAATCGACTTCTCGTTGTGATTCTCGCCTTCTGCCTCACCTTCTCCCTCCTCGCCGCGCCGCCGTCGAAGTACGACGACTCGACGTTTGCCGGGCTCGAGCTTCGCGGCATCGGACCGGCCATGACCTCCGGCCGCATCGTCGACCTCGCCGTCGACCCGCGCGACCACCGGATCTGGTACGTGGCCGTGGCCTCGGGCGGGCTGTGGAAGACCACCAACGCCGGGACGACCTTCACCCCGGTCTTCGACGACCAGCCGTCGTACTCCATCGGCTGCGTGACCATCGACCCGAACGACTCGCTCACGGTCTGGGTGGGATCGGGCGAGAACAACAGCCAGCGCTCGGTGTCGTGGGGCGACGGCGTCTACAAGTCGACCGACGGCGGCAAGTCGTGGAAGAACGTCGGCCTGGCGAAGTCCGAGCACATCGGCAAGATCGTCGTCGATCCGCGGGACTCGAAGGTGGTCTACGTCGCCGCGCAGGGACCGCTCTGGAACGCCGGCGGCGACCGCGGCCTGTACAAGACCACCGACGGCGGCAAGACCTGGAAAGACGTCCTGACCATCAGCGAGAACACCGGCGTGTCCGACATCGCCATGGATCCGTCGAACCCGGACGTGCTCTACGCGTCGGCGTATCAGCGCCGCCGCCACGTCTTCACCCTGATCAACGGCGGACCGGAGTCGGCGATCTACAAGTCGACCGACGCCGGCGCGACGTGGACGAAGCTGACCGCTGGATTACCGAAAGAGGACATGGGCCGCATCGGCCTGGCCATCGCGCCGAAGGAGCCGAAGACGGTCTACGCCATCATCGAGGCCTCGCGCAAAACGGGCGGCTTCTTCCGCTCCAAGGACGGCGGCGGGAACTGGGAGAAGATGAGCTCCCACGTCTCCGGCAGCCCGCAGTACTACCAGGAGATCTTCGTCGACCCCAACGAGCCGAACCGGGTCTACTCGATGGACGTGTACGTGCGCGTGAGCGACGACGGCGGCAAGACCTTCCGCAAGCTGGAGGAGAAGTTCAAGCACGTCGACAGCCACGCCATGTGGATCGACCCGGACAACAGCGATCACTTCATGATCGGCTGCGACGGCGGGCTGTACGAGACCTTCGACCGCGGCGCGAACTGGGACTTCAAGAGCAACCTGTCGGTCACGCAGTTCTATCGCATCAGCGCCGACGACGGGCTGCCCTTCTACCACGTCTACGGCGGCACGCAGGACAACTTCAGCCTCGGCGGCCCGTCGCGCACGACCACCGCGCACGGCATCACCAACAGCGACTGGTACGTCACCCTCGGCGGCGACGGCTTCCGCACCGTCCCCGACCCGAAGGACCCGAACATCCTCTATGCGGAGTCGCAGTACGGCGGCCTGGCGCGCTTCGACAAGCGCACCGGCGAGGCCCTGGACATCCAGCCGCAGCCGAGCGGGAACATGGACCCGCTGCGCCTGAACTGGGACTCGCCGCTCATCGTCAGCCCGCACCAGTCGAACCGCATCTACTTCGCCGCGCAGTACCTGTTCCGCAGCGACGACCGCGGCAACACCTGGAAGCCGGTCAGCGGCGACCTCACCCGCAAGATCGACCGCAACAAGCTGCCGGTCATGGGCCGGGTGTGGGGCATCGACGCCGTGGCCAAGAACACGTCGACGTCCTTCTACGGGAACATCGTCTCCCTCGCCGAGTCGCCGCTGAAAGAGGGGCTGCTCTACGCCGGCACCGACGACGGCCTCATTCAGGTGACCGACGACGGCGGCGGGAGCTGGAAGAAGCTCGAGAAGTTCGCGGGCGTGCCGGAGCTGACGTACGTCTCGCACGTCGCCCCCTCGCAGCACGACGCGAACACGGTCTACGCCGCGTTCGACAACCACAAGACCGGTGACTTCAAGCCGTACGTGCTGCGGAGCACCGACCGCGGCGCGACGTGGAAGTCGATCGCGTCCGACCTGCCGAAGAGCGGCCCGGTGTACGTCGTCGTCGAAGACCCGATCGACAAGAGCCTCCTCTTCGCCGGCACCGAGTACGGCCTGTACTTCTCGCAGAACGGCGGCAGCAACTGGATCCGCCTCAAAGGCGGCATGCCCACCATCGCCGTGCGGGACCTGCAGATCCAGAAGCGCCGCGACGACCTCGTCGTCGGCACCTTCGGCCGCGGCATCTACATCCTCGACGACCTCCGCCCGCTGCGCTCCATGACCCCTGCCGTTGCGAAGGAGGCCGCCACGCTCTTCCCGCCGCGCGACGCCGACCTCTACGTCGAGCGCACGCCCCTCGGCCTGCCCGACAAGGGCTTCCAGGGCGAGTCCTTCTTCACCGCCCCCAACCCGCCGTTCGGCGCGGTCTTCACGTACTACCTCGCCGAGGAGCTCAAGAGCCGGCGGAAGCAGCGCTGGCAGGCGGAGAAGGACGCCGGCACCGAGCCCGCGCAGTACCCGCCGATCGAGGACCTCCGCCTCGAGCAGCGCGAGCTCGACCCCGCGATCGTGCTCATCGTGTCGGACGACGAGGGCAACGTCATCCGCCGCGTCACCGGCCCCGTGAAAGCCGGCTTCCAGCGCGTGGCCTGGGACCTCCGCTTCCCGCCGCCCAACCCGATCACGTCCAAGCCGCCCGAGCCGAACGTCTTCTCTCCCCCACCCTCGGGGCCGTTCGTCGTGCCCGGCAAATACACCGTGCGTCTGGCGAAGCGCATCGACGGCGTCGAGACGCCCGTCGGCACCGCGCAGACGTTCAACGTCGTGCCCCTGTACCTGTCGATCATGAACGAGACCGACCGGAAGACGGTGCTCGCGTTCCAAAGACAAGCCTCCCGCCTCCAGAAGTCCATCTTCGGCGCGGCCTCGGCCACCGAGGAAGCGCTCGAGCGGGTCACCCTCGTCCGCAAGGCGCTCGATGAAATCGACGGATCGGACGCGCAGCTCGTAGCCAGGGTCAACGCCATCGAGAAGACCCTGCGCGACATCGATGAAGAGCTCAACGGCGACGCCGTCCTGCGCGCGCTCAACGAGCCCGCCCCGCCCTCCCTCGTCGACCGCATCACCGTGGCCGTGAACGGCCTCGTGACCACCTCCCCGCCCACCACTACCCACCGCGAAGCGCTGACGCTCGCCGAGCAGCAGCTCACGCCGCTCCTGGCGAAGCTGCGCAAGGCGATCGAGGTGGATCTGGCGGAGGTGGAGAAGCAGATGAACGCGCTCGGGGCGCCGTGGACTCCGGGGAGGGTTTTTTAGGAGTGCGGTGGCGCAGCCACCGCTTTGGGTGCGGATAGGAAAGCGGCGGCTGCGGCCGCCGCACTCCTATACATGACTGCATAATGAACGCGTGCGTGTGGACCGGCAGCCGCCCCTCACGACGGTCATCCTCTCCCGTCCCGAAGTGCGCAATGCCGTCGACGCCGCGACCGCCGCGGCACTGGCAACGGCTTTCCGCGCGTTCGATGCGGATGACGAGGCGCGCGTGGCCGTCCTCTTCGGCGAGGGCGGCACCTTCTGCGCCGGTGCCGACCTCAAAGCCATCGCCGCGGGTCATCCGAATCGCCTCTCACCCGAGGGAGATGCGCCGATGGGACCGACGCGGATGCGCCTGCGCAAGCCGGTGATCGCCGCGATCGCCGGTCACGCGGTCGCGGGCGGACTCGAGCTCGCGCTGTGGTGCGATCTGCGCGTCGCGGAAGAGGACGCGATCCTCGGCGTCTTCTGCCGGCGCGTCGGCGTGCCGCTGATCGACGGAGGAACCGTGCGCCTCCCCCGTCTCATCGGCCGCGGCCGCGCGCTCGATCTGATTCTCACCGGCCGCGCCGTCACGGCGTCCGAGGCGCTGGCGATCGGTCTCGTCGACCGGGTAGTCCCGCATGGCGAGAGCCGTCCGGCCGCGGAAGCGCTCGCCGCCGAGATCGCCGCGTTTCCGCAGGCCTGCATGCGCGCCGACCGCGAGTCGGTCTATGCACAGGAAGGCCTGCCGCTCGACGACGCGCTGCGGCAGGAGTTCCTTCGCGGCGTGGGGGTCGTGGACGATCGCGAGACGGCCGATGCCGTGCGGAAGTTCGGAGAGCGGCGGCCAGGGCCGCCGCACTCCTAGAAGTCTTTCGGCTCGCCTTTCTCGTTCACGACGAGCGCCTTCGTGCCCGGCGGAAGCACCTGCAGGGTCTTGAGGAACTCGATCAGGTCGTCCTGCTCGTCGCCCGACAGAGCCTCGAACGCGCGGCGCTGGGTGAGCGCTTCGCCGGCGTGGGCGAGGATCGCCGAGCGCATCGTCGTGTGCATGCCGTTGTGCATGTACGGCGGCTCGTTGGCGGCGCCCCAGAGGCGCTTGGTCAGGAACTTCTGGTTGCCCTGGGAGAACTTGGGCGCCCAGGTGCCGAAGTTCATGTCCAGCGGCTCGCGCAATGGGTCGTCCGCTCCGCTGGTGATGTCGTGGAGCTTGAAATCGGTGTAGGCCGGGACCCAGACCACGCCCTTCTCGTCGGGCTCGAGACGCGGTTGCGGGAGAACGTCGCTGCTGAGGTCGACCGCGAGGGTCTTGGCCTCGCCCACGCGCAGGTTCGTCGCGGCGTTGAAGGGATTGGGCTCGGTGTAGATCCAGCCGCGCGCGTCGAGGGGCAGCTTCGAGATGTGGCAGGAGCCGCAGCCGATGCGCTCGAAGGCACGCTCGCCGGAACGCACGGCCTCTTCGATCACGGGATCGTCCGGGATCACGCGTCCCGGCACCTGCAGCGTGGCTTGATACACGCTCACCGCAGTGACGTCCGCACGGGTCATCTCGTTGCGGAAGGTGTCCCCGTCGGGATCGGTGTCGAGGCCGAAGCGCTCGGTCGGCTGGATGCCGTGATGGTGGTTGTAGGCGTTGTTGGAGAACTCGCGCAGGGAGATGACGTTCCCGGCCTGGTGCCAGGGGCGGATGATCAGCGTCGGCCACTCGGTCGGAGTCGTGCCGAGGAGGCTGAGCCGGGAGAGGCCTTGCACCTTGCTGACGTCCCACAGGCCGTCGGCCTTGCGGGTGAGCTTGCCGAAGCTGATGCCTTTCGAGACCAGCTCGCGAGTCTCGCCCGGCTTCATCTTGTCGCGGATGGCCTGGAGGTCGGCGGTGATCTGCCGGGCCAGCATCTCCAGGTAGCCGGCGCCGAACATGCCGGTCGTGGCCCGGAGGTTGGCGATGGTCTGCAGGTTGGCGGCGCGGCCGCGCTCGTCGATCGCGCCCTTCGTGGCCACGGCGTCGGCGGGGTCGAAGGTCACGAAGTCGAAGCGCTGGCCGAGGACGAAGACGTTGGTGACGAAGTCGCCGCCGCCGCCGGACAGGCCGTGCGGCGCGTTATGGCAGCCGAAGCAGGAATTGGCGTCGGGGCCGGAGAGGCGGTTCATGGCCCGCATGCCGACGAGGGGATCATTCGGATCGGCGAGGGCCTTGCCCGTGCCCTTGGTCAGCGGCCGTCCGGCGCCTTCCTGGTGGGTCCAGTTGGCGTCGAAGAGTCGCTTGCCGTGAGCCACGAGCGCGGCGAGCGGCACGCGGTACTCGTCGCCGTCCGCGAGGTGGACGGGTACGGCCACC
>JBIOTX010000196.1:0-35801 GCA_044866315.1 Thermoanaerobaculia bacterium | reverse complement strand
TGCCCAACGGGTGGTCGGCTAACCTTCGATGGATACAGCCGGGGTGACTACGGTCACATTGGGATCTTCAGAGACTATTTCTCGCCGACGCTCTACTGTGTTCAGAGTGCCGGCGAGAGCAGGCGATATTACGTCGGCTTGAAGGATGGGAGCGTTACTCAAGTTCCTGCCTCCACGTGGTATCGCAAACTGTCCATGCACGACTACGCGTCCGAGCTCATGACGGATGGCCACGACGAGAGTAACGAACGTGTACGCCGCGAAGTCGAGACTGGTGATTCCGCTGATGACGATCCCGATGCCGGCGTAGCGGAACCAGTGCGGCCTTCGGAGGCGCGCCGCGCCGAGGATCAGGCCGAGCGTGGTCAATGCCGGCAGCAGACGCACCGAGGGGGTGAAGACGCCGGTGAGGAGGGTGAGGAAGACGCCGAAGAACGCCGCCTCGGCCGAGCCGGTCATCACCAGCACGAGGAAGTAGAGGACGATCGCGTTCAGCGTCCCGATGGCCAGGCGCGCCTTCCAGGTCGTGCCGATGTTCGCGGGCCGGACGCGCATGATCAGGAAGTCGAGGAACCCGTCCTCGAGCAGCCCGTGCGCGGGCAGGATGTCCCGGTACGGCAGCTCGCCGGCGAGGTACTCCGAGGCCGGCAGCAGGGAGTGCGACTCCTCGAAGACGTTGACGCGCGGCTGCCCCTCCGCGGTCTGGATGCTGGTGGCGTTGATGTAGGCGTAGAGCGAGAGCGGGAAGATCACCAGCGCCAGCGCGCGCCTGGCCTTCTTCGGGTCGCGAAGCACGAAGCGCATCACGAACGGTGTGATCACCACGATGGCCAGCGCGTGCCAGCCGAAGTAGCGCTGGTCGCGGGCGAAGAAGCTCGTCTGTAGCACCAGGCCGAGCGGAGCGAGGACGAACGCCAATGCGGGCGTGACCGCGATGCGCAGCGCCAGCACGAGCAGCGCCGCGAGCACGAACACGCGGTCGATGGAGAGCTTCGGCGCGATGTCGTTCAGGGCCAGCGCTGCGGTGAGCAGCACCGGTAGCAGTACGGCGTCATGCCGCGTGAACGCGAGATCGCGCCGCCTCAGAAACACGCACGCGGCGATCACGAGCGCGTACGGCACGATCACCCACAACGGAGTGCGGCTGATGGTCACCGACCAGAGCGCGACCAGCGGCGCGATCATGGCCAGGTTGCGCGCCCAGGCGCGCGTGTCGGCCTCCGCGAGCCGCCGCGCCACGGGGCGCAGCACGAACGCGACCACGATCGGGATCAGCATCAGGCCGACGACCCAGCGGAACGGGCCGTGCGCGTCGTAGTTGAAGCGCGTGCCGAGGCCGGGGAGCTGGCCGGGTGGGGCGGGGCGGGCCCAGAAGGTGTAGAGGGAGATGGCGATCGCCAGGCCCCAGAGCGCGAACGCGAGCGACAGGGCGTATTCGCGTCGCGACGGCGTCAACGCGACTCCGCCCGCTCGGCGAGCCACTGCACCACCAGTTCCTCCGCCCAGTACTCGCACCGCCACGGCGCGCTGCCGCCGATGAATCCGACGTGGCCGCCGCTCGGTGTCGTGCGGAAGTCGACCGCATCCGACACCGCGGCCTTCGCCCGCGGCAGCACTGCATTCGGCAGAAACGGATCGTCCTCGGCATTGAGCGCCAGCGTCGGCGTGGTGATGCGGCCGACGTAGTGGATGGAGCTGGAGCGCGTGTAGTAGTCCTCGGCGCCCGCGAAGCCGTGCAGCGGCGCGGTGGCGGCGTCGTCGAACTCCGGGAAGGTGCGCGAGCGGGCGACCGCCGCCGTGTCGATGAGCCGGGCGATGTCGTCGCGCCGGGCCTTGGCCTTCAGGGTCTTGAGGAACCGCGCGCGATAGATGCGGCCCGGCGCGGAGGTCTCCAGATGCCGCGCGCCGGCGCCGAGGTCGTAGGGGACCGAGAGCGTGGCCGCGGCGGCGACGAGCTCCTGGCCGGGATGCTCGCCGAGCCACTTGAGGAGCACGTTCCCGCCGAGGGAGGCGCCGAAGGCGACGAAGCGTCGGTGGGGGAGGCGCGCGGCGAGGGTGCGGATCAGGAAGTCGAAGTCGCCGGTCTCACCGGAGTGGTAGAAGCGCGGCCGCCGGTTCGGCAGCATGCGCAGCAGGTTCTCCGGGTCGCGGGCACAGGAGCGGAAGTTCATCGCCGTCGCGGCGTGGCCGTGGCGGGCGATCACGGAGAGGATGCCCTGCATGTACACCGAGTGCGAGCTCCCCTCCAGGCCGTGCATCAGCACGAAGTGAAGCGGGTTTTCGGCGGACGAGTCGACGTGATCGACGATCAGCTCATCGCCGTCCGGGGTGGTCAACGCCTCCCGGCGCAGCTCCACCAGCCGGCGCGGGCGCGCCAGCCGCCCCCAGATGGTCTGGGCGTGCGGGCCGGGGAGGAACCAGGCAGGAGAAAAGTCGGACATGGCGGGCAAATTGCGCGTCATTTTCGCATGCTCGTTCGCATCCGGGCGCGTCCCGATACGCTGTACGTGAGCCACGGCCGGACCGTTCTCGCCACCGGGCGCGATGGCATGATCGCGCCCGGGTCGCAGGATGGCCTGATCGTCTACGAGACGCGCCTGATCAAGGTCTGGCGCTATTTCATCGATGACGTCCTGCCGACGCCGAACGTGCTCTCCACCGTCGAGCAGCACTCTTTCCTCGGCTACTACCTCGTCGCTGCACCCGGCGTCGACCTCGGGGAAGCCGATCATGGCAGCGGCATGGTCCCGGCCGAGTCGCGTCAGCCGCTAGAGTTGCGCGTCTTCCGCGTCGTCGCCGACGGCGTGCGCGAGGAGCTGGAGCTGACGAACTACGCCCGCGAGGCGACGCGCTTCACGTTCGCGGTCGAGTTCGAGAAGGACTGCAGCGACATCGCGGATCTGGATCATCCCGTCGACATCGACCGTACGGTGGACGTTGTGTTCTCGGTGGAGCCGCGGTTCGAGGGCAATCGCGCTTTGTTCGATGTGTCGCTCGCGCCTCATGAGTCGTGGCGTTTGTCGATCCGTTTGGAGTGCGGCAGCTTCGCTGCCGCTTTGAAAGCGGCGGCATCGCCGCCGCACTCCACAATGCGGTTCGAGACGCCTGGCAGCGGGACGCTTTCCTCCGTGGTCGAGAGCACGCTGGAGCAGGCCAAGCGCGACCTCATCGCCCTCCGCCTTCCCGATCTCGACACCGCCCACGGCTGGACCTTCGCCGCCGGCCTCCCGCTCTACATCGCCCTCTTCGGCCGCGACACGCTCACCGCCAGCTGGCAGGCCGCGATCCTCGGGCCGGAGATGCTGCGCGGCACGCTGGAGGTGCTCGCCCGCTACCAGGGCACGCGCACCGACGACTGGCGCGACGAGCAGCCCGGGCGCATGCTCCACGAGGCCCACACCGGCCCGCTCTCCGCGCTGAACATCATCAACCGCGGCCGCAGCTACGGCTCGATCACCACCTCCGGTCTGTACGCGTTCCAGGTCGCGGAGCTGTATCACTGGACCGGCGACCCCGACGCCGTGCGGCCGTTCCTCGACCCGGCGCTGCGCGCGCTGGCGTGGCTCGACCGCGAGCGCCTGCACGACGGGCTGTACACGTATCAAACCCGCTCGAGCGACGGCGTCAAACATCAGGCCTGGAAGGACTCGCCGGACGCGATCGTCGACGCCGACGGCAACCAGGTCGAGCCGCCCATCGCCACGTGCGAGGAGCAGGGCTTCGTCCACATCGCCAAGCTCCACCTCTCCGAGACTCTCTGGGCTCTCGGCATGCGCGACGAGGCCCGCCGCCTCTTCGAGGAGTCGCTCGCCCTCAAGCAGCGCTTCGAAGAAGCCTTGTGGATGGAAGACGAGGGCTTCTACGCCCTGGGACTCGACAGCGAAGGCCGCCAGATCCGGAGCATCACCTCGAACCCGGGCCACTGCGTGGCCACGGCCATCGCCGACGACGCGCACGTGGCGCGCGTGGTCGATCGCCTCTTCGCGCCGGACATGTTCTCCGGCTGGGGCATCCGCACGCTCTCCTCGGACAATCCCGCTTACAACCCTTACAGCTATCACCTCGGCTCGATCTGGCCGGTCGAGCATGGGACGTTCGCCCTCGGGTTCATGCGCTACGGCCTGCACGACCGCGTGCAGCAGCTCGCCCGCGCGCAGTTCGAGGCCGCAGCGCTGTTCGACTTTTATCGCCTGCCCGAGCTCTTCGGCGGCCACCCGCGCGACGACGAGCACCCGTTCCCGGCGATCTATCCGAACGCGAACGTGCCCCAGGCCTGGTCGGCGTCGGCGGTGTTCTGCCTGCTGCAGGCCATGCTCGGCCTCTACCCGTACGCGCCGCTGCACCTCCTCGTGGTCGACCCGCACCTGCCGGACTGGCTGCCGGAGATCACCCTGCGCGGTCTGCGCGTGGGCGAGGCCACGGTGACGATTCGTTTCCGCGGCGACGGCTGGAAAGTTCTGGAGCAGGAGGGGAAACTGCACGTCGTGCAGCAGCCCCTTCCCTGGTCGCTCACCGCCACCTGGGCGGAGCGGCTCGTCGACCTGCTCAAGAGTCTCGTCAAATGATCGTCGCCGCCGTGATCCTCGGCCAGGTCTTCCTCGACAGCGTCACCGTGACCGCGACGCGCACGGAGACCCGCGTCGGCGACACGCCGGCGAGCGTGGTCGTGCTGTCGAAGGAGACCCTCGAGACCACCGCCGCGCCGACGCTGGACGACGCGCTGCGGCAGGTGGCGGGCTTCACGCTCTTCCGCCGCGCGGGGAGCCGCGTCGCCAATCCGACGACGCAGGGCGTGACTCTGCGCGGCGTCGGTGCCAGCGGCGCCTCGCGCGCGCTCGTCCTCGACGACGGCATCCCCCTCAACGATCCCTTCGGCGGCTGGGTGTACTGGGGCCGCGTACCGCGCGCGGCGCTCGACCGCGTGGAAGTGCTCCGCGGCGGCGCGTCGGACCTGTACGGCAGCTCGGCCATGGGCGGGGTGATCCAGTTCATCCGCCGCAAGGGCCCCGCGCTCGCGGCCGAGGCCACGGCCGGCTCGCAGCAGACCGGAACGGCGTCCGTCTTCGCGGCCATGCAGCGCGACCAGTGGAACGGCAGCATCGCCGCGGACCTGTTGACCACGGACGGCTTCGTGCTCGTGCGGCCGTCGCAGCGCGGCGCCGTGGACGTCGAGGCGGACTCGCGCCATGCGGCCCTCGACGGCACGCTGCGCCGCGGCTCCGCGTTCCTGCGCGGGTCGTACTACCGGGAGTCGCGCGGCAACGGCACGCCGCTGCAGGAGAACGACACGCGCCTGCGCCACCTCGCCGCCGGCGGCGACGTCCAGCTCCTCGGCGGCGCGCTCGCCCTGCGCGCGTTCGGCAGCGATCAGGACTACTTCCAGACCTTCTCCGCCATCGCCGACGACCGGCAGTCGGAACGGCTGACCGTGGAGCAGACCGTTCCCTCGCGCGGCTATGGCGGGACTGCGCAGTGGACGCGCGCCTGGGCGCAGCGGCACGTGCTCGTCGCCGGCACCGAGCTGCGCACGGTCAGCGGCACGAGCGACGAACTGCGCTTCACCCCCGCGGGCACGTTCCGCGTGGAGGCCGGCGGACGCCAGCGCACTGCCGCCGCATTCGTCGAGGACCTCTTCTCCATCAGGCCGTCGCTGAGCCTCATTGCCGGACTGCGCGCCGACTTCTGGCGCACCAACGAGGCCAGCGAGGGCCAGCTCAACCCGCGCCTCTCTCTCCTCTGGCGCGCCAGCGACCGCTTCGCGCTGTCCGCGTCCGCGTACTCCGCCTTCCGCGCGCCAACTCTCAACGAGCTCTATCGCGGCTTCCGCGTCGGCAACGTCAACACGCTCCCCAATGCCGGCCTCCGGTCAGAGAACCTGACCGGCCTCGAGCTCGGCGCGCGCGCCCGCAACGTCCGCCTCAATCTCTTCTGGAGGAGCGTCACCGACACCATCGCCAACGTCACCCTCGGCGAGAGCGGCGGCACGATCACCCGCCAGCGCCAGAACCTCGGCCGCACCCGCTCCCACGGCGTGGAGCTCGACGGCGAGTGGCGCCTCGGCCCGCACTGGCGCGCCTCGGCGAGTTGGCTTTATGTCGACGCGACGATCCGTGAGGGCGAGTTGCGCGGGCTGCGCATCCCCCAGGTCCCGCGCCACCAGGCCACGGCGCAGCTGACGTGGCGCAGCGTCAGCGCGCAGCTCCGCTGGTCCGCCTCCCAGTTCGACGACGACCGCAACGAGCTGCCACTGGAGTCCTACCTCGTCGCCGACCTCTTCGCCTCCCACCCCCTCGGCCGCGGTGTCCACGCCATCCTCGCCGTGGAGAACGTGCTGGACGAGGACGTCGAGGTGAGCGCCACGCCGGTGATCACCCTCGGTCAGCCGCGGGCGATCCGGGTCGGCGTACGATACGGGCGCTGAGGCTCCACGAACGGTTCGCGGAGCGTCGTTGAAGGTTTCGGAGCCTCATTGCTGCTTTTTGGAGCCGTGTCGATGCTTTTCGCAGCCCGTTGAAGGTTTTCACAGCGTCGTTGAAGTTTTCGGAGCCTCATTGCTGCTTTTTGGAGCCGTGTCGATGCTTTTTGCAACCCGTTGAAGGTTTTCACAGCGTCGTTGAAGGTTTTCGGAGCCTCATTGCTGCTTTCAAACCTCCGTTGCGGGTTTTCACAGCCTCATCGACGCTCGGCGTACCATCGCGTCAGGTAAAAATAGTCGCACCCATGGCCTGGCGCATCGAAAAGCAATCCAACGGCCGGTTCGCGATCTTCTCCACGCGCCTCCAGGACTACGTCGTCATCGACGCCGACGCCGCGGAGATCGAGCGCATCTATGCCGACAAGGGCGTGAAGGTCTACCTCGCCAGCGCCCGCGCCCAGATGGCCAAGGACGTGCGCGTCCCCGAGGAAGGGGAGGCCCTGATCGAGGCCAGCCGCAGGCGCGGGGCGACCCCGAAGGAGCCGCCCGCGCCGATCGGGGCGACGGGATTCGAGCTCGACTAGCTCACTTCGCTGCGTGCAACTCCTTCTTTTTCTCGACCGTCCCCGTCAGCGACTCGAGGAAGGCGACCAGATCGGACTTTTCCCGCTCGGTCAGGTTCAGTCTGCGCAGCAGCACGGACTTTGGCTGCTGCTGGCCCCCGCCCGCGTCGTAGAAGTCGATCACATGGCGAAGCGTGGACAGGCTGCCGTCGTGCATGTACGGCGCGGTCAGCTCCACGTTGCGGAGCGTCGGGGTCTTGAACGCGTAGCGGTCGACCTCTGCGCCGGTGACCTTGAAGCGGCCCGTGTCCTCTCCGCGGATGCCGAGGGCGTGGAACTGGTCGTCGGCGAAATTCGGACCGCGGTGGCACATCGCGCACTCCGCCTTGCCCACGAACAGCTTCAGGCCGCGCTGCTGCGCTCGGGTCAGCGCCCTCGTGTTGCCGGCGGCGTAGCGGTCGAACGGCGAGTTCGGCGTGGTGAGGGCGCGGACATAGGCGTCGAGCGCCTGGGCCACCCGCAGCTTGGTCGGCGGCGCGCCGAAGATCTCGCGGAACTTCGTCCGGTACGCCGGCACCGCCTCCAGGCGGGCCACGAGCACGGCCTCGTCCTGCATGTTCATGTTCCGCGGATTGGCCAGGACCGCGAGGACGAGCTCCGTGGTGTTCGCGAACTTGCCGTCCCAGTTGATGTACCGGTAGTACGCGGCGTTGAGCAGCGTCGGGGTGTGCCTCGGCATCGGCTTCCCTCCCGCGCCCTCGGAGAGCGCCATCCCGTCGGCGTATCCCATCTCCGCCGGGTGGCAGGACGCGCAGCTGAGGCTCTCGTCGCCCGACAGGCGCGGGTCCTCGAACAGCTGCCGTCCCAGCTCGGCCTTTGCCGGCGTGAGCGGGTTCTGCGGATCGTCGGGAAGCGGGAGCAGAAGCCCTAGCCCCGCCGGGAGCGGCTTCACCGCCGGGCGCCGCCCGCGGCCGGCCCAGACGTCATTGGACAGGAGCAACGCCGCCGCGATCGCGGCGAGCACGAAAACGCGGAATCGCATGATCAGTCCTTCGCGAGCTGCCGCAGGAGGGCCGCCAGCTCGTAGCGGATGTGCACGTCCAGGCGCGTCCGGTTCGGCATGGCCACGTCGTCGCCGAGGGCGCGGGTGACGAAGACCTGCAGCGACGCGTCGCGGCTCAAGGCGAAGGTGCTGGTGAGCGAGAGCCGTTGTCCGCGTCCGTAGCGGTCGCCGTTCACGGGACGGTACTGGTCGTCGACCGAGGCGAACGATGCCGCGAGGCGCGTCCGTCCGAACGGCTTCTCGACGGTGATGGCGCCGCCCGCAGCACCATCACCGCTCACGCGCTCATACGCCTCGATGCGGATCAGATCGACAGCCGTGGAGGGACGAATCACGATTGCCTGCCGGAGCGTCCGTTCTCCGTCGTCCTCGGTGAAGTCGGCGGTGGCGGTCAGGCGATCGGTCAGTTTCTTCCTGACGAGAATCTGGGCGTAGTTGACCTCGGAGAGGCGGTGCAGGCGGCGGGTCACGCTCGGGGTCCTGAGGTCGCCGAGGTATCCGGCGGTCACGGTGAGCTCGTCGACGCCGCGCTTCGGCGAGAGCGTCAAGCGCTGTCCCATGAGATAGCCGTCGTTGTCATACGACGTGATCTCGCTCGACTCGCCGCGGACGATTCCGAGGCCGCCGTACTGAAGCTCGACGCCGCTCTTCGGCTTGGCGGTGACGTAGAGCTGCTTGAGGAACAGGCGGTTCGCCGGCGCGCCGACGCCGCGCAGGTTCCAGCTGGCGGTGAAGGTGTCGCCGTTGAAGGCCACCGCCGACAGCGAATACTTCGCCGAGCGGTCCAGCTTCAGCCGGAGCTTGAGGCCCTGGTGGTGATCGCTCCAGTTCTGGGCGCGCGTGCCGAGATGATTCTCCATCAGGCGATAGCGCAGGCCGAGCGTCACGGACTGCAGATCGAGCCACGGCTGGTCTTCACCGGTCTGGGCGGCCAGCGGCATGGCAACGAGACAAAGGGCGAAACAACCGATGAGTGTGATGCGGGTCACGGAGTGCCTCCATCGTTCTTTGGAGCTGAAGATGCCGCGGGGCAGGCCGTATTACCGCGTGCTACGATTTTTCGTTCGACCCACGTCCGAGATGCCTCCAGAGCACTTGACCGGCGACGCGCTGGATCCGGTTCTCGAGCCCTTCCTGAACGCGCCGCAGGAGTCGGCGGCGGAACATGACGCGCTCCGGGTCCTGATCGATCGGGTCACCCCTGTCATCGAGGGAGTGATCCGCGGGAAAGCCGGCGCCGCCGTCGCCGCCAGCGAGCGGGAAGAGCTCCTCAGCGAGACGACCCTCCAGTTGATCCGGAGGCTGCAGGAGATCAAGCCCGATCCGGCCCGCCATGCCATCGCGAGCTTCAAGGCCTACGCGGCGGTGACGGCGTTCAACGTCGTCCACGCCCACTTCCGCCGCGTCCACCCCGAGCGCCAGCGCCTGCGCAACTTCATCCGCCACCTCGTGCGCAAGTCGACGCGCTTCGCGCTCTGGCAGTCGCAGGCGGGCAGCTTCGTCTGCGGCCTCGCGACGTGGGCCGGTACCGTTTCCGGCGAGGGTTCCGAGGCCGACCTCGATCGCGTTCCGCCGCTCTCCGTGACCGGGAGCGATGCCAACAGCCGGTCGCAGATCACTCGCGCGCTCGATCACGTCTTCGAGCATGTGCGCAAGCCGGTCGAGCTGGAGCGGCTCGTGGAGAAGGTCGCGGAGCTGTTCCGGCTGCCGGTGGCCCCGGCCCAGGCGGCGCCGAGCGAGCGGGTCGACGAGACGGCCTCGGTCGAGTCCTCGCTGGTCTACCGTTCGGCGCTGGCCGAGGTCTGGCGGGAGATCGATCTCCTCCTGCCGCGCCAGCGCATCGCCCTGCTCCTCGGCCTTCGCGACGAGAACGGCTCGCCGATTACGAGCCTGCTGGTCCTCTTGCGGATCGTGACCTTCGACGAGCTCGCCGCCGCGGTGGAGCTTCGTCCCGACGAGCTCGCCGCCATCTGGGATCAGCTGCCACTCCCGGACCTGGCCATCGCCGAGCGGCTCGACCTGACCCGGCAGCAGGTCATCAATCTGAGAAAATCGGCCCGGGAGAGGCTGGGGCGGCGGCTTCCGTTTCTGCGCGACGGTAATCCGCTGCTCGATCGCGCATCTTCATGAACAGGGAGAAAAGCGAAATGGTGGACCGGCATCCCCATTCCGACACGCTCCTGGCGTTTCGCGAGCATCGCCTGGCCGGCCCCGCGGTGGCCGAGGTGGCGCTCCACGTCGGGCAGTGTGCGCGATGCGCGAAGGCGGACCCGCGGGCCGGCAGGACGGCCCTGCAGGCGCTCGTGTCCGTGGACGACCATCTCTCCGACGAAGAGCTGGACGTGCTCGTCGACGAGCGCGTGGACGATCCGTCGTATCGCCTGATCTCGCGCCACGTTGCGGCCTGCGCCATATGCCGGGCGGAGGTGGAGGATCTGCGCCGGTTCGATGCTGACGCCACCGAGCGGCCTTCGCGGCGATGGCTGATGGCCGCGGCGGTCGCCTTCACCGTGCTGGCGCTGTCCGCGATCGTTGTCCTTGTGCCGCGGAGGGAGGCTCCGGAAGACCGTGGAGCGGCGGCCTTCAGGCCGCCGGACGGCGGGCTGAAGCCCGCCGCTCCACGCGCTGCGGTGGTGGCCAGCCTCGCCGACGGCGCCGGACGCATCGCGCTGCTCGCGGACGGGACGCTCGCCGGAGTCGAGCCGCGCTCGCCGCGCGACGCGGAAGACGTCCGGGCGGTGCTGTCGGGACGCTCGATTGCCATCCCGACGTTCATCGTCGCCATGCCGGGCGCGGTCCGTGGCAGTGGTGGCGCGAGCGCGCACCCGCTGCGCGCGATCGAGCCGTTCCGCTCGGCGGTGCTCGACGCCCAGCCCCGCTTCTCTTGGACATCGGTCCGCCGCGCGCGGAGTTATCGTGTGGCGGTGTTCGACGCCGACTACGAGGAGGTCGCCCGAAGCGAGGCCCTCGAGCGCACGTCCTGGACGCCGTCCGAACCGCTGCCGGCCGGAGTCGATCTCTCGTGGCACGTCGTGGCCGAGACCGATGCGGGCGAGATCTCGTCGGGCGGTTCGGACCGGGCCGAGGCGGTGTTCCGCGTGCTCGCGGCGGAGGAGGCGGCCGAGGTCGGCCGCGGCGAGGCGCACTATCGCGACTCGCATCTCCTGCGCGGCCTGCTGTACAGCCGCCACGGCCTGCTACACGATGCCGAGCGGGAGTTCCGCCGCCTCGCCGAACAGAACCCGGGCTCGCCCGTCGCGCGCGCTCTGATCGACTCCGTCTCTCGATGAAACTCATCGCCGCCGCAGTTCTGCTGATCCTGGCGGGCACGGTGGCCGCGCAGGAATCGCCTGCCGATCTGCTCGCAACCGCGAAGGCCCATTACGACGCGAGGCGTTTCAAAGACGCCCTCCCGGCGTACGAGAAAGCGCGCGCCGCCGCCGAAGCCGCAGGGGACTCCCTCCTCGCCGCGCGCGCGAAGCTCGGCATTGCCTCGGTGAAGACGATGCAGGGCGCGTTCGACGAAGGCATCGCCCTGGCGAACGAGGCTCGGGCAACGTTCGAGGCGGCTGGCGACGCGCGCGGCCTCGCCGGAGCCTTGCAGCACCTGGGCAATCTGCACATCGGCCAGGCGAAGTTCGCCGCGGCGGCCGACTACTTCCGGCAGTGCGCGTCCATTCCGGAGGGAGGGCGGAAGGCCTTCTGCCTGGAGCACCTCGGCCAATCTCAAGAGGCCCTCGGGCAGTATCGCCAGGCCATGGCCACGTTGCGCGAGGCCATCGCCGCCGCGATCGCCGCCGATGACGCCACCGTTCACGCCTCGGCTCTCCAGGGGATCGGCGACGTGTACAGAAGTCAGGGGGACGCGGAGCGCGCCGTTCAGTACGAGCAGAAAGCGATCGCGATGTTCCGCGAGCTCGGCAACACGCCGATGGTCTCGAGGACCCTGAACAACCTCGGCATCAGCTACAAACTGATGGGCCGCAGCGACCTCGCGCTGGAGGTCTACCGCGAGAACCTGGCCCTCCTGGAACGGCTCAAGTACACCCGCGGGATCAACATCTCCAAGCTGAACATCGCCTCGGTTCTCATCCAGCTCCGCCGTCACGAGGAGGCAGCGCAGACCCTCGGCGAGCTGCTGCCGGAGCTCGAACGACTCAACGATTCGAATTCGCGCTCGACCGCCCGGCGGCTTCTGGCGATCGTCGATGAGCGGCGCGGCAATCTCTCCAGCGCACTCGAGCACGCCCTCGCGGCAGTCGCGGAGCGCACGGACGAAAGCAAAGCCGTTTCCCTTTCCCGAGCCCTCGCTGGTCACCTCTACCGGAAGCTCGGACGGGTCGAGGAAGCGCGGGCGTCGCTGGCCGGGGCGATCGATGTGATCGAGTCGATGCACGGGCAGTCCACGGAAAGGCAGGTTCGCTTCTTCGAGGAGCGCAGCGAGCCGTACGCCGACATGGCCATCCTGGCGATCGGCGAGGGGCGCATCGAGGAGGCCTTCCAGTACGCGGAACGGTATCGGTCGCGGGTGCTCATCGAGATCCTGCGCAGCGGTCCCGCCGATCGGCCGCTGCAGCCGGTGACCGCGCGCGACGTCGCCTCCCGCCTGCCGCGCGAGGCTGCGATCGTCGAGTACCTCGTGACCGAGGAGAAGACCTACGCCTTCGTGATTGCCGGCGGAACGATCGAGATGCGCGCGATCGATGTCTCCCGGGAGACCCTCGCCCGCGATGCGGAATCGTTCCGCGCGCTCCTGGCCGGACGGCGTCCGGACTTCCGCAAGACCGCGCGGTCGCTGCATCAGACGCTCATCGCGCCGATTGCCGACCTCCTGTCCAAACGCCGCTCGTGGATTCTCGTGCCGGACGGGCCGCTGTGGAATCTGCCGTTCCAGGCCCTGGTGGACGCGCGGGGGACCTACCTCGCGGAACAGGCGGCGATCGTCTACGCGCCGTCGACGACGGCGTGGATGGAAATGAGCGGTACATCGCACGCCGCGTCGGCGAGCGGACGGCGCGAGCTGCTCGCCTTCGGCAACCCGACCACGCCGTCCGCCGCGGGCGTGGAAGGCTTGCGCGGCCCGCTCGCTCCGCTCCCGGAGGCGGAGGCCGAGGCGAAGAGCGTGGCCCGGTTCTACGGAGCGGGCAGCGCGGTGTACGTCCGCGGCGAGGCCACCGAGGAGCGCTTCAAGGCCGAGGCGCCGCGGTACCGGGTGCTGCACGTGGCCGGTCACGGCGTGCTCAACGACGCCAGCCCGATGCACTCGTATCTCTTGCTCGCCCCCGGCGGCGCGAAGACGGAAGACGGCTATCTCGAGGCCGGCGAGCTGATGGACATGGATCTCGGCGCGGAGCTCGTGGTCCTGTCGGCCTGCGATACCGCCCGCGGCAAGTACTCCGCGGGCGAGGGCATCATCGGGTTCAGCTGGGCCTTGTTCGCGGCGCGGTGCCGAACGCAGGTGGTGAGCCAGTGGAAAGTCGACTCGGCGGCGACGAGTGTGCTCATGCGCAACTTCCACCGGAACGTGCGCAGCGACCGGACCAAGGCGGCCAGCGCCCTGCAGAAGACGATCGTGTCGATGCTCAAGACGAAGGAATACCGCCACCCGTTCTACTGGGCGGGCTTCGTGGTCCTTGGCGACGCACTATGATCGACGTCGACGCCTACCTCGCCCGCATCGGCTACGACGGCCCGCGGACGCCGACGTTGGACACCCTCCGCGCGCTCCACGAGCGGCACATGTACTCCGTGCCCTTCGAGAACCTCGACATCCACTGGAAGCGGCCGATCGTCGTCGATCCGGCGCGCTTCTTCGACAAGATCGTGCGCGAGCGCCGCGGCGGCTTCTGCTACGAGCTGAACGGCGCCTTCGCCGCCCTTCTCCGCGCCCTCGGCTTCGACGTGACCTTGCTCTCCGCGCGCGTGATCACGAAGGACGGCACATACGGCCCGCCGTTCGATCACATGGCCTTGCTGGTCCGCTTCGCCGACGGCTCGCGCTGGCTCGCCGACGTCGGCTTCGGCGACTCCTTCGTCCTCCCCCTGAACCTCGACGAGCGCGGCGAGCAACGCGACCCAGCCGGCATGTACCGCATCGTGGAAGGCGAGGAGTGGCAGATGCAGGAGCGCGACGAGAACGGCGACTGGCGCACCGAGTACCTCTTCACCCTCGACCCGCACGAGCTCGACGAATACGCGCCGATGTGCGACTGGCAGCAGACCTCGCCCGAGTCGTCCTTCACGAAGAAGTGGGTGTGCTCGGTGGCCACGCCCGACGGGCGGATCACCCTGACCCGCGACCGGCTGATCGTCACGAAGGGCAGCGCCCGCGAGGAGCGGGAGGTGGGGGCGGAGGAGTGGGAAGGCGTGTTGCGGGAGAGGTTCGGGTTTACGGCCGGCGGGAGGTGAAGCGCGTCAGCGCTTTCTGTCTTCGCCCGGTCGGACGGTCTGCTCCACGCAAATTGGGTCGGCTTTCGTCTTGGTTTTTGCCCAATCCGGGAGCTTTTTGTAAAACTCGGACGCCTCTTTCATTGCCTTTGCGAGCTTTTCCGCGTTGGTCATCCGTTTGCGCCTTTCCTGAGCCAGAGGTCCGCTGCTGCCATCCGCTCCTTCAATTCTTCCACGTGTTCGCCTTCCTTGGCCAGGTATGCAGCGGAGAGACCAGCCATCCGGGGCTGGGCAGTTTGTCGTATCGATTCCCAATTCAAGATGTGCTTCTCGTCGTCCATGCGCCGTTGCATCTGGAACAACTGAATAAACCGCGTTGGAGCAAAACCGACGAAAGGCGAGAAGCTGACCTGATTTGCGGCAGGCTTGCGGTCGAGAGCGATGGAGTCCGGGAAGAGCCGTGCGACTTCACTCTTCGGGTACGGCTCGATGTAGACGACCTGCTGGATTCCGGCAGCCACGATGTGCTTGGCGCAATTGTGACATGGGAAGGTCGTGCACAGCAGGACTGATCCGGCGACGCTCACCCCTCGCCTCGCCGCATCCGTGATTGCGGCCATTTCCGCATGGACGGCTCGGCCGAACTCGGTGATGCTCATCAGCCGGCTCTCCTTCAACTCTACAAGCGCTAGAGTCTCGATTTTCGCGTCGTTCAGGTCAACATCGCCGGCAAGGAGTCCGATCGTTTTCAGTCTGATGAGCAGATCGGACAGGATGAGGCGCTTCATCTCCGCGTTCGGCTCGTCGCGTTCGGCGAACCGAAAGTCCCGTTGATCTTCGGAACCAGGCCAGTACAGGCCACCGCCGGCCTTAGGCACTTCATTCGTGCCGGTGGCGACGAGCTGTCCGTCTGCCGTGCAGATTGCGGCACCGACCTGACGCGAAAGGTCGGCCGAGCGAAGGGCGGCGCTGAATGCGTGCTGCATACCGATCTCGTCACGAGTCGGGGTTTCGAAGGGATGGCCGAAGAGAACGTCGATGAGCCGTCCGATCGCCTCCTCGGCGGGCGCGCGCTGCGTGGCATCGATGAATGCGTCGGCTTTGAAGAAGGTGTGGCTGACGTCCTGTCCGAACTTCGTCGACTCCGATTCGTCGCGCATCATCAGGCGCTCGGCGATGTGCCGGCACTGCGATGTCTCTTTGTTCTGCGATTTCGCGATCCTGAGGGCGAGCGTATCCCGCCGCTTGTCGCGTGACGCGTACACCCCGACGAGAATGCAGGCGTCACCGTAGACCCGCTTGAGAAGCTTGATCTCCTCGGGACGTTTGAGCGAGTTGATGATGAATGCGTGCCGCTGAAGAGGCGCTGTCGGAGCAAGCCCGCGAGCATCGTTCACCTCCGCGCGGAGCGCACGGATCTGAAGCACGGCCAGCAGCGCCATCGCGTCCTGTCGTTTCGTCTTCTCGCACAGGTCATTGCCCGCGTCCATGTGCTGGTCGTAATAGGCCTCGCGGTCATGAATGCTCGCGAGCGAGGCATACGCGTCGATGTCATGGAGAAGATGGCTGACGCGAATCTCCGGCGAGACCGTGTATCCGACCGTGGTGAGCCGATGTCGGAGCGCTTCTGATGCAGACGCGAGGTCCGTACCGATCGCCCCCACGAGACCGATGACCAGTTCCGGCCCTTCGCTCACGTACCGAGGATAGGCGACGAGGCAAATGCCTCTACGCGTTGTAGATGTCGGTTGCCTACACCCGCCGCCGCTCCCGGCTGACCGGCTTCTTCTCCGACTCCTCCCACGGCTCCACTCCGGCCACGGTGCAGCGCGGGACCTTCTGGCCGAGGGTCTCTTCGATCTTGCGGACCATGGGCAGGTCCTGCCAGGTAGCGATGGTGGAGACGATGCCCAGGGCGCGGCCGCGGGCGGTGCGGCCGGCGCGGTGAATATAGTCCTCGACGTTCTCGGGGATGTCGAAGTTGATGACGTGCTCGATGCCGGGGACGTCGATGCCGCGGCCGGCGATGTCGGTAGCGACGAGGATGCGGTGCTGTCCCTCGCGGAAGGTCTGGAGCGCGCTGACGCGCTTGCCCTGGGACTGGTCGGCGTGGATGCGCGCCACCGGGTGCCCCTGGCGCTGGAGGATGTGGTAGAGCCACTCCGCGTCGATCTTGCGGCGGGTGAAGACGAGGGTCGAGCCGAGCTCCTGGTGCAGCAGGGCCAGGAGGGCGTTGCGCTTGTCGGCCTCCTTGACCACGTAGAGGCGGTGGGTGATCCCTTCCGCGGCGCCGACGGGCGTGATGTCGATGCGCGTGGGCTCGCGCATGAAGTCGCGGGCGATCATCTCGATCGAGTCGGGCATGGTCGCGGAGAACATCAGCGTCTGCCGGTTGCGCGGGAGGCGGCGCAGGATGTCTCGGATCTGCGGCAGGAAGCCGAGGTCGAGCATGTGGTCGGCCTCGTCGAGGACCAGGATCTCGATGTTGTCGAGCTTCACGGTGCGTCTCTGCACGTGATCGAGCAGGCGGCCCGGGGTGGCCACGATGATGTCCGGCTGTTTCTTCAAGGAATCGAGCTGCGGACGCATCCTCACACCGCCGATGAGACAGGACGTGTCCAGCTCGTGGTTCTTCCCGAAGAGATCGAGGAAGGCCTTGGTCTGCAGGGCGATCTCGCGCGTGGGGGCGAGGATCAGCCCGCGCACGCCCCGGCCGTGGGTGAGGCGCTCGGCCATGGGCAGGACGAACGCGGCGGTCTTGCCGGAGCCGGTCTGGGCCAGGCCGATCACATCGCGGCCCTGGAGGGCGGTGGGGATCACCGCGGCCTGGATCGGCGTGGGATGGACGAAGCCGATCTCCTCGACCGTGGCCAGGATCTCCGGGCTCAGGCCAAGGGTGGAAAACGTCTGGTCGGTCGTCTGGACCGGATGCTGCGGAATGGCAACTGAGGTCATCTATCGAAACACTTTCACGTAAATGGCGAGGTTGACGGCCAGCACAATCAGGCCGATGGCGATCTCGATCTCGCGCGTCAGGCCGGGAGGATAGATCACCGGCATGATGTAGTGCGAGACGAACCCGCCGCTGTACCCCGCTTTCCCCGCCTGGCGGAGGAAATAGTTCTCCCACTTCGTCAGCGGGCACCACCAGCTGAAAAACTCGATCATCACCCCCCACACCGCCGCCGGCAGGTGCACCCACTTCAGCCACCGCCACTTCAGCACCAACAGCCCGCCGAAGAGAACGAACAGGATGAAGAGGAGATGGAGGAGGGCGATGGCGGTTGCGGCGACCTGGAAGGCCATGCGCTTCATCGACTCCCTATAATGCCCGCGCGATGAAACGGTCCCTGCCCTGGTTTCTCTTCCTTCTGGCCTTCGGCTGCGCGTCCGTCCCCCCGAAACCGGCCGAGCCGGTGCGGGTGGTGATCGTCGGTACGACCGACGTCCACGGCTGGTTCAACGGGCGCGTGGAAACGCCGCCGGGCGGGGGGGAGGGGGTGCTCTGGGGCGGGCTGCCGGCGCTGGCGAGCTACGTCGAGGCCCTCAGGGCGGAGAACGGCGGGCGGGTGCTCGTGGTCGACTCCGGGGACATGTTCCAGGGCACGCTGGAGTCGAACCTGTTCGAGGGCGAGGCCGTGGTCCGCGGCTACAACGTCATCGGCTATGCGGCCGCGGCGGTGGGCAACCACGAGTTCGACTTCGGCCCGGTCGGCCCCGACTCCGTGGCCCGGAAGCCCGGCGATGATCCCCTGGGCGCCCTCAAGCGCAACGCCGACCTGGCGATGTTCCCGCTGCTCTCGGCGAACATGGTCGAGAAGGCCACCGGAAAGGTCCCGGGGTGGGCCAGGCCGTACACGATCGTCCGCAGCGGCGACGCCCGCATCGGCATCATCGGCCTCTCCACGCCGGACACGCCGAACGTGACCATGCTGGCGAACGTCCTCACCCTGAATTTCACCGACCCGGTGGCGGCGACGGTGAAGGCGGCCCAGGAGCTCCGGGCTCAGGGCGTGGACGCGGTGATCGTCATCGCCCACATGGGCGGCCGCTGCTCGAAGACCGACGAGCCGCATAACCTCGACTCCTGCGAGACCCAGCACGAGGTGATGGACTACCTGGCCAAGCTGCCCAAGGGCACCATCGACGCCTACTTCGCCGGCCATACCCACGCCCAGATGCGCCACTACGTGCACGGCGTGCCGACCCTGCAGGGCGCGCCGTTCTCCCGCGAGTTCTCCACGCTCGACCTCTGGATCGACATCAAGAACGACAAGGTCACCAAGTCGGAGATGCGGCCGCTGACCATGATCTGCACATTCGTCTACGAGGGGACGGAGCACTGCGACCCCCGCCGCGCGCCCGCCGGGGCCAAGCTCACGCCGCGCGTGTTCGCCGGCCAGACCATCGCGCCGGACAAGCGCGTGGCCGCGGTGATCGATCCGTTCCTCCGCCGCGTGGCCGCCAAGCGCGAGGAGAAGCTCGGCATTCGCACCGCCGCCCCCTTCTCCCGCTCCTACACGGAGGAAGCACCCCTCGGCAACCTGATCGCCGACGCCCTTCGCGAGTGGAGCGGCGCCGACATCGCCTTCATGAACTCCGGCGGCATCCGCGCCGAGCTGCCCGCGGGCGACCTCATCTACGCCGACGTCTTCGCCGTCAGTCCGTTCGACAACTTTCCCGCGGTCGCACGGCTCACCGGACAACAGGTGCTGGACATGGTCACCGTCGGCGCCAGCGGCCAGCGCGGCGTGTTCCAGACCAGCGGCCTGCGCTACACCATCGACATGGCCAAGCCGGAGCGCGAGCGGATCACCGCGATCACGCTGGCGAACGGCGAGCCGCTCAAGCTCGACGCGGTCTACAACGTGGCCATGCCCGACTTCGTCGCCGCGGGCGGCGACGGCACCCAGGACATCATGAAGAGCGTGACCCCCGACCAGCTGCAGGTCTTCTACGCCGTCCCGATCCGGGAGCTGCTCATCGAGCAGTGGAAGAAGAAGCCGCAGCCGCTCACGCCGAAGGTGGAGGGGCGGGTGACGGTCCTGAACCGGCCGGCGAAGCGGTAAGTGGCCATGAGACGACGGATCCCCGCGGCACTCGCGCTCTCCCTCGCTGTTTCGTGCGGCCATCTGCAGCCGGCGCCCGATCCGCTCGAGGCGTTTGCCGAGCGCGTCGACGCCACGCGCACGGCGCTGCGCATTCCCGGGCTTTCCGTCGCCGTCGTGCAGGGCGGGAAGATCGCGCTGGCGCGGGGCTACGGCCTGGCCGACGTCGAGGCGGGCACGCCCGCCGGCGCCGATACGCTCTACTCGATCGGCTCGATCACCAAGACGTTCACGTCGACGCTGATGATGCAGCTCGCCGAAGAGGGACGGCTCGACCTCGATCTCGACGTGAAGCGCTTCGTCGACTTTCAGGTGCCGCCGGACGTGCGCATCCGCCACGTCCTGTCCCATACATCCGAGACCGGGCCGGGGGCGCGCTTCTCGTACAGCTCGCGTTTCAATTGGCTCGACAATGTCGTCGAGTCGGCGACCAGGGAGAAGTTCGTCGATCTGATGACGGCGCGCGTGCTGCAGCGGGCGGACCTGACGCGCACGCTGCCCGATCGGAGCGAGGAAGGGTACGCGGAGAGCCTCGCCGGCCTGGCCAGACCGTATCGCCTCGAGGACGGCAGCATCGTGCGCTCGAAGTATCCGCCCATGGGGTTCCATTCTTCCTCGGGTCTCTCCTCGACGGTGACCGACCTCGCGCAGTACAGCATGGCCCTCGATGACGGGCGGCTGCTGTCGGGCGCGGCGCGCGAGCGGGCGTGGTCGCCGGTGATCTCGACGCGAGGCGAGACGCTGCCCTACGGATTCGGCTGGTTCACGCAGACCGTGGGCGGCGAGCGCGTGGTGTGGCATCAGGGGTGGTGGCCGGAGGCTTATTCGGCGCTGCTGGTGAAAGTGCCGTCGCGCGGACTGACGCTGGTGCTGCTCGCGAACAGCGAGGCTCTCGTGGCGCCGCAGGGCGGCGCGCCGAACGTGCTGCTCTATCCGATGGCGAACGATTTTCTGCGGACGTTCGTCGGCGGCGCACACGAGGGCACGAGACTCGTCGCCGATGCGTTGACGGAGCGATTTCGCGGAGACCGTGCGCGGAGCGACGCGCTGCTGCGGCAGGCGGTCGACTGCTGCTCGTCCGAGCTGGCGAGCGTCCGCGACGACGATCGCCTTGCGCTCTTCGGTCAGTCCGGCGATCCGGTCGTACGCCAGCTCGGCGTCGATGCCGGCCATCGCCTCGTCGCGCTCTATCCCGAGGATCTCGGCATCCAGTTCAGCCTCGGCATGATGGTGGGCCGCATCCGTCCGGCCATGCGCATCAACGGTCCCGAATCGGAAGAGGCACTGACGATCTTCAACCGCATCGTGGAGAGCCCGCGCTCGAAGCCGCGCTGGATGGAGGCGTGGAGCAGCTACTTCGTGGCCGAGGCCATCGCCGGCCGCGATCGGGAACGGGCGAAGACCCTCGCCGAGCGCGCGCTGGCGACGGGCGTCGATACCGAGGGACTCAAGGCCCGGATCGAGGAGCTGCTGCGCCGGCTGTAGCGCGCCCGCGGGCCCACAGCACGAGCTTCCAGAGCGCGAACGCCAGGACGAGCAGGGCGATCGGCACGAGCAGAGGGCTGAAGATCGCGATCACGGAGAGGCCGAACGAGATCACGTCCTCGATGAGCGAGATCACGGGATTGGCGCAGCCGAACGTGGTCGCCGTTGAGGTCAGCCTCGCGCCGGTCTTGAGCGTGTGCAGTCCGAACGACGTCGGCGCGCCGATGATCAGCCCGACCACCGATGCGACGACGGGGTCGACGCCGGTCAGCACCGACGCCGCGGCCAGCGCGCCGGCGATCGGCCGGACGAACGTGCCCACCGAGTCGAGGAAGTGATCGACGGCCGGGATCTTGTCGGCCACGATCTCCAGGATGCAGGCGATGATGAGAACGATGATGGCCACGTCGGAGGACAGCCACTCGAACTTCTCGCCCAGGGTGATGCCGGCGATGTGGAAGCGCGCGGCGGCGGCCAGGAGGAGCAGGGGGAGGAACGTGTTCAGCCCCGTGGAGGCGGAAAGGCCGAGGCCGAGGAGGATGGCCAGGCCGATGTTCCAGGCGTTCACGTGGTGAGGATACTCGCCCGGGCCATCGCCAGCTCGACCTGTTTCTCCAGAAAGTCGCGGAAGCCGATGCCGGCGGCGGCCAGTTGCTGGGGCACCAGCGAGGCCCCGGTCAGGCCCGGCAGGGTGTTCGTCTCCAGGTAGTACACGCCGTCCTCGGCTGCCACGAGGTCGGTGCGCGAGTAGCCGGTGCAGCCGAGGGCCTCGTGGGCCGCAAGAGCCGCGGCCTGGGCCTCGGACGCCAGATCGTCGGGGATGTTCGCCGGGCAGATCTCGCGTGTGCCCTGGCCGAGGTACTTGCCGGCGTAGTCGAAATCGCGGCCGGCGTCGACTTCGATCTCCAGGACGGGCAGCGCAAATGGGCCGTTGCCCTCGTCGACCACGCCGACGGTGAGCTCGCGTCCGGCGAGGAACTGCTCGACGATGTACGGGATCTCCACATCGGGAACCGCGTCTCCGCGGCCGAGGAAGAACAGCCCGCGGCTGGAGCCGCCGGCGAGCGGCTTGAGCACCACCCGCTCGTGCCGGGAGAGCATGTCCCGCACGACCTGGGGCAACTCCGCGGGCGTCGCGGCGACGCGCGACTCGGCGAGACGCACCTTTCCGGCGAGCCGCTCCTTGGCCCGGGCCTTGTCGAAGGCGATCGCGCTGGTCTCGGAGCCGGAGCCGGTGAAGGGGATCCCGCGCTCTTCGAGCATGCGCTGCAGCGTCCCGTCCTCGCCCGCCGTGCCGTGCAGGGCCAGGAGGAACACCGGATTCTCGACCGGCAGCGTGTCCAGGGCCTGCTCCAGGTCCGGGAAGATGGCCGGCCGCGAGGGGATGAAGTCGAGCTCGAACGGCCGCTGGTGGGCGAGCAGGTCGTCCACGGAGACGTCGTGCACCGCCCCGTTCGGCGCCCAGAACCACGCCAGCGGTCTCCCGAGGGTCCGGACGATGTTCTGACCGGACGCGACGGAGACGTGGCGTTCGTCGGAGGTGCCGCCGAAGAGGACGATGACCGTGTGGTTCACGGCCCGTACTTCTGCAAAAGCGCTGCTAATACTTCTGCCCACACTCCGGACAGAACTTCGGCGCCCCCTCGGCCTCGTGGCCGCACTGCTGGCAGCCCCGCTTCGGGTTCAGGGAGGCGCCGCAGTCGTGGCAGAACTTGCCGCCCTGGGTCTTGGCGCCGCATTCCGGGCACACGGCACCGGTCACGGTGCGGACGTCGCGCTGCTTGGTCCAGTCGACGGTCCGGGCCTTCTCGTGGATCTGCTCGCGCGCGGCCTCGGCCTGGGCGGCGGCCATCTCCTCGTCGAAGTCGGGCGCGCAGTTCTCGCAGAGGCCGGCCTTCTTGTTCCAGCAGATCGGCTCGCAGACCCAGTTGCCGCAGCGCGTGCACTGCTTGAAGGTCGGGGCGATCTCCTTGACCGCGTCCTTGAGGGCGGCGTCGTGGGCGGGGCCGCCCACCGCGCGCTGCACCTCATAGGCGCTGTCGGCCACGCGTCCGAAGACACCGCCGAAGAGGCTTCCCGCGACCTGGGCGGCCGAGCCGAGCATGCCCATCTTCGAGGTCTGGAAAGTGGACATGTAGCCGTTGTGGCACTTCTCGCAATAGAACTTGAACTGGTACCCGCGATCGGTCGACAGGTCTTCGTAGTTGCCGGTGAACGGGATGGCAGCAGGCATGAGGGTCTCCGCAAAGGTGATTTGGACCGCAGCGAATTATCATCGCCGGGCGATGATGAGGCAACACGCCGCCGCGGCGGGACTCTTCCTCCTGCTGAGCGTCGTGATGACCTGGCCCCTGGCCGCGAACCTCGGCAGCGCCGTCTCCGACCCCGGCGACCCGTACGTGAACGTCTGGGCCCTGGACTGGGACTGGTGGGCGACCCTGCACCAGCCGCTGTCGCTGTTCCACGCGAACTCGTTCCATCCGGCGAAGTACTCGCTGGCCCTGAGCGAGAACATCTACGGGATCGCGGTTTTCACCTTTCCCTTGCGCGCGGTCGGCGCCGGGCCGGTGACGGCGTTCAACCTGGCCATGCTGGCCGGCTTCGCCTTCTGCGGCTTCGCCGCGTACCTCGTCGCCGTGCGCCTCACCGGCTCGTTCGCGGCGGGACTGGCGGCGGGCGTGTTCTACGCCTTCGTCCCCTGGCGATTCGTGCAGCTGCCGCACATCCAGCACGTCTGGGGCGGGTGGCTGCCGCTGCTGCTCTACGGCCTCCTGCTCTACGCCGCCCGGCCGACGCCCCGCCGGGCCGCGCTCTTTGCCGCGTTCTTCGTGATGAACGGGCTGACGAGCATCCACGCGCTGCTCTTCGGGGGTCTGGCCAGTGCGCTCACGGCGGCGCTGCTGATCCCGCGGCGCGATTGGAAGTACCTCGGGGTCGCCACGGCGGTCGCGATGCTCGTCCTGACGCCGTTTCTCTATCCCTACGCGATGGTGGCCAAGCTGTACGGGCTGGAGCGGACGTACGAGGAGACGCTGCGCTTCTCCGCGACGCCCGCGGACTGGCTGCCGGGGGCGGACGAGCCGGAGCGGCGGCTGTATCCGGGTGCGCTCGCGCTGATCGCGGCAGTGGTCGCGTTGGTCTCGTATCGCCGGCCGGCGACGGCCATCGGCGCGATCTGGGTTCTCATCGGCTTCCTCGGCTCGCTCGGCCCGAACTTCGAGTTTCATCGCTTTCTCTTCGGCGCCGTCCCCGGGTTCCGCGCGATCCGCGTGCCGGCGCGGTGGGCGTCGATCACCTATGTCGGCCTGGCGGTCCTCATCGCCGTCGCCACCGCGGCGCTGGCGCGGAAGAACCGCTGGCTGACGTGGCTCGTTCCGGCCGCGTTCGTTGCCGGTCTCTGGCACGCTCCGATCCGCTGGTACCTCACCACGCCCAACCCGCCCGTCTACCGCTGGCTCGCGCGGGAAGGCCGCGCGCCCATCGCCGAGCTCCCGTTGGACACGGGGATGAGCGAGTACCGCGCGCTCTTCCGCGCCACCGCCCACCACCGCCCGGTCGTGAACGGGCCGGCCGGGACGCCGGTGCGCAACGAGCTCTCCGCGAAGTGGGCCCAGTCGCCCCTCCCGGACGATTTCCTCGACGCCCTCTCCCGGGTCGGCGTCAGCCTGCTCGTGATCCACGCCGACGACCTCGGCGGCCGCCGGGACGAGGTGTACGCCTGGCTGCAGCAGGAGGTGGGGCGGGGGCGGCTCGGCTTCGTGAAGCGCTTCGACGCCGGCGCCGACGGCGATCTCGTGTTCCGCCTCGGCGCGCGCGGTCCGTGGACGATGGCGAACTGCCCCGACCACATCGCCGGCGCCCTCGACTTCCCCGCCACCGACATCCACTTCCGCGGCGAGGGGCTCTTCTCCGGCTGGGCCATCTCCCCGCACGGCATCCGCGGCGTCGACCTCCTCTTCGAGAACGGAGCGGTCCGCCTCCCGGCCACGCTCCGGCCGGCTTCGCCGTTCCCCGACCGCTGCCGCCGCTTTCCCGGGACGCGCTACCTCCTCTCCGTGCCGCGGCGGCCGGAGGGGATCCGCGCCGAGACGGACGTGCAGGTCGAGGTCACGGACGGACGGGGCGTGCGGACGCGCTTCGAGCCGCGCTGGATGCGCTGGGAGTGAGTTTTGGTAGCATCCGCCCGCCAAACGACACGGAGGACAAGATGCGCAAGACACTCTCTCTCTTCATCGTCGCCCTCGTCGCGACGACCGCCCTCGGGCAGGTTCGCACGCCGCGGCCCAGCCCGGGCGCGAGCCTGACTCAGACCGTCGGCCTCACCGACATCACCATCAAGTACAGCCGTCCCGGCGTGAAAGGCCGGCAGATCCTCGGCACCCTCGTGCCCTACGACAAGGTCTGGCGCACCGGCGCGAACGAAGCCACCACGATCTCCTTCAGCGACGACGTCACCATCAACGGCCAGAACCTCAAGAAGGGCACCTACAGCCTGCACACCGTCCCCGGCCAGAATGAGTGGACGGTGATCTTCAACAGCGTGGCCGACCAGTGGGGCAGCTACAGCTACGACGCCACCAAGAACGCCCTTGAGGTGAAGGTCAAGCCGGAGACGGCCGACTTCCGCGAGTGGATGAGCTTCGAGATCCCGGAGATGACCACGGACACGGCCAAGGTCGTCCTGCGCTGGGACAAGTGGGCCGTGCCGTTCACGGTGAACACGAACTCCACCGCCCGGACCATGACCGCGCTCAAGAATGCGATGAACCCGGACTGGCGCACGCCGTACCAGGCCGCCAGCTTCGCGTTCGACAACAAGGGTGTGGCCACCGACCAGGAGATCTCCGACTGGCTCGACCGGTCGCTGCGGGCGAACGAGAACATCGCCAACCTCTGGCTGAAGGCGCGCCTCCTCGAGCGCCTCGGCAAGAAGCAGGAGGCGATCAAGGCCGGCGAGCAGGCCATCGCCGCCGCGCGCCCGGATCAGGCGGACTTTGCCGGCGAAGTCCGCAAGACCGTGGACACCTGGAAAAAGTACTAGCCCCTCATGTCATCCCGAGCGTGAGCGAGGGACCTGGGTGGGTGGGCGGCGCGCCTACCGTGCCTCCCGCCCGCCCAGGTCCCTCGCTCCGCTCGGGATGACACTCTGGATCAGCAACGCAGCAGCGACCCCCACCACACACCCCACCACGTTCCACCACAGCCAGGCCATCTTCGTGAACAGCCAGCAGTAGACGACCGCGGCCTCGGCGATCACGGCGCCGAAGAGCATGGCCGTGCCGCCGACGCGCCTGAGGTAGAACGCCACCAGGAAGATGGCCAGCATGGTTCCGTAGAAGAGGGAGCCGATGCGGTTGACGGCGACGATGAGCGAGCCGAGCTGGTTGGCGTAGAGCGCGAAGAGGATGCAGAACGCGCCCCAGAAGATGGTCATCCACTTCGAGACCACGACGTATTCGTGGTCCGTCTGATCGGTCTTGATCAGCCGCTTCCAGACGTCGACGACGCTCGTGGAGGCCAGGGAGTTGAGCCCCGAGGCCGTGGCCGACATCGCGGCGCAGAAGATGGCCGCGAGGAGGGCGCCGATCAGGCCCGTGGGCAGGTTGTTCATGATGAAGGTGAGGAAGACGTAGTCCGTGTCCGCGGCGTCGGCGAGCGGATCGTTCTTCCGGATCAGCTTCGACGCCGATGAGCGCGTGGCCGCGTCCTGCTCCTGCAGCACGCGCAGCTCGCGGGTGGTGTTCTCGACCGCGGCCTCGTCGCCGCGGTTCATGGCGTCGACGAGGCGCGTGGCGGCCGTGCGCTTGGCCTCGAACGTCTGCGCATGCGCCGATTCGAGCGCTCCGTACTCGGCACCGTACACGCTGGCGCGCACCTTCTCGCGCTGCACGGGGTTGAAGAACAGCGGCGGGGCGACGAACTGGTAGAAGACGAACACCATCGCCCCGACGAAGAGGATGAAGAACTGCATCGGCACCTTGACCAGGCCGTTGAAGAGCAGGCCGAGGCGCGACTGGGCGATGGTCTCGCCGGTGAGGTAGCGCTGCACCTGGGACTGGTCGGTGCCGAAGTACGCCAGCGCCACCATCAGGCCGCCGAAGAGGCCCGACCAGAAGTTGTAGGGCGTGGTCAGGTCGAAGGAGAAGTCGATGACGTTGATGCGTCCCATCCGTCCGGCGACGCGCACGGCGTCCACGAAGCCGACGCTGGGCGGAAGCGACCGGATGGCCACCGTGAGCGCGATAGCCATGCCGCCGAGGGCGATGAGGAGCTGGTGCGTGTGCGTCCAGCTCACCGCCTTCGTGCCGCCGCTGGTGGTGTAGATGATCACCAGCGTGCCGATGACCAGCGTGGTCAGGTGGATGTTCCAGCCGAGGACCAGGGAGACGATCAGCGCCGGCGCGTAGAGGGTCATGGCCGTGCCCAGGCCGCGCTGGATGAGGAAGAGCACTGCCGTGAGCGTGCGCGTCCCGAGACCGAAGCGCGTCTCCAGGTACTGGTAGGCGGTGAAGACCTTCAGCTGGTGGTAGATCGGGACGGCGGTGATCGAGAGGATGATCATCGCGATCGGCAGCCCGAGGTAGAACTGCACGAAGCGCATCCCGTCGGTGTAGGCCTGCCCCGGCGTGGACAGGAACGTGATCGCGCTGGCCTGCGTGGCCATCACCGAAAGCGCGACCGTGTACCACTGCAGCTGCCGGTCGGCGAGGAGGTACTGCTCCAGGCGCCTCTGCCGCCGCCCCTTCCAGACCCCGTAGACGACGATCGCCAGCAGCGTGCCGGCCAGGACGAGCCAGTCCGCAGCCCTCATTCGAACGCCCTGGTGAAGAGGTAGAAGATCACGATCTCCGCGACCAGGACGCCCGCCACGAGTGCGTACAGACGGCGCCAGGTCTTCAGGATCGGCGGCGGCTCGCTCATTACTTCGCCGACACCAGATTCACGAACGCCTTGATCGCGCCCGGCACGCCTGCGGGCAACTGCCGCCACCACGCGTACGCCGTGTAGACGAACACGCCCTTCCCGTGCCGCGTGAAGAGCTGTCCGCCCGGCCGCTCCGGCTCGCCGGGATCATTCGTGGCCAGGATCGGCGTGTACTTCGGGTCCCACTCGTTCGCGAAGTACAGGCCGCGCTCCTGGACCCAGTCGTTGAAGTCCGCGGTGGTGATCTTGTTCGGCGTGGTGAGCAGCGGGTGGTCGGCGGCGAGGAACTTCACCGGCGCCTCCTCGACCGTCACCCGGTCGCGCGAGATTTTGAACGGATAGGGGCCCGGCGCGGCGACGGCGAGGTCGTCGCCGCTGGTGTTGTACTGGACGACGTACGTGCCGCCATTGGACACGTACTGCATCAGCTTCTCGTGCGCGAGGCGGAGGCGCTTGCGCGTGTTGTAGGCGCGGATGCCGGCGACGATGGCGTCGTACTTGGCGAAGTCGCCGCGATCGAGATCCTCGTCCGTCAGGAGGGTCACATCGAAGCCGACCTGGCGGAGGATGTTCGGGACGGCGTCGCCGGAGCCCATGATGTAGCCGACGCGCTCGCCGCGCTTTTTGATGTCCGCGCGCACGAGCCGCGCGCCGGAGTCGCCAAACACGCGCTGCGCGGGGATGTGCTCGTACTCGATGTTCGTGAGGCCGAGGGCGACCTTCTTGCCGCTCGACAGCGAGACCTCGGCCAGGAGGACGTCGGTGCTCTCCGCTGCCGGCGGCGTGACCGTGAAGGTCACGCGCTGCTCGTCGCCCTTGCCGCTGAACTTGACCGCCCGCGACGCCGGCTCGCTCTTCCACCCCTTTGAGGTGATGAGCCGCACGCTGGCGTCGGTCGCGCCGAAGCTGCGCAGCCACACCGTCACGTTCCGCGGCTTCGCCTCGGGGAAGATGTAGACGCCCGAGCCGAGGTTCGCCGTGACCTCGGGGACGACGTCGACGCCGCGCGTCTTCTCGCCCGCGACCGGATCGGTCCAGCGATAGATGAGCGGCACGCGGAGCGCGATCATCTGATTGCCGGCATTGAGCATGACCGTGAGCGGGAACAGCGGTGGATTCTCCGCCAGGCCGATGTACTCCTGGTCGGTGACCTTGAAGAGACCCTTCGACGGGGCCTCGCGCAGCCAGTACGGCTGCGAATAGGGCGCGTTGTACGGGTTGTCGGGTACGGTCACCGTCAGCTCCGCCCGCACCGGCTTGTTGTTCTCGAGCTCCGATCCGCTCACCTTGTTCGACCGGGCATAGGCGCCGCCGACCATCATCAGCCGGAACGGTTGGTCGGAGCGGTTGACGACCGTGACGTTGACTGGCAGCTCGCCGCCCTGGATCACGGCCGAGTCGGCGGCGGCCACGTCGATGGCGATGCCGGCCGCGTCGCGCACGGCATTCACGATCTCCTCGCGCTTCACCTCCAGCCAGGGAGTGTTCTTCCATGTCGGCTCGTCGCGCAGGCGATCGAGCGCGGCGAGCGCTTCGAGGAGGAGCGGCACCGAGGCGGACGGCTTGTCCGGATCGAAGGCGTCCGCGGCCCGCTTCAGGATCGCCCCGACGGCCTCGCCGCCCGGATAGCGCGACCAGCTCGTGTCGATGCCTTCGAAGAGATCCGTCGTCGCCGGGTCGCCCACGCGCAGGTCGAAGAAGTTGAGGATCGAGCCGCGCCGCTCCGCCGAGCCGAAGCCCTGGCTCTTGTGCAGGCTCCTGCTCTCCGCGGCGATCTCCGTGTGGGCGCGGCCGAGGAGGGGGTTGTAGGTGCCGAGGTCGACGCGCAGCGACTTCGCCAGCGCCGGATCGTTCGGATCGAGCTGCCGGCCGAAGGAGAAGCGGTTCCAGAAGAGCCGCTTCGGCTTCCAGACGCTCACGTACTGCAGCTGCTCCGGAAACCGGTTCGGGTCGCCCGCGGCCGTGAACGCCTCCTCGGCGAGGATTGCCGAGGCTGTGTGATGCCCGTGCCCGCCCTCGCCGGTGGGCGGGAAGCGGGTGATGATCACGTCCGGCTGGAACTTGCGGATGGCCCAGACCACGTCCGCGAGCACCGCGTCGTGGCCCCAGATCGCCAGCGTCTCCTGGGGCGTCTTCGAGTAACCGAAGTCGATGGCCCGGGTGAACATTTGCTCCGCGCCGTCCACGCGCCGGGCCGCGAGGAGCTCCTGCGTGCGGATCACGCCGAGGAGCTCGCCCTTCTCGTCGCCGATCAGGTTCTGTCCGCCGTCCCCGCGCGTCACGGAGAGATAGCCGGTGCGGTACAGGCGCTCGTTGGACAGCCAGGACAGCATGGCCGTGTTCTCGTCGTCCGGGTGGGCGGCGACGTAGAGTGCGGAGCCGACGACGTTCAGCTTGCGGAGGGCGAGGGCGAGTTGGGAGGAAGATTTGGCGTGCGCGGAGACCGCGAACACGACCAGGATGAGGGCTAGGGCGCGACGCATGGCGGGCGAATAGTCTCATAGGCGCACGGGCTCATAAGCTCACAGGGGTGTTACGGCTTGGATACCGACTACGACATCGCCATCCTCGGTGCCGGCGCGGCCGGTCTGACCGCGGCGATCTTCGCGCGGCGCGTCCTTCCCGGTGCCCGGATCGTGGCTCTCGACGGCGCGCCGAAGATCGGGGCGAAGATCCTGATCTCGGGCGGCGGGCGCTGCAACGTCACCCATGACGTGGTGACCACCGACGACTTCAACGGCAACCGCAACGCGGTCGCGAAGGTGCTGCGGACCTTCACCGTTGACGAGACCGTGCGCTGGTTCGCAGAGATGGGCGTCGTGCTCAAGCGCGAGGAGACGGGGAAGCTCTTTCCGACCACCGACCGCGCGCGCACGGTCGTCGACGCGCTGCTGCGGGCGTGTGACGGCGTGGAGGTCCGCACGGGCCATCGCGTGGAGGCGATTGAGCACGGATTCGCAGTGCACACGAACCAGGGCACCCTCACCGCGAAGGCGGTGATCCTCGCCACCGGCGGCCGCAGCGTGCCCAAGACGGGCAGCGACGGTCACGGCTACGCGCTCGCCCAGTCCCTCGGCCACACGGTCACGGAAGTCTTCCCCGCCCTCGTGCCGCTCGTGGTGGAACCCGGCCACTGGACGACGACCCTCAGCGGCACGAGCACGGACGCCGAGCTCTCCGTCCGCGCGAGCACCGGCAAGATCCTCGCGCGCCAGCGCGGCTCCACCCTCTTCACCCACTTCGGTCTCAGCGGCCCCGCTCCGCTCGACATCTCCCGCCACTGGCTCGCCGCCCGGCGCGACGACCCCGGCGCCACGCTCGTCGCGAACTTCCTTCCCGGCGAGACGTTCGAGTCGCTCGAGCAGCAATTCCTCGGGGCCGCGCGCTCCACCGTCGCGAGCCTCTTGCGCGGACGCATCCCCGAGCGTCTCCTCAACCTCGTGACCCCGGAGCCCCGCAATCTCGCGACCCTCACGCGGGACGACCGCCGCCGCATCATCCGCGCCCTGGTCGAGAACCCGATCCCGGTGATCGCTACTCGCGGCTTCGATTACGCCGAGGTCACGGCGGGCGGCGTGCCGCTCTCGGAGGTGGACGTTTCGACGATGGCCTCCCGCAAATGCAACGGCCTCTTTCTGTGCGGAGAGATCCTCGACGTCGACGGGCGCATCGGCGGCTACAACTTCCAATGGGCCTGGGCCAGCGGGCGTCTGGCCGGACTGAACGCTGCGCGCTCAGTGCTTGCATAGATGACCTCGCGCCATTCAGCCGCGGACCGGGCTCTGCCGCTGTTCGTCCTCGGCGTCTTCGTTCTGCTGACCCTGCTCGCGACCTCCTACGTCTGGCAATCTAGCCGCGGGGCTGACCGGGCCCGCTTCGACAACGCCGTCCAGGCCACGCGCGACGCCCTCACCGCGCGCATCGAGACCTATACGAACGTGCTCATCCATACCCGGGGCGTGCTCGTCGCCGATCCGCTTATCCCCCGCGAGCGTCTGCGCGCATACATCCGCGGGCTGAACGTCCAACAGCGCTATCCCGGCGTCCAGGGCATCGGCTTCACGCTCAGGCTGCGTCCGGAGGACGTGCCCAGGCTCGAGGCGGAGATGCGCGAGCGCGGCTTCAGCGACTTCCATGTCTGGCCGACCACGCCCCGCCCGGAGTACAACGCCGTCATCCTGCTCGAGCCTCAGGACCGGCGGAACGTCGCCGCCATGGGCTACGACGCAGCCACGGACCCGGTGCGGCGCGAGGCCATGGAGCGCGCCCGCGACGCCGGCCGCCCGGTGGCCTCGGGACGCGTGACGCTGGTGCAGGAGATCGATCCGCGCAAGCAGCCGGGCTTCCTGATCTACACGCCGGTGTACTCGATCGGCCACACCCCGCCCACCCTCGGCGAGCGGCGGGAGACTCTGGTCGGCTTCCTCTACGCGCCGTTCCGGGTCTACGACTTCCTGGCCGGCATCTTCGGCTCGCAGGAGCGGCCGGAGATCGGATTCGAGATCCACGACGGCAAGGACCTGCTCTTCCGCACCGAGGGGCTGCCGGAGAATCCGCGCTACCTCGCCGAGGATCAGGTACAGATCGGCGGGCGGACGTGGCGCATCCGCTGGATCTCCCGGCGGGAGGGCTTCGGCGCGGCGGCGCTCTTCGCCGGCGGCACGTTCGTCGGCGGGCTGGCCATCGCCATCCTGCTCTTCCTGCTCATCCGCGTGCAGCTCGCCGCCCGCGAGAGCGCGGAGCGGACCGCTGAGCGCCTGCAGGAGTCGGAGGCCGAGCTCCAGCGCGCCAACCGGGCCAAGGACGAGTTCCTGGCCACGCTCTCCCACGAGCTACGCACGCCGATGACCTCGATCATGGGCTGGTCGCAGATGCTGGGCGAGGACCTCGACCCGGAGACACATGCCACCGCCGTCGATGCGATCCGCAAGAGCTCGCGCATGCAGGCCCAGCTCATCGACGACCTCCTCGACGTCTCGCGCATCACCGCCGGAAAGATGCACATCGAGACCAAGCCGGTGAAGCTCGCGCCGGTCGTGACCGCGGCCATCGAGACCGTGCACGCCGCGGCCGCGGCGAAGGGCGTGCGGGTCGAAGAGGACCTCGACCCGCGCGTCTGCGTGACCGGCGACGCCCACCGCCTGCAGCAGGTGGTCTGGAACCTTCTCTCGAACGCGGTGAAGTTCACGCCGGGCGGGGGCGAGGTGCGGGTGACCCTGCGCCAGGAGAACGGCGAGGCGGTGATCACCGTGCGCGACACCGGGCAGGGCATCGACCCCGCGTTCATGCCTCACCTGTTCGAGCGCTTCCGCCAGGCCGACAGCTCCACCACCCGCACCCACATGGGCCTCGGCCTCGGCCTGGCCATCGTCCGTCACCTCGTCGAGCTGCACGGCGGTACCATCGCCGCGGAGAGCCGCGGCCCCGGCACCGGCGCCACCTTCCGCGTGCGCATGCCCGCTCTGGTGGAGGACAAGCCGTCCCGCGTGCCGACGGACGCACCCGCGGCATTCCCTGCGCTCCGGGACCTTCTCCGTGGCGTGCGCATTCTGGTCGTGGACGACGACGAGGAAGTGCGCAGCTACGTCGGTGCGGTCTTCCGCGGCAGCGGCGCCGAGGTGCGCTTGGCCCCGTCCGCGCGGGCGGGCCTCGACATGCTGAACGAGTGGCCGGCGGACGTCGTCCTCACCGACCTGGCCATGCCCGACGCGGACGGCTTCGACCTCCTGCACTGGATCCGCTCCGCCAGCGCGAACCGCATCCGCTCCCTCCCGGTCATCGCCCTGACGGCGTTCGCCATGCCCGAGGACCGCCAGCGCGTCACCGAGGGCGGCTTCCAGGGCTTCATCGCCAAGCCCGTCGAGCCGGGAACGCTGCGGGCGGCGGTGGGGGAGGTGCTGCGGCGGAGCGGGGCGGGGGCTGCCACGGCGGCCGAATGACCAGTTTGCAGCGCTGATGACGGATGCGGGGAGCCCGACAACGGATTCGGGGACCGCGACGTCGGGTGCGGCGGCCCCACCCGGCTGTCACATGGAATTTACTTGACCAATCAAGTATTGAGCCGGCACAGTGACGCCTCATTCGATGGACATCCAGCGCGAGATCCGGCAGAACCGTCCCTTCTCCGGCCCCAGCCAGGAAGCGGCGGTGGCGCTGCTGCGCACGGCCGATCTGGTCCGCCGCACGGTGGCCTCGATCCTCGAGCCGCACGACATCACCCCCCAGCAGTACAACGTGCTGCGCATCCTCCGCGGGGCCGGCGAGCAGGGGCTGCCGACGCTCGACATCGCCGAGCGGATGATCGAGCAGACGCCGGGCATCACCCGCCTCATCGACCGCCTGGAGACGAAGAAGCTCGTCCTCCGCGAGCGCTGCCGGACCGACCGCCGCCAGGTTTTCTGCCGGATCACCGGCAGCGGCCTCGACCTCCTCGCCCGCCTGGACGAGCCGCTGCGGAAGGCCGAAGAGGCCTCCCTGGCCACGCTGTCGTCACGGCAGCTCGCGCAGCTTCTCTCATTACTCGACCGCGCCCGCAACGGACTTCACGCCATGCTCGACGCACGGCGTCCGGAACCTTCAAAGGAGACAGCATGAAACTCTCACGCAACCTCGCCGTTCTCGCACTCGCGGCCCTGCCGCTTCTCGCCCAGACGCCGGCACCCGTGCCCGCGCCCGTGGTCGTGGTCGGGGAGACCTGGGTGGTCGACAAGTCCCACTCCACCACGAACTTCAAGATCCGCCACCTGATGGCGAACTTCACCGGCCGCTTCTCCGACTTCGACGCGTCCGTGAACATCGACCGCGGCAATCCGACCAAGTCCTCGGTCGAGTTCACCATCCAGGCCGCGAGCATCGACACCGGCAACAACAACCGCGACGAGCACCTCCGCAGCCCGGACTTCTTCGACGTGGCCAAGTACCCGACCATCAGCTTCAAGAGCACGGCCATCAAGCAGACGTCCAAGGACACCTATGACGTGACCGGCGACTTCACCATGCGCGGCGTGACCAAGCGCATCACCATCCCGGTCACCCACCTCGGCTTCGGCAAGGACGGCCGCGGCAACGAGACCGCCGGCTTCGAGATCGAGACCGTGGTGAACCGCAAGGACTACGGCGTGGTCTGGAACCGCACCCTCGACGAGGGCGGCGTCGTCCTCGGCGACGACGTGAAGGTCTCCATCAACCTCGAAGTGAAGAAGAAAAAGTAACCCTGTCCGCGCATGGCCCGGCAACTGCACGTTGCCGGGCCATGAGCGACACGCAGTGGCAAACCGACTTCGACGCCGCCCTCCGCCAGGCCAAAGAGCAGGGCAAGCCGGCCCTCCTCGACTTCACCGCCGCCCCCATGTGAGCGGGCTGCGCTCGGCTGGAAGCCGAGGTGTACCCCAGCGAAAACGTCGCGCGCTTCATCCAGGAGCACTTCATCCCCGCCCGCGCGCACATCAAAGAGCAATCGGAAACGTTCCAGCGCTTCGACGCCCAGTGGACGCCGACGGTCCTGATCGTCGACGGCGACGGCAAGGAGCACCACCGCATCGAGGGCTTCCTCCCCGCCGACGACTTCCACGACCAGCTCCGCCTGGGCTACGCCCACGCCCTGCGCGCCCGCAGCGACTTCGCGGAGGCGGAGCGCATCTACCGCGAGCTCGCCGCCGGCCAAGGCGACGTGGCTGCGGAGGCGCTCTACTGGGCGGGTGTGGCCAAGTACAAGGCGACCAACGACCCCGCCGCGCTCGGGGAGACGGCGAAGGCGTTCCAGTCGCGCTTCACGGACTCGCCGTGGGCGAAGAAAGCGAGCGTCTGGGCGGCGTAGGCTCAGAGGCTCAAAGGCGCATAGGCTCAGAGGCTCAAAG
>JBIOTX010000195.1:0-74940 GCA_044866315.1 Thermoanaerobaculia bacterium | reverse complement strand
GGGTCGGGCGGGCCTGCTCCATGGCCTGCTGGTAGGCCAGCGAGCCGGCGATCTTGAAGGCCATTTCCGAGGAGTCGACGTCGTGGTACTGGCCGTCCTTGAGGCGCACCCGGAAGTCGACCATGGGGTAGCCGGCCAGGTAGCCCTTCACCCGCGCGTCCTGGATACCCTTCTCCACGGCCGGGATGTACTGGCGCGGAATGGCGCCGCCGAAGATCTCATCGACGAACTCGAAGTCCGCGCCGCGCGGCAGCGGCTCGACGGTGATCTTGCAGTCGGCGAACTGCCCGTGACCGCCGGACTGCTTCTTGTGCCGCCCGTGCGCGTCCGCCGGCTTGGTGATGGTCTCGCGGTACGGCACCTTCGGCGGGTGCAGCACCACGTCCACGTTGTACTTCTTCTTCAGCTTGGCCACGACGATCTCGACGTGGAGCTGGCCCTGGCCGCTGATCAGGAACTCCTTGGTCTGCTCGTCGCGGGCGAACTTGATGGTCGGGTCTTCCTCGATGATGCGGTGCACGGCCGCGCCGAGCTTGTCCTCGTCGCCGCGCGCCTTCGGCTCCACCGCGAAGGCGATGGCCGCCTCCGGATAGTGGATGAAGTCGAGCGTGATCTGGTGGTCCTTGCCCGCCAGCGTGTCGCCGGTATAGGTGTCCTTCAGCTTCGCCACCGCGCCGATGTCGCCGGCGCGCAGCTCCGGAACCGGAACCTGCTGCTTGCCCTGCAGCACCTGCAGCTTGCCCAGGCGCTCTTCATGCTCGCGGTTGGTGTTCCAGTAGGACGTGTCCGACTTGAGCGTGCCCGAGTAGACCCGGAACAGCGAGACCCGTCCGGAGAACGGGTCGGAGAAAGTCTTGAACACGAGCGCGCCCGGGAAGGCCTCGGCGCGCCGATCGAACGTGGTCTTCTCGCCCTTCTTGTCCTTGCCCTCGATGGTCTTGACGTCGTCCGGGGAGGGGAGGAGGGAGACGAAGGCGTCGAGGATGGCGTGGCCGCCGATGTTGTGGGAGGCGGAGGCGAGGAGCACCGGGAAGATCTCGTGGTGCGCGACCTCGCGCTTGAGACCGTCGATCAGCTCTTCCTGCGACAGGCCGCCCTGCTCGAAGAACTTCTCCATCAGCGAGTCGTCGCCCTCGGCGACCTTCTCGATCAGCTTCTCCCGCCACTCGTCGGCCTCGGCCTTCATGTCCGCCGGGATGTCGGTGACGTCGTGCTTGCCCGAGCCGTCGGTGTTGTAGACGTAGGCCTTCATCGCCACCAGGTCGATGATGCCCTTGAAGTCCTTCTCCTCGCCGATGGGCAGCTGGATGGGGACGGCGTTCTTGCCGAACTTCTTCTGCAGGGCCTCCAGCGTGCGCGAGAACGAGGCCCGGTCGCGATCCATCTTGTTGATGACGATCACCCGCGGCAGGTGGAACTCCTCGGCGAACTTCCAGACCTTCTCCGTGGTCACCTCCACGCCGGTCACGCCGCTGACGACCACCGCCGCCGCGTCCGCCACCCGCATGGCCCCCTTCGACTCCATGATGAAGATGCCGAAGCCCGGCGTGTCGAGGAGGTTGATCTTCGTGTCCTTCCACTCCGCCACGGCCACGGCCGCGGAGATGGAGTGCTTGCGGTCGATCTCGTCCGGATCGAAGTCGGTGACGGTCGTCCCGTCCTCCACCCGTCCCAGGCGCGTGATTGCGCCGGTGTTGTACAGCAGCTGGGACACGAGCGTGGTCTTACCCGTGTCGTTGTGGCCGACGATCGCGACGTTGCGGATCTCGGCGCCGGAATAGACCTTCATGAGAGCGGCTCCTGGAGGGATTTCACAAACAGGCGTGACATCATAATGCAGGAGTTATCATTGACGGCCCATGCCTCCTCGGGAGACGCATCCCAGTTGAAACTCGGCCGCTACGAAATCGTTCGTGAGCTCGGTAAGGGTGCGATGGGGGTGGTCTACCTCGCGAAAGACCCGCTGATCGGCCGCCTGGTCGCCCTCAAGACCATCCGCGCCGCCGCGCATGCCGAGGACGACGAGACCCGGGAGTTCCAGCAGCGCTTCATCCGTGAGGCTCAGGCCGCCGGCATCCTCAACCATCCGGCCATCGTCACCGTTCACGACATCGGCCTGGACGAGGACTCCGGGACGAACTTCATCGCCATGGAGTACGTCGAGGGCGCGAACCTCAAGGAGGTCCTGGCCCAGGGACGGGCCCTCTCCTTCGACCAGATCGGGGAGATCATCGCCCAGGTCGGCGAGGCCCTCGACTTCGCCCACACCAAGGGCATCGTCCACCGCGACGTCAAGCCGGCCAACGTGATCCTCCTCGACGGCATGCGGGCGAAGATCACCGACTTCGGCATCGCCAAGATCGCCTCCGGCGCCGGCGGCAACCTGACGTCCACCGGCCAGTTCCTCGGCACGCCGAACTACATGGCTCCCGAGCAGATCAAGGGCGCGCCGGTCGACGGCCGCACGGACATCTTCTCCCTCGGCATCTGCCTCTACGAGTGCCTGACCCGCCGCAAGCCGTTCGGCGGCGACTCGCTCACCTCCATCTCCTACAAGATCGTCCACGAGCCGTTCCCGCCGCTGCGCGAGCAGAACCCGCAGATCCCCGAGGGCTTCGAGGAAGTCGTCGCCACCTGTCTGGCGAAGGATCCGGCCAAGCGCTACCAGCGCGCGCGCGACCTCGCCAATGCTTTGCGGGCGGTGATCCGCGGCGAGCGGCCGGTTCGCCCCAACGATCCCGTGCTGGCCGAGGAGACCATGGTCACGCGCGACTCCGGGCGCATGCCGACGCTCGATGTGCCGTTCCCCGCGGCCGAGGAACTACCCGGGGACGTGGGCGGCAGCACGCGTCCGGCGGCGGGAGCGATGGCAGCGGCGGTCGCGCCGTCCGCGTCCGGCGGCCGCATGCAGCCGATCCGCAACCGCGTGCACCGGACCCTCACCAACGTGCGCGCTTATCCGGCCTGGCGGCGGCGCATTCCGCCCGCGCTGTTCGTCGGCATCCTGGCCATCCTCGTCGCCGGCCTGATCGGCGCGGTGGCGGCCATTCGCAGCCGCCACGTGCCCGTGCCGGCGGTCGACACCGCGGCCGAGGCCCGGCGCGCGCGCGAGCGCCAGCTGCGTCATGAGGCCAACGAGCTCATGCGCCAGGGCAACGTCGCCGGCGCCTACACCAAGTACGAGGAGCTCAACCGGCTCTCGCCCAACTCGCCCCACGTCACGGCGACGCTGCAGAAGCTGAACGCGATCCTGCAGCAGACCGAGATCAGCAAGCAGCAGCGCGCGCAGGCGAAGCAGAAGCTCGACGAGGGCATCCTCCAGCTCAACGCGAAAAAGTACGACGCGGCCATCCAGCTGCTGCAGGAGTCGTTCAGCCTCAACCCCAACTCCAACGAGACCGCGGCCTACCTGAAGCTCGCCCAGATCGAGAAGCAGCACGAGGAAGAGGTGCGGCGCGCGCGTCAGGGACAGCAGCCGACGCCGCTCACGCGCGGCACGACCACGACGACCAACGGCGTCACGGCCACCACCCAGACCACGGCCCCGACCGCGCCGACCCAGCTCACCACCACCTTTACCCATCCCTTCAGCGACGGGCGGATCATCGTGCGCGCCGGAGGAGACATCGTCGCCAACGAGACCCTCTTCGAGCAGAAGCGCGGCGGGATCCTCCGGCGCGCGACCAACGTCCCGCGGCCCGTCGCCGTCACCCATTCCTTCCCCTCGAAGAACGCCGACCTGGAAGTCTGGGTGACCGTGCCGACGCAGAAGATCACCGAGCATCACCGCATCGCCGCCTTCCGCTTCGAGCCCGGCGCCACCCACCGCCTGGTCGTGCGCTACGACCGGGCTTCGAAGAAATTCTCGTACGAGCTGAATTGACTCGGTTCGCCATCGCCACCCGCGACGAGCTCTGGTCGCAAGGCCGCCTCCTCGAGAGCCGTCTCCAACACGGCGAAGCCGTCGAGGACGAGCATGGAATCGTCGCCACCGATGCGCGCGACGACGCGCTCGTCGACGACGCCGAGGCCGCGCTCGCGCGCCTCCGCGAGGCCATGCCGCGCGATGCCCGCGTGCGCCTCGTCGCCGAGGCGCGCTCCGACGAGGGCGTCTCCGCAACCATGACCATCCGCCTCGGCGACCTCTCCGTCGTCACGACTCCCGACCACGCCGCCGCGGACTACGACCTCCTTTGGAGTGCGGCGGCTACGCCGCCGCTTTCAAAGCGGGAGCTACGCTCCCGCACTCCGAAACCCATCCTCTGGCGCAACGGCTCCGCCGCCATCCTCCTCCACGAGGCCATCGGCCACGCTGCCGAGGAGAACCACCCTCCCATCGACTGGCCGCCGTGGCTCTCCGTCGACCTCGGCCTCCGCCTCCGCCGCGCCACCTTCCGCGACGTCCCCCTGCGCCGCATGTCTCACCTCGTCGCCCGCCAGACGGATGCTCCGTTCGAGCTTCCCGACGATCGCATCGAAGTGCACCTCGTCGCCGGCGGCGCCTACGAGCCGCTCACCGAGACCGTCACCCTGCACGTCGCCGCCGCGACACAGATCGAGGGCGGCGTGGGCCTGCCGCTCGCCCCCTTCACCCTCATCGAGACCCGCGCCGCCATCGCCCGCTCCCTCCTCGGCGCCACCGGTGACCCCATCCGCTATCCCGGCGTCGTCTGCTCCCGCGAGGGCCAGGAGCTCGTCGTCGCCTCCCACGCTCCGCTCATGATCACGGCCTTCCGATGAAAGAGACCTACCGCAAGCGCGGCACCGTCGTCCGCTGGGAAAACGGCACGCTCGTGCGCGTGACCGAAAGCGGCGTCGCCATCGAAGACGGCGAGTTCTTCACGTGTCATCCCGAGCGCAGCGAGGGACCTCAAAGCGTCCTTCAACCCGAAACCATCGCCATCCCCGATTCCGTCCGCATCGAGCGCCTCCTCCTCACCCACGGCATCGCCGAGCACGAGTTCAACGGCATCACCTGGACCGAGGAGACCCGGCGCATCCACCTCTCCCTCGTGCGCGGCCGCATCCGCGCCCTGGTCGATCACGTCGACGACGTCCGGCCCGTCGCCGAGGCCCTCGCCCTGTGCGACGACGACGCCGACCGCCCCCCGCCCGCCCTCCTCCGCCTCGCCCCGGCCGTCACCGCCGCCCTCCTCCCGTCGCTCGTCGGCCTGGCCCCGCCGAACGTCGAGCTCCGCCAGGCCGGCGGCGGGATCGACGGCAAGGGGAACGAGATCGTGGACACGGCCGGCCCCTGGCCGAACTGGTTCCGGCCGAGCTACCGCATCCGTCCCGTGCGCATGCCTCTGAACCTGCGGCTCGAGTGCGAAGTGAAGGCGGTCGACCGCGACCGGCCGCTGGCCGTGGCCCTCCTGGCGCCGGTCGACGGACTGGTTTTGCGCGTCCTCGTCCTGGACGGCAACTGGTCGTATCCGGCCACTGTCCGCGTCACCCGCATCGACGCGGTCGGGGAGCCCGTCCGCTGGTATCCCTACGCGGGCGGTTCCTTCGGCGCGGAGATGATGCTTTAATTCGCCTCCGTCGTGAGCGCCACCGGTAAACGCATCGAGTTCCTCGCGCGCGCGATCGTCAATCGCCTCGAAGACCGCCAGCTGATGGAGTTCTCCGACGCCGAGGCCGTGATCACGGTCGTGGCGAAGGCGCTGGAGGAGAACTTCGCCGCGATCCAGGCGATCGAGGCCGAGGCCCGCCAGCGCCTCGGCGAGCGCGCCACCGACCACCAGGTCGAGGAAGAAATGCGGCGCATCGCCGCGGAACGGAACATCATTCTTTAATGTCGCTCGACCGCAGACTGGAAGAGCTCGAGCGCCGCAAGCGCGAAAGTGAGCTGGGCGGCGGGCAGGCCCGCATCGACCGCCAGCACAACGAAGGGAAGCTCACCGCCCGCGAGCGCATCACCCTCCTCTTCGATCCCGGCTCGTTCCAGGAGCTCGACCAGCTCGTCGTCCACCGCTCCATCGACTTCGGGATGGACAAGCAGCGCATTCCCGGCGACGGCGTGGTCACCGGCTATGGCACCATCCAGGGGCGGCTGGTTTACGCCTTCGCCCAGGACTTCACCGTCTTCGGCGGCTCATTGAGCGAGACCCACGCCGCGAAGATCGTGAAGATCATGGACCTGGCCATGAAGAACGGCGCGCCGCTCATCGGCCTCAACGACTCCGGCGGCGCGCGCATCCAGGAAGGCGTGGTCTCCTTGGGCGGCTACGCCGACATCTTCCTCCGCAACACCCTGGCCTCGGGCGTGGTGCCGCAGATCTCCGCGATCATGGGCCCCTGCGCCGGCGGCGCGGTGTACTCGCCGGCGATCACCGACTTCATCCTGATGGTGAAGAAGACGAGCTACATGTTCGTCACCGGTCCGGACGTCATCAAGACCGTGACCCACGAAGAGGTGACCAAGGAGAAGCTCGGCGGCGCGGACACGCACAACCAGGTTTCCGGCGTCGCCCACTTCGCCGCCGACTCCGACGAGGACTGCATCGCCCTCATCCGCGAGCTGCTCTCGTACCTCCCGTCCAACAACCTGGAAGAGGCGCCGCGCGTGCCGACGCACGACGACGTCAACCGCGTCGACCCGGCGCTCGACACCTTCATCCCCGGCAATCCGAACCAGCCCTACGAGGTGCGCGAGCTGATCAAGACCGTCGCCGACGAGGAGCACTTCCTCGAGGTCCACCAGCACTACGCGCGCAACATCGTGGTGGGCTTCATGCGCCTCAACGGCTACTCGATCGGCGTCGTCGCCAACCAGCCGGCGTTCCTCGCCGGCGTTCTCGACATCGACGCCTCGCGCAAAGGCGCGCGCTTCGTGCGCTTCTGCGACGCCTTCAACATCCCGCTCCTCGTGCTCGAGGACGTGCCGGGATTCCTGCCCGGGACGGGACAGGAGTACGGCGGCATCATCATCCACGGCGCGAAGCTGCTCTACGCATTGGCGGAGGCCACCGTGCCGAAGGTCACCGTCATCACGCGCAAGGCCTACGGCGGCGCGTACTGCGTGATGAACTCCAAGCACATCCGCGCGGACATAAACTACGCCTATCCCACCGCGGAGATCGCGGTCATGGGAGCCGAAGGCGCGGTCAACATCCTCTACAGAGCGACACCCGGCGACCGCGAGCAGAAGATCGCCGAGTACAAAGAGAAATTCGCCAACCCCTATATCGCCGCCGAGCGCGGCTACATCGACGAGATCCTCGAGCCGCGCTTCACGCGCCGCAAACTGATCACGACGTTTGCGATGCTCCGCAACAAGCGCGACAAGAACCCCCCGAAGAAACACGGCAACATCCCCCTGTGAAACGTTCTGCCTTCTGCCTTCTGCCTTTTGCCTTCTGCCTTCTTCTCTCCTGCGCGCGGGCGGAACCGAAGAACTACAACGTCCTCCTCATCACCCTCGACACCCTCCGCGCCGATCACGTCGGCGCCTACGGCTCGAAAAGCGGCACGACCCCGAACATCGACGCCCTCGCCGCGCGCGGCGTCCGCTTCGACCGCGCCGGCAGCGCGGTGCCGCTCACGCTGCCCTCCCACGCGACCATCCTTTCCGGACTGCTCCCGCTCCACCACGGCCTGCGCAACAACGGCCTCGGCACCTTCCCCGAGGATCGGCCGACGCTGGCCACGCTCCTCGAGGCGCGTGGGTATCGCACCGGCGCGTTCACCGGCGCGTTCGTGCTCGATCACCGCTTCGGACTCAATCGCGGCTTCGCCGTGTACGACGACGAGATCCCCCGCGATCCCACCCTCGGCGATCATCTCGAGGCCGAGCGCCGCGCCGACCACGTCGTCGACCGGGCCCTGGCCTGGCTCGGCGCGAACGACGGGCGGCCGTTCTTCGGCTGGGTCCACCTCTACGATCCGCACGCGCCGTACGCCGCGCCGGAGCCGTTTCGCAGCAAGTACGCGTCGTCGCCGTACGACGGCGAGATCGCCTTTGTCGACCAGCAGGTGCAGCGGCTGCTCGCCCAGGTGGGCGACGACACGATCGTGGTCATCGCCGGCGATCACGGCGAGGCCCTCGGCGAGCACGGAGAACTGACCCACGGCCTCCTGCTCTACGAGCCGACGCTGCGCGTGCCGCTGATCGTCGCCGCGCCGGGCCTCATGAAGCCGGGCGTGGTGAAGACGCCCGTCAGCCTCGCCGACATCATGCCCACGCTCGCCGGACTAATGCAGCTCGCGGATGCGCCGAAGGTCGACGGCCGCGATCTGTCGGAGTTCCTGCGCAAGGGCGACGAGCCGCCGGCGGCGGACGTCTACGCGGAGACCGAGTATCCGACCGTCTTCGGCTGGAGCGCGCTCGCGGCGCTGCGCCGCGGCAACAACAAATTCATCGCCGCGCCGGCACCGGAGCTGTACGACCTCGCGCGCGATCCGGGCGAGAGCCGCAATCTGTACAGCGACGAGCGGCGGGTGATGCGCGCGCTCTCCGACAGCCTGACCACGCTGCGCGCGACGACGGCGAAACCCGCGAAACCGTCCACTGCGCCGGATGCCGAGGCCATGGCCAAGCTGGCTGCGCTCGGGTATGTCGGCGGCGTGCCGTCGCCGCGCACGGGACCGCGTCCCGACCCGAAGGTGATGGCGCCGCTGTTCCGCAAGTTCGAAGAGGCCACGTGGGCCACGACGGCGAAGCGCTACGACGAGGCCGCGGCCATGCTCGAGGACCTCATGCGCCGCGATCCGGAAAACTCGGTCTTTCGCGCGACGCTGGCGAAAGTCGAGCGCCATCGCGGCCGCGCCGAGCGCGCCATCGAGTTGTACCGCGAGTCGGTGGCCTTCGCGCCGGAAGACGCCCAAGCCTGGTACAACCTCGCCGCCGCGTTCCAGGAGGCGGGCGATCTTCCGCGCGCCGCGGAAGCGGTGCGCGAGGCGTTGCGGCGCGACGCGAACAACCCCGACGCCCACAACGTGCTCGGGATCATCCACTCTGCGGAAGGCCGGCAGGCAGTGGCGCTCGAAGAGTTCCGGAAGGCGGCGGCCATCGATCCGCGAAACGCGCGCGTGCACAACAACATCGGCAACGCCGCGCGGGCGATGGGCAATGCCGCCGAGGCGGAGGAGGCCTTCCGCAGGGCCATCGCCCTCGCTCCGAACTATCCCGATCCCTTCAACGGCCTCGGCGCGCTGCAGATCGATCAGAACCGCTTCTCCGACGCCGTGGCCAGCTTCGATCGCGCCCTTCAGCTCTCGCCCGACTATCTCGAGGCCCGACTGAATCGCGCCGTGGCCCTGCAGCTCGGCGGCGATCTGGCCGCGGCCGCGGCCGACTACCGCACCTTCATCGCCCGCTCGGCGAACGACCCGGCCTGGACGCGTCAGCGGCAGACCGCGCAGGCGATGCTCGCCAGGATGCCCGCGGCGCGCTGAAATCCGTCTCTTTGGATTTGTTCGTCCAAAAATCCGAATGACCGAAATCGTTGAAAAATCTCGCAAAAAGGGCAGTTGTGCGCGGACGGCGTTGCCGTATGATTGCCCCTAAATTTTCATCGGCAACGCTGCAACACACTTCAAGGACGGTGACGCATGACTAGTCGTTTCAGATGGACCACCATCGCTCTCATAGCCCTCCTCATACCCTCCTTGCTCTTCGCGCAGTCCGCGGGCTCCTCGCTCTCGGGCCGCGTCGCGGACGAGTCGGGGGGTGCGGTTCCCGGTGTGACCGTGACCGCGACCAACACCCAGACCGGTCTGGTTCGCACCACGGTGACTGAATCGGACGGTTCCTATCGCTTCGCCGCGCTGCCCGTCGGCACGTACAAAGTGACCGCGGAGCTTTCCGGCTTCTCGACGGTGACCACCGAGAACGTCGAGCTGCAAGTGGCCACGCCGCGTGAGATCAACGTCACGCTCAAGCAGGCCGCGGTGCAGGAGGCGATCACCGTGACCGCCGACGCGCCGCTCATCGCCACCGAGCCCTCGGTGGGCACGGTCGTCAGCCAGCAGGAGCTCGAGAACCTGCCGCTCAACGGCCGGCAGTTCGCGAACCTGGCCTCGCTCGCGCCGGGCACGACCCTCTCGGTCAACGCCGACCCGACCAAGCCGGGCCAGCTGACCGTGGCCCTCAACGGCGGCAGCGGCCGCAACGTGAACTACCTGATCGATGGCGGCGACAACACCGACGACACGATCGGCGGCGCCCTGCAGAACTTCAACCTCGAGGCCGTGCAGGAGTTCAAGATCCAGACGATGCAGTACAAGGCCGAGTACGGCCGTTCGTCCGGCGGCGTCCTGAGCGTCGTCACCAAGACCGGCACGAACGACTTCTCCGGTAGCGTCTACGGCTTCTTCCGCGACAAGGGTCTCAACGAGAAGACCGAGACCGAAAGGCTCAACGACGCCCCCAAGGGCGACTACGAGCGCAAGCAGTACGGCGCCTCCCTCGGCGGTCCGATCATCCGCGACAAGGCCCACTTCTTCGGCACCTACGAGAAGACCGACCGCGACACCACCACCACCTTCGACACCGGCGGGATCTTCCCGAGCCTGGACGGAACGTCGGCGAGCGTGCCGTTCGAGGACGAGCTGGGCACCGTCAAGGCCACCCTCAACGCCACCGCCAAGCAGCTCATCTCGGTCCGCTACGGCTTCCAGAAGAACAGCGACAAGTACGCCGCCTTCCCCTACATCGCCCCGACCGGCTGGGGCACGATCTCGAACGACTACAAGTCCGCGCTGGCCAGCCACACCTGGACCATCGGCGGCGACAAGCTGAACGAGTTCGTCTACCAGTGGACCCGCTTCGAGAACGGCATCACCGCCGACTCGGACGATCCGAACTTCTACTTCCCCTCCGGCGTCCAGTCCGGCCAGAACGTCAACACCCCGCAGACCACCATCCAGGAGAAGTCGCAGTTCAAGGATGACTTCAGCTGGTCGTCGACCTTCATGGGCCGCCGCCACGACTTCAAGACCGGCCTCAATTACATTCACGAGCCGATTCTCGGCGGCGACTTCACCACCGGCACCACCGGCCGCTACGACATGCTCGAGGACCGCGCCGACTCCCCGGTCGCCGCGATCACCATCTTCGGCGGGTTCTTCGGCGATCACACTCCCGTCGATCAGTACAACTTCTACTTCCAGGACGACATCGGCATCACCGATCAGTTCAAGCTGAACGCCGGCATCCGCTACGACAAGTGGACGGGCTTCGATCTCGATCAGCGGACCAATCCGCTCCTGCCGCTGTACAAGGCGGCCGCGGCGGCCCATCCGGAGATCGCCTACCTCCGGCCGTTCGCCGAAGGAAAGGCCGACCAGCTCGACGATGACGACAACAACTGGGGCCCGCGCCTCGGCTTCACCTACGACCTGCAGGCCAACGGCAAGCACGTCCTCCGCGGCGGCTACGGCATCTACTACGACTTCCCGTACACCAACGCCACGATCCTCTTCCCGGCGGCCGCGGTGCAGTCCACCTACGGCATCGTCTACTCGCACGAGGATCCGAACGGCATCCGCAACCCGGACGGCTCGTTCTTCCGCCCGGGCCAGCCGCTGCCTCCCAACCAGGGCGGCGGGGCCATCCTGCCGAACAACATCGCCCAGAAGTCGTTCGAGTCTCCGGAGTCGGAACAGCTCTCCCTCGGCTACTCCTGGGAAGTGAACAACTGGCTCGGCCTGAACTTCGAGGCCGTGCACATCGACTACGAGAACATCCCCTTCCGCTTCCGCGGGAACCCGCAGATCGGCGCGACCCGCATCCTCGGCGCCGGCTCCTCGGGCAACGTCCGCGTGTGGGTGGGTGACGGCTCGGCCGAGTACAAGGGCTTCAACGTCGGCTTCCGCGCACGCTCCACGCGCTTCGAAGCCCAGGGCTTCTACACTTGGTCCGAGGCCGAAGGGAACGTGCTCACGGGCGCCGATGAGTTCCGTCTGTGGGACGGCGGTTCCCAGGCCGATGCCCAGCTGAACACCCCGGTCAACCCGCTCGATCCGTACGCGGACGAGAACTTCGGCCCGCTCTTCACCGACGCCCGTCACCGCGTCACCCTGAGCGGCCTCTACCGCGCGCCCTTCGACATCAACATCTCCGGCATCCTGCGCTATCGCTCCGCGCTTCCGTTCACGAAGTTCGACCCGTCCGCGACGCACTTCGGCTACCCGAACGTCCTCGCCGCCGGCGTCGACCACGTGAACACCGAGCGCGGCGACAGCTTCTCGCAGATCGACGTGCGCCTCGCCAAGGAGTTCCGGTTCGGCGGCAAGTACGGCGTCGAGCTCATCGGCGAGATCTTCAACCTCCTCAACTCCAAGAACGGCACCCGCTTCGTCCGCGACTCCTCCGGCCAGTACCAGCCGACGGTCTTCGCCGGCGACACCGGCCAGGGCGAGCAGCGCCTGGCCCAGCTCGGCGCCCGTTTCCGGTTCTAATTCCTCCCGGGAGCGGCGGGCCTCACGCCCGCCGCTCCTTTTAGGAGTGCGGTGGCGCAGCCACCGCTTTTCTATCCGAATCCCAAAGCGGTAGCTTCGCTACCGCACTCCTAAACCGGGAATTCGCTGCCCCTTCAACGAGTTGAACCCGGTCCGCGCCGTTGACTATCACCCGTCCGGCGTGTTATTTAGCAGCGCTTTTCTTGGAGGATCTGTGTACGCCATCATTCGTTCCGGTGGAAAGCAGTACCGCGTCGCCGAAGGAGATCGCCTTCAGGTCGAGCGTGACGCCCTCGGCACTGCCGAGTCCGACAAGGTCACGTTCAACGAAGTGCTGATGGTCGGCGGCGACGAGCCCAAGGTCGGCACCCCGACCGTCTCCGGCGCGTCCGTGGTGGCTACCGTTGTCCGCGAGACCCGCGGCGACAAGATCATCGTTTTCAAGAAGAAGCGCCGGAAGAACCACACCAAGCGGACCCACGGCCACCGCCAGGACGTCGTGGAAGTGCGCATCGACAGCATCAACGTCTGAGGGGGATCCAATGGCACATAAAAAGGGACAGGGCTCTTCGCGCAACGGCCGCGACTCTCAGCCGAAGATGCTCGGCGTGAAGCGCTTCGCCGGCCAGTTCGTCACCGGCGGCTCGATCATCGTCCGCCAGCGCGGCACGAAGTTCTACCCGGGCGTGAACGTCGGCATGGGTCGCGATCACACGCTCTTCGCCAAGATCGACGGCGTGGTGAGCTTCCACGACAAAGGCGAGCGCGGCCGCTACGTGACCGTCACGCCAGCCGAGTAACCCATTTCGACGCAATCGTGGAGCGGCGGGCTTTAGCCCGCCGTTTTGTTTTCTGTGGTACATCCCTAGCACTGAGAAGTAGATGATGTTCATCGACCAGGCCTCCATCCGCGTCAAAGCCGGCGACGGCGGGAACGGATGCGTCGCCTTCCGCCGCGAGAAATTCGTTCCCAAGGGTGGCCCGTCCGGCGGCGACGGCGGCCAGGGCGGATCGGTGTACATCGTCGCCTCCAAGCGCCTGAACACGCTCTACCACCTGCAGTTTCAGCGCGAGTGGAAGGCCGGTCGCGGCCAGCACGGCATGGGCTCGAACTGCTCCGGCCATGATGCCGAAGACGTGGTCATCGAGCTGCCGATCGGGTCCGTGGTGCGCGACAAGGCCACCAGCGAAGTGATCGCCGACCTCGCCCACGACGGCGAGCGCGTGCTCGTGGCCAAGGGCGGGCGCGGCGGGTGGGGCAACCAGCACTTCGCCACCGCCACCCGTCAGGCGCCGCGCTTCGCCCAGGACGGGAGCGTGGGCGAGGAGCGCGAGCTCTTCATCGAGCTCAAGCTCATCGCCGACGTCGGCCTGGTCGGCCTCCCCAACGCCGGCAAGTCCACGCTCATCTCCGTCATCAGCGCGGCCAAGCCGAAGATCGCCGACTATCCCTTCACCACCCTCGTGCCCAACCTCGGCGTGGTCAGCGCCGACGACCTGCAGACCTTCGTCGTCGCCGACATCCCCGGCCTCATCGAGGGCGCCCACGAAGGCCACGGCCTCGGCGACCAGTTCCTCCGCCACGTCGAGCGCACCTCCGTGCTCGTGCATCTGGTCGACCTCTCCGCGAACGAAACGCCCGACGAGGATGCGGAGGTGATCGCCCGCGAGCTGGCCATGTACTCGGAGACCCTGGCCCAGAAGCCGCGCATCGTCGTCGGCTCGAAGCTCGACTCCGCCGTGCCGGGCAACTCCGAGAAGCTGCGCGCCTACGCGGCGAAGCACGGCTACCCGTATCACGAGATCTCCGCCGTCGTCGGCGACGGCGTGCGCGAGCTGGTCCGCCTGCTCGCCCGGTTCGTGCGCGAGAGCGCCGCCCGCGAAACAGCATGAGAATCGGAATCTGCGGCGGTACCTTCGATCCCTTCCATCGCGGCCACCTCGACCCGGTCCTCGCCGTCCGCGATGGGTTGGGCTGGAACCGGATCCTCTACATCCCCGCCTTCGTCAATCCCTTCAAGCAGGAGCGCGACACCGCCTCCGGCTATCACCGCTTCGCCATGGCCATCCTGGCCACCGAGAATCACGAGGACGTCTTCGTCTCTCCGCAGGAGCTGGAGCGCGCCGCGATCTCCTACACGGTCGACACCCTGCAGCAGCTGCGGAGCGAGCATCCCGGCGCCACCCTCGACTGGGTCATCGGCGACGACAACCTCGAGTCCCTTCTGGAGTGGAAGTCCATCGATCGCATCTTCGATCTCGCGAACTTCGTCGTGTTGACGCGTGGAGCGGCGGGCTCTCAGCCCGCCGATCTTCCCGGCGCGCTGAGAGCGCGCCTCTCCACGGCCTCCCGGCGCTCCACTCACGGCGCCATCGTCTTCGCCGAGAACGCCACCATCCCCGTCTCCTCGACCGAGATCCGCCTGCGCATCCGCGACGGTCAGCCCATCGACCATCTGGTGGACGCGCGCGTCTCGCATTACATTCATCACTACGGACTCTATCGAAAGGGCCAATCGTGAACGATTCCATTGAAAGCCGCGTTCGCCTGGCAGTGGCCGCGGCCCTGGACAAGAAGGCATTCGATCTCGACGTGCTGGCCGTCGGCGACCTCACCTCGATCGCCGACTACTTCGTTCTCACCTCCGCCTCGAACGAGCGTCAGGCCCAGGCCATCGCCGACGCCATCCTGGAGAAGCTGAAAAAGGAGATGAACGTGAAGCCGCTGCTCGTGGAGGGGAGCACCCCCGGCCGCTGGGTCCTCCTCGACTTCGGCGACTTCATCGTCCACATCTTCACCGAGGACGTGCGGCGGTTCTATGGACTGGAGCGCCTCTGGGGCGATGCGCCGAACGTGACCGCCGACTTCACCGAAGAAGCGCAGCAACGCGGTGCTCTCAAGAAGACGTCGTGAGCCTCGCCTCCGCGACCGCTTTCGCACGCGCAGTGCTGCGATGCGCAACGTGCTGGAGACGGTCGAGAAGGTCCTCGACCGCGACGTCCCCATCCTGATCCTCGGCGAGTCCGGAACCGGCAAGGACTTCCTGGCCGGGGCCATTCACGCCTCCGGCAGCCGCCGCGAAGAGCCGTTCGTGCACATCGAGTGCGCGACCATTCCCGCGGACCTCTTCGAGAGTGAGCTCTTCGGCCACGAGCGCGGCACCTTCACCGACGCCCACGCCCGCAAGCTCGGCAAGCTCGAGACCGCGCGCCGCGGCACGGTCTACTTCGACGAGATCTCCGCGCTCACCCCCCAGCTCCAGGCCAAGCTCCTGCGCGTGATCGAGGAGCGCCGCTTCACCCGCCTCGGCGGCGGCGCGAGCGTGCCCTTCGAGGCGCGCATCGTCTCCTCGTCCAACGCCGACGTCTCTGCTCTGCGCCGCGACTTCTACTACCGCGTCAACGTCGTCACCCTGACCCTTCCGCCGCTGCGCGAGCGCCCCGAGGACATCGTCCCCCTGGCGAAACAGTTTCTGAAGAAGGGCCAGCGCCTCGACGCCGGCGCCGAGCGCGTGCTCCGTAGCTATCCCTGGCCCGGCAACGTCCGCGAGCTGCGCAACGTCATCGAGCGGGCGTCGCTCTTAGGGGACGGCGACCGCATCACCGCCGCCGCTCTACCCCTTGGAGAGAACCTCATCGCCACCGCCGCCCGCGGCGCCTGGACCCTCGACGAGCTCGAGTCCCACTACATCCGCGAAGTCCTCCGCATCACCCGCTCGAACTACTCGCGCGCCGCGGAGATCCTCGGCATCAATCGGAAGACGCTCTTGGAGAAGCGCCGCAAATACGGATTGGAGTAGCCAGTAGCCAGTTCCCAGTAGCCCGGTTTTCCCTGGCGACTGGCTACCGGCTACTGGCCACTGTTTATGAAATTTCGATTTATCTGGGCCGGTTCCCATGCCGACGTCGAGCTCGCCGCCGTGGCCGAGCGTTACCTCAATCGGATCAAGCACTTCTTCCCGATCGAGGTTGCGGAAGTGGCACCGGAGCGCGGTAGACAACGTCAGAGCGATGTGGCTATCATGCGCGCTCAATCCGCGCGGCTGGTCGCCGCGATACCCGACAAAGGGTATGTGGTTGTCCTCGATGAACGCGGGCAACTCCTTGATTCTTTGAAGTTTGCACGATGGGTGGAGAGGCTCACCATCGACAGCCCGCACGGCGTCAATTTTATAGTAGGTGGGGACGTCGGATTCGACGACACCGTGCGCCAGCGGGCGGACAAGCTCCTGAGTCTGTCCCCCATGACCCTGCCGCACCAGCTCGCTCGCGCGGTCCTACTGGAACAGATCTATCGCGCCTGCACGTTGATGCGCAACATCTCGTACCACAAATAGCCCCGGCGAAGCGCGGGGCGAAGAGGCTCGAATGGCCAGAACGAAAGCGAAAGTCAACCCTTACCAGCTTCATGAGGACGCCCTCCGCGCCAAGCAGCGCGAGCTGGTCGACTCCTATCAGCGCGACAAGGCTGCCGGCAATGCCTCCCCCGACGACGGGATCCAGGACTTGGCCGACAAGGCCGCCAGCGCCTACTCCAAGGAGCTCAACTTCTCCCTCTCCGACGGCGAGCGCAACCTGCTCATGCTCATCGAAGAGGCCTTCAACCGCATCAAGGACGGCTCCTACGGCACCTGCACCAACTGCGGCGCCGAGATCGGCGAAAAGCGCCTCCAGGCCGTCCCCTGGACGCCCTTCTGCATCGACTGCCAGGAGCTCCAGGAGAAGGGGATGCTGTCGTAGCACCATCGCCGGTGCGCCGATTTGCAGGAGGAGCGCTTCGGCGCTCCTTTTCAATATGAAGGCAGAAGGCAGAAGGCAGAAGGCAGAGGGCAGAACGGCGGCGGATCATTTCTGCCTTTTGCCTTTTGCCTTCTGCCTTCTGCCTTCATCCGCTCCATGCCGAAGCCGCTGACTTCGATCCTCGCCCAAATCGAAAAGGGCACTCCTCCGCGCGTCCTTCTCGTCGGCGGCTCGTCCGACTTCCTCTCCGAGCGCGCCTTCCACGACATCCGCGACGCCATCGTCGCCAGGACTCCCTCGATCAACGTCGAGACCTACGAGCCCGGCGCCGACCTCGGCGCCATCCTCGACTCCTACCGCACCATGTCCCTCTTCGGCGGGGCGCGCCTCGTCATCGTCCCCGAGGTCAACGCCTTCGTGTCGGCGAAGGAGATCGCTTCGCTGTACGAGAAGGCCGTCGCCGACTGGAAGAGCGCCAAGACCGACCGCAAGCGCGCCTCCGCCGCGGCCAAGCTTCTCCACGTCCTCGGCCTCGCCGGCGCTGACCTGGACATGACCGACCGCGCCATCGCCGACGCCCTCGGCGTCGCCGACAGCACGCTCGCGGACATGCTCGCCTTCTGCCGCGCCACCGGCAAGAAAGCCGGCCGCGGCGAGGATGACGCCGCGCTGCTGATGGAAGCGATCGCCCGAGGCGGCGCGCCCGGCACGATCCTCCTCATGCGCACCGGCGAGGTGCCGCGCGACTCCGCCACGACGGAGCTGATCGACAAGCAGGGCGCGGTCGTCGTCGCCGATCTCACCCGCGAGGGCTTCGCCGCCGCGCTCGAGCAGGCCATCGCCCAGGTGGCCTCCGAGGCCGGCGTGAAGTTCGACGCGAATGCCGTCGCTCGCCTGCGCCAGCGCCTCGGCATCGAGCGCATGCTCGCCGACAAGTTCTCGCGCGACGTCCCCGACCTCCGCCTGGCCGTCTCCGAGGCCGAGCGCCTGGCCACGCTGGCGGGCAGCGGCGGGCGCATCACCGCGGACATGGTCGAGCGCGAGATCTCCGCCATCGAAGGCGGCGCGCGCTACGAGCTCGGATCGCTCTTCACCGAGGGGAAGATCATCGAGGCCGTGGCGAAGCTGCGCGACCTCGTCGCCCAGGCCCGCCGCGAAGACGCGAAGGCATCGGCGGAGATCCACTACGGCCGCTTCCTCTTTCCCCTGGCCGAAGAGATCCGCCAGATGATCGGCATCCACTCCTGGGCGCGCATGCAGAACGTCAATCTCAAGGCCTCCATGCCGTACAACCGCTTCAAGGACGCCATCGCCGACAAGCTCGGCGACTACCTCAAACAGCACGGCCTCGTGCGCCAGCGCCCCCACCCCTTCCCCCTGCACAAGAAGTGGGAAGCCGCGCGCACCTTCAGCGAGGCGGATCTCTTCCGCGCCCTCGCCGACGTCGCCGACCTCGACGTCAAGCGCAAGTCGGGCGGGCTGCCGGTGGACGTGGGGATGGAGACGTTTCTCCTGCAGCGCGTGAAGGGATAGCGCGGCAGACTGCCGGCCCTTAGGACCGGCAGTCTATCTCTTCGAATCAATGGACTGATTGCTCCGCGAAGTGACCGTCGCTGAGCGGGACACAGAAGCTCACGCCCAGGTGAGGGACCGAGGCGAGCCGGCATTGTCCCCGGAGCGCGCAGCTTTCGCACAGGCGGGCCGTGCTGTGGCTGGTGACGGCCATGCAGACGTTCGTCTCGGCTGTGGTCGTGGACAGGCCGGCGGCGATCTTTTCGAGCCCGAGGGTGCTGACGATGGTCCTGATCGCCTCAATTGCACCGTTTGGCAGCGCCACACTCACAGGGCCCACAGCATGAGCAGCCTGGGCCATTGTTCGTGGTGGCTCGCATTCGTTCATTCGTCGTCGCCGACAAACACCCTCTTCGCTGCGCTCCTCGGTGGATGTTTCGGTCGTGCATCCCTCCAGGGATTCCGGCGAGGACGAGCTGGCAATTTTTCCATTTGCGCATGGGGTCTCCTTTCTGCGAGAGCGGGTCCGAGGAGAAGGCCAGGGGCCGCGAACCAGTCTCGATTCGTGTTGCGTGGCCTCGAGCACGTCGTCGAGGGTGGCGTCGTCGAACACTTCGTTCGCGATGGCCTCCTCGCCTTCGAGCGGGCCGGTTCCGGCGGCCATGGTGGCCATGATCTCCGCGACACCGGCGAGGCGCTTGGCGCGGCCGCGGATGTCGGCGGATTCCGGGAGGTTGATCACCTCCGCATCCATCCATCGGATGAGCGCCGCCCAACAGTCGTTGCACTCCAGGGCATGTTCGAATTCATTGGGGCCAACGGCTTTGGACGGCGCAAATTTGGGGAGGTGGTGGCAATGGTGTCGATTGTCGTCTTTATTCATGTTTTTTCATCGTCGATGATCAGAAGCCTGCCGCTCGCTCGGTAAACGGGAACACGACGCGCCGCTCGGCCCGCGATCGGATCCGGCCTACGAGCTCGTTCGTCCAACGGAAGAACGTAGAACGCCCGGGAACGATGGCGAACGTCGTCGGAGCGTAACGGTTGATTCTGTCGGCGATCCTTTCCACTCGAATGCGGCAGGCGTCAAGCGAGCGCTCGGGATGCTGCATGACCATCTCGATGACCATGGCGAATCCCTTGATCCTCGCCTCCGCGACCGCACGAGTCCGTTTACTGCGTGTTTGCTGTTTCAGTTTGTCGTTTACGAACAGCGGCAGTTCTTCTTCGAGCTCCACCGCGAGGTCCTCGATTCCGCGCGCGCGCAGCCACTCCTTTCGCCGTTCGCGGCGCGCGGAGCGCTCCATGAGCTCCTGGGTTACGGAGCGTTCGTGGTTCAACCTCCGGATCTCATTCTGAAAAATGTTTTTCGCCGTTTTGAAGAGGAATTTGTCCGGCTCCCGAACAGGCTCGCGTGTGGGATCGGCGATGCGCTTCATGACCGTGGCCAGTGACATGCTCCATAAGTCCTCCTCATCGATGGGTACGTTGTTGTTGGTGGTGGACGCAAACAGGCCGTGATGCACGGCGACGATGAACCGCTGGCGCAGGGCCGGACGAGTGAGCCGGTAGATGGACGTGGCGACGTAGACGAGGAAGTCGGGCCATTGGCCGTCTGGGGGCTCTTTCCCGTTCTCGTCGACGAGGGACATTGCGAACGGCATCAGCGGCTCGAGCTCGGAGTCTACGTCCGCCATCAAGGCGTTCTCGCCCGATGCTACGATCTGCATCAGGGCCTGACACTTGATCATTCGCTGGGCAGCCACGGACCGGTATTCGTCGGGACACATAAGATTTCCTTTCGAGGTGTTGCTTGGAGGATTACCTGTTGGTTCATTTGTTCTATAGACGCGGAATCGGCGGTTCTCTCCCGAACTCGGTCACGTTCTCACGCCACCCCGTGCGCGCGCTTGACGCGCGCGTTCAATTCGTCCAGCCAGGCGTAGAACGTCGCCCGCGGCGGAACGAGAACGGCCGTTTTTCCGGTGCGGTGGTTGATCGCGGCGGCGCGCCGGATGGCCATGAGCCGACACTCGTCCCGCGACAGCTGCGGCTGGGGGATCATCATCGTCACGGTCATGGCGAATCCGCGCACGCGCTGTGCGGCTTGGCGACGCGTGCGCCGGCTACGCCTCTGCTGGCGAAGTTTGTTGAGACTGAAGGGGATCAGGGCGCGGCGAACCTCGTCCGGCGGGAATTGCAGCTCCGGCCGCGCCTCTTCCTGCTCGCCCTCGCGCTCGCGCAAGGCGGCGCGCCGAATCATCTCCCTGGCCGCTTCCTGCTCGCGCCGTTCCTTGCGCAACAGGTCGCGGAAGAGATTGCGGGCCGCCGTGAAAAACAGCCCCTCCACTCTCCGAAGCGGCGGATTGATCGGATTCGCCGCGTAGGCCAGCACGCGACTGGTCGCCGACGACCGGAGGTCTTCCTCGTCCAGCCACGGGATCAGCTGGGCTCCGAGCTTGGCGGCGCTCAGGAATTTGAGACGCAGTTCCTCGCGATCGAGCAGGTAGGCCGTTTCGAGCACGGCCACGATCGGCCGGGACCACTGATCCTTCGGAGGTCGACGCCGCGCGTCGGTGCGGACCGAACGCTCGATCAGCTCGAGCGCGTACTCAATGTAGTCCGCCAGTCGCGCGCGATCGATGCCCTGGCCGGGCAATCGCGCGGCCAGGCGTTCGCAGGTGAAGGTGAAGATTCGCGATTGATTACGCTGCGTCTTGTATCGCTCTGGTATGACCATGTCCCATTTCCCTTCGCTTGCAGCTGACTCAAGGACGTCCGGTGCGGCGTTCTCGTCCGGAACTTTCATTGCGGCCTCCTGCAGACACACGTCTCCCATGGCTTCGATCAAATGGGCTCGACGCGAGAGGCTCACGGATAGAGCGCCGAACGAGCTTCCCAGGGTCTCGAATCAGCGACTCCGAACGTCCAACCGGATCGCGTGAGAGTTCGATAGCTGGCGGCGGCGCGCGTCTGCGTCGACCGTCCGCGGCTATACATTCAAAAACTTTGAGGGAGCGTCAGTCTTTACGGAGCAGACCGTCACAATTCGGCGAACAGAGGAGTCGCAGCCGAGGCTGCACTCGATGCGGATTGGAGAGGTCAGGTATCGCGAGTGAGGGGATTACCGGCGCGCGACGACTCGCAGGCTGAGGCGATCAAACAACTTCACGCCCGTGGCGAAGACGGTCGCGATACCGACGGCGATGGCAGCTACAATGGCGGCGATGGTCCAGGGCCGGCGCGCTGCAGTGCGCGCGACCGCTGCGGTTGCGGCGACGTTCTCCGAGGCGGCGATGCCGGGCGTGCCTGTCCTTTCAACGCCCACGACCAGCGCGCAAAGCGTGCAGGAGAGGACGTGCTTCTGGCGCGCCGGAGGCAGCTCGTGGAAGCGCCCGACCTCTGCCAGCTCGTAGGGCTCGATGCACTCCGGGGTGAGCTCGGCGGCGGAGGCATTCGCGAAATCGTGAATGCGCTGCGGAAGCACCATCCGGTCGACGGCCTGCAGACGGGCCAGAATGTCGGACACCTTTTCAGCGTCACTCATCATCACGTCACACCTCCTGAGACCTACCAAACCCGGGCCAACAACCTGGTTTTACGCAGGGTTTCGAAAAAATGTTTGAGACGAGGACCCCTGGGGAGGCGTCTTACCATACAAAACAGCCGCGGCTGTCATGACTTTACTCGGATACCGAGGAGTTTGCCAATCCGCCTCCGAAGCCGATGCAGGCGCACCCCGGCCGCATTGTAGGAAACGCCGAGCCCATCGGCAATCTCCGACAGAGGCCGCGGCACCTCGGCGATGAGCTGGCGGAACAGCTCGGCCTCCTGAGCCGTCAACCGCTGCTCAAGCCAGGCCAAGGTACTGGCCACCTGCGCCTCCGCCCCCGGCTCGGGACCGGGATCGGCCCTTTCCGTCGCCTCTTCCAACCCGGTCTGGGGCACCCGTGCGTGCTTGCGCCGGGCGTCAAGCGCCGCGTTCCGCGCGATCTGGGCGATGTAGATCTTGAAGATCTTCGGCTCGAAACGGCGGTGGAACGGATAATAGTGGGCGACGCGGAGGAACGTTTCCTGGGCCACGTCTTCCGCCGCGCTAAAGTCCTGCATCATCCGAAACGTGATCGACAAAATGAACGGTGCCGTCCGGCGGTAGATCGTCGCCCACGCCTCTTGGTCGCCAGGGAATTCGGCCAGACGGGCGAGCGCCTCCTCGAGGTCGTCGCCGCCGGATTCGCCCATCAAAATTCCAGAACCTTCTTCATGGACCAGCCGAGGGCCTGACGCGGGTAGGCCAGCATTCGTCCTTCGATGTCCGGCTGCTGCCAAGCCACCACCATCGACTCGCACGTGCGTTGGGTGATCAGCGCAAGTCGATCCGGGGTGACGGCGAGACCTCTCGCGCCGGCTTCGCCTTCTACGACCGCGCGGATCGACTTTGGCGCGGAGGAGTCCATCGAAAACCACGGGAAAGGCTCGTCAGCCAGCGCGTCGTACATTTCTCGCACCGAATAGTGCTGCTCCTGCTGCTCCAGAATCTCTCCGCATCGGATCACGAATTCGCTGAAGGCGAGCGGATCATACGACCAGAACGTGGGTAGCCACAGATTGCGGGCGTGCACTCCGGACAAAAATACGCCGTCATGGCCATAAGCATGGAGGACCAGATTGTGAATCACCGGCGGTTTGCGACAGGCCGCGGAAGCCGCGCGGCATGGTCCCCACGGGCCGTTGACGTTGTGCACCGATGGCGCACCGGGTCGGTCCGAAGATAGGAACCCTCGCGCCCCTGCATCTCCGAGGCCGGTCAGGAGCGTGGCCAGACCGGCCCATCGGGCGATGCGGTCGCCGGTGCTGCACTCGTTGCGAACGTGCTGAAACAGGCGCACGCCGTCTCCGCGATGGTGCCAGAACGCTTCCCAGTCGAACCGTCGTGAGAGCACGCAGCCAGTCAGGATGACGTGCTGCAGCGGAACGGGTGCGCGCCGAGCCGCCCGCGGAAACAGGAACGTCCCGAAGCTGTGGGCTATCAGATGATTCTCTCTTCTCGCTGCGCCGTTGCCCAACTGACCGGCGACCTCACGGCTCGATGCATTGCGCCGGAAGAGCTCCACCGCGCAGGCGAGACATCCAATCAGCAAAACCGCAATTGCAGAGGCAACGGCCACCACGGAAGTGCGGCCGAGCAAGAGCAGGAAGGCCGCGATGAGAATCGCCGCGATCGGTGCGCCACCGAACGTCGTCAGGAGGACCTTGCCGAACCGGTCATACCGCCTGTAGCGGAGCTCCACCACATCGTAGAACGCCTCCAGCTCGCGCCGCACCGGCGCGTACCAGGCAGGCACCCCCCGCTCGTCGAGATCGGGGTCGACGCCGTGGAGAAGGAACACGACTTTTCGTCCGTCCCGCAACAGATGAACCTCCACCGTTTGGATGATGACCCATCACAGGAGTTGCACAGCGAAGACTTTCCCTACCCGTTGGACGGACGATTCATGCAGGATTTCCGCGCCGTCCCCTCCGTCCTTCTCGTCGACGGCTCCGTTCGCGCCATAACCGGCACATGTTCGCCGACGTTGACCGCCGTGTGCGGCTGACGTCCGATGGCAGACCGTCACGCGTTGGCGCGACCGGATCATCACAATTCCTTCGACCGCCCCTGCGCGCATCTCTACCGTCTGCGCGATGAACCGCAGACAGAGCAGCTCCCTCACCGCCGCTTTCGCACTTCTCCTCGTGGCCGTGCCGGCCATGGCCGGCGATTTCAGAATTCCGAAGCGGGCCATTCCCGGCCGCTACATAGTGCAGCTCAGGTCCGACGCCGTGACGCCGCTCGGCGCGCAGGCCGTGCCGGGCATGTCCGTCGCCGAACAGGCCCACCGTCTCTCGATCGCCCACCGCGGAGGCGTCGAGAAGATCTGGGAGCACGCCCTCCAGGGCTTCGTGTTCCTCGGCGACGAGGCCGCCGCGCGCGAGCTGGCGCGCGACCCGCGCGTGCTCACCGTCGAACAGGATGCCTACGGCGGCGAGCTGTTCGCCACGCAGTCCGTTCCGCACTGGGGCCTCGACCGCATGGCCGAGCTGGACCGGCCGATGAACAATTACTTCACCTACAACACCACCGGCGTGGGAGTGAACGTCTACATCCTCGACACCGGCATCAGCAACGACGCGGAATTCGGCACGCGCAAGGTCGACGCCTTTACGGCCATCACCGACGAGGCCGGGGCTCCGCGCTTCGCCGATTGCAACGGCCACGGGACGAAGGTGGCCAAGCTGGCTGGCGGCGCGACGTCCGGCGTGGCCAAGGGCGCGAAGCTGTACAACGTGCGGATCGGATCGATCTGCGGCTGAGGCGGGTCGGGTGACGGAAGCCGTCCGGGCGGCCCGAAGCTCTTCAGCACCGGCGCCTGCTATCTCATCGACTCCGACGTCATCACCGGCATGAACTGGGTGGCCCAGAACCGCGTCCGCCCGGCGGTGGCCAACCTCAGCTTCGGCTATCCCAACTCGTCGGCGTACGACAGCGCCATGCTCGGGATGTACAACGCCGGCGTCACCGTCGTCACGGCGGCGGGGAACAGCGGCGGCGACGCCTGTACGGTCTCGCCGGCGAAGGTGCCGCAGTCCATCACCGTCGGTGCATCGGATATCAACGACGCCCGGGCGATCTTCTCCTCCACCGAGTCGAGCAACACCGGGACATGCGTCGATCTCTTCGCTCCCGGCAAGGGCCTGCCCGGCCCCTTCGACGGCACGTCCGCCTCCGCGCCCCTCGTCTCCGGCGCGGCTGCGCTCTATCTCGAGACCAACACTGCCGCGTCGCCGGCCACGGTGACAAGCCATCTTCTCAACAACGCCACCTCCAGCCGTCTCACCGGCACCTCGCCCAACCGCCTGCTCTTCGTCACGCCCGGCGGCATGGAGATCGACAACCCTCCCACCGGCGACTTCGTCTGCAGTTGCAACGGCACGCGCACCTGCACCTTCACCACCACCAGCGACGACTTCGCCGTGACGCGGTGCACCTGGATCATCGACTACGACAACTGGAACCGGCCGGTCACACACACGACCTGCGGCTCGTTCACCTATACCTACAAATACGACGGCCCGTACACGGTCGACTTCCGGGTGTGGGACGACGCTAACCAGGGAGAAGGACGGACCAAGAGCTGCTTCTGATTCGTTCATAATCCCGGCGCATGTTCGCCGACGTCGACCGCCGCGCGTGGCGGGCCCTCTTCGCCGCGCAGCTCGGGTGGATGCTCGACGCGATGGACGTGCTCCTGTTCACCATCGCCGTCGTTCCCATCCAGAAGGAGCTCGGCCTCACTTCGAGAGAAGTCGCCCTTCCGCTGTCGGCGACGCTCTTCGCCGCCGCGGTCGGCGGGATCGTCTTCGGACGCCTGGCCGACCGCATCGGCCGGGTCAAGGCCATGACCTGGAGCATCCTTCTCTACTCCGTCGCGACGGCCGGGCTGGCCACGGCGACGGAGCTCTGGCATCTCATCGCCTGGCGCATCCTGGTGGGCCTGGGCATGGGCGGGGAGTGGTCGTGCGGCTCCGTGCTCGTGGCCGAGACCTGGCCGGCCAAGCATCGCGCCAAGGCCATGGGCATCATGCAGTCCGGGTGGGCCATCGGCGCGGTCATCGCCTACGGCCTGTCGGCGCTGCTCCTCGAGCGCTTCGGCTGGCGCGTGCTCTTCCTGGTCGGCGCGACTCCGGCCGTCGCCGCCTTCATCATCCGCCGCACGGTCGAAGAGCCGCCGCTCTGGCGCGAGCGCGAGCGGACCGAGTCGCGCTGGAGCGAGATCTTCTCCGCCGAGTTCCGCCGGCGCACCCTCCTGGCCACGCTCGTCGCCGCGTGTGTGCTCGTGGCCTACTGGGGCGTGACCTCGTGGCTCCCCGCGTTTCTCGCCTCCCCGGTCGAGAAGGGCGGCGCGGGACTGACCATCACCAAGTCCGCGACCTGGCTGATGCTCCTCCAGCTCGGCGCGTTCCTCGGCTACATCAGCTTCGGCTGGATCGCCGACCGGATCGGCCGCCGTCCTGCATTCACGCTCTTCATGATCGGCGCGACGGCCGTCGTTCCCATCTTCGCCTTCGGCGCGCGCTCGCCCATGACCCTGCTCTTCGTCGGCCCGCTCGTCGGCTACTTCGCCCACGGCTACTTCTCCCTGTTCGGGGCCATGCTCGCGGAGCTCTTCCCCACGCGCATCCGCGCCAGCGCGCAGGGCTTCTGCTACAACGCCGGCCGCCTCGCCGGCGCGGCCGCGCCGTACGCCATCGGCGCCGCGGCGACCAAGTACGGCCTCGGCTTCTCCATCGCCTGCGACGCCGCCTTTTTCGCCCTGGGGGCGATCCTGATCTGGCTCCTCCCGGAGACGAAAGGAACCGAGCTGTGATCGTCGACCTCTCCGCGGACCTGGGCGAAGGCTCGCCCGGCGAAGACCGGATCTGGCCCCTCATCCGCTCCGCGAACGTCGCCTGCGGCGGCCACTACGGCGACGAGCAGTCGATGCGCGAGGCCGCCGAGCGCGCGCGAGAGCACGGCGTCCGCCTCGGCGCCCATCCGTCCTATCCCGACCGCGAGAACTTCGGCCGCAAGTCTCTCTCCATGCCTGCCGATGAATTGCGTGCCTCGCTCGTGGCCCAGATCTCCGCGCTCCGCGCCTTCGGCGAGGTCCGCCACGTCAAGCCCCACGGCGCCCTCTACAACGATGCCCACAAGGACCGCGCGCTGGCCGCGGTCATCGTCGAGGCCATGCGCCTCGTCGATCCCGCGCTCGCCCTCGTCGCGCCCGATCATTCCGAAATGGCCGCCGCCGCCCGCGAGGCCGGGACGCCCGTCATCCGCGAAGCCTTCGCCGACCGCCGCTACGAGCCCGACGGATCCCTCGTCGCGCGAAAAATCCCCGGCTCCTGCCTCACCGTCCCCGAGGCCGCGGAGCAGGCGGTCATGCTGGTGGAGGAGGGGATCGTCGTCGCGCGCGATGGGACCCGCGTTGCGCTGCATTTCGACACCCTGTGCGTCCACGCGGACATGGACGAGGCCGTGGAGCGCATCCGTGTGATCCGCGAGCGTATTCGTGGATAGCGGCTTTCCACGCGTGGAATTGTGGATTGGATGAGTGGAATCGATGAATCCACGCGTGTGGTCACGTTTTCCACGCGTGGATTCATCAATTCCACGCGTGGATTCGTCGATTCCACGCGTGCAGATGAGATATCCACGCGTGGAATCAACGAATGCACGGGTGGATCATTCACCGGCCCACGAGCCAACGCTTCCGGTCCCTGGTCCTGCGAATCCCGAATTCCTGCGCCGACTCCTTGCGGTTGAGCATCGTCGAGACGATCCCCGCGAAGTAGGTCGAGCGCGTGATGAATCCACCCTGGAGGAGCGCGTCCGCGATCTGGCGCGTCGTCCGCGGCTCCCCCGCCTCGGCGAGATACGCCGCGGCTGCCTCAAAGAGCGTCATGGCCGTATACGGCCCGGCCTTCGGCACGCGCCCATCCTGGGCCGCCGCCGACCCCTCTAACGCCGCGATGGCCCGCTCGATTTCCGCCAGCTCCGTCGCCAGACGGTCCCTTTCCTTCCGCAGCCCGTCCAGCATCTCCTCGATCCTGTTCATCGCGCGGGAGAGTATGCCGGAAGCGCCGGCGGCGATTGACAAATAACCATCCGATCGGCGACCATCCACCTCCCTCCCGATCATTGCTGTGGTGTAGCTCAGCTGGTAGAGCGGCGGATTGTTAATCCGTTGGTCGGAGGTTCGAATCCTCCCGCCACAGCCAATTTCCAGGTTTGAACTACAACCCCAAGAAGCACGTTGCCCAGTTCTCCCTCTACGTCCCGAAGACGAACGGCAAGCTGCGGCGCGAGCGCACGGTGCACGCCGAATCGCGCGAGAAGCCATCCGGCTGTGGCAGGCCTTCCGCGACGAGATCAGCGGCAAGGCGCCGGCGCCTGAACCAACGGTGCGGCCAACCGTCATCACCTTCGGCGCGTTCGTGACCGAGTACCTGGAGAAGATCTGTGCACGGCGCGCGAAGAAGACCTACGCGATCTACCGGACCATCGCATTCACACGACTGATCGCTCGACAGCATTCGTTCGTGCGACGTCGAAGATTTCATGGCGACGATGCTCGGCGAATGCAGTCCCGCGTACGTCAACAACTGCGCCCGGACGATGAAAGCGCTCATGAACCATGCAGTGAAACGTCAGCTCATCGGCGCCTCACCGCTGACCGAGAAGATCCGGTTCGAGGATGTGCCACTTCAATGCGCCGCGTCGGTTCGGCTTCGGTCCGAATCCCGACAGCGAGTCCACGACGATGCGCTTTGAGCGCTTTCGCAGCCTGAAGCGCGTTTTTGTCGTCGCGATCGAGACGGGCCTGCGAAAGATGGACCTTCTGAACCTTGAGTGGACGCAGGTAGATCTCGACGGCGGGTTCATTCGCCTGCTCATGAAGAAGACCAAGAAGTGGGCCGTCGTTCCGATCTCAACGCTATGCCGCGAGGCGTTGAAAGAGTGGCGCGAACGTAGCGTCGTGAGTCGCTACGTCTTCGTCAATGCCGACGGAAGCCGAATCGCAGACATCACGATCCTCGCATGCAACAGTGAGAGCGCAAGGAGCAGCGCAACCAGGAGGCTGTGCCTCACCACTTGCTTTGCGGATGATCCCAAACACCACGCTCGCCGCCTTTAGCGGCGCGCATCGCTTTCTGTCGCTGTCCCGCTCTATTGGCGCGCCGCGGCATATCGCAAAACGCGGACCTTCTCCATCGTGACCAGCCCGTCATCGAGCATCTCATCGAGGATCGGCAAAAGCCTTTGCACCTGCTCGTCCGAATCGACGATCTCGATGACCACCGGCAGGTCACTCGACAGATCGAGAAGACGCGCTGTGTGAATCACGCTATTCGCGCCGAATCCCGCGACACCACGCAGAACTGTGGCGCCGGCGAATCCTTCGCGACGCAACCGCTCGAGGAGCGCTGCCTCCAGAGACTGATGGTGCCATTTGTCCGACTCGCCGAAGAAGATGCGCACCAGCGTTTGCTCGCCCGTTAACGTTCTCATCGAAGACTCCTTCACTGCGCCACCGCGCGAGCCACGCCGATGCCGAATGCACCCGCGACCAGACAGCCGATCAGCGTTGCCGCTGCATTCGCGAGTGCCACTCCCCACGCATCCTCATGCAGCAGCGCCAGCGTTTCGTAGTTAAACGTCGAGTACGTGGTGAATCCGCCGAGAATCCCCGTGCCGATGATCAACCGCATGTCGGCGCTGATCATTTGGGTCGAGAGCGAGAGCTGCATCAACAGTCCGAGGAGAAACGAGCCGGCCACGTTGATGAGCAGCGTTCCGTAGGGGAACGCGGTTCCGACCGTCCGCGCCACCCAGACGGCGACCATGTATCGCGCACCGGTGCCGAGCGCGCCGCCGAGACAAATCAGAAGGAAGCGAGCCACGAACGCCTCACTTTCTCGGGCGTGTCGCTCGTTCTCCCGCGACACGACCATTTCAAATGCACAGTCATCGCAGAAGTCATTGGCCGACGCGGATCGTCAGCGGTTATCGGCGGACTCCACCGCCATCGCGCGCCATTCTATGCGAGCCGCGCCGCACCTCGTCGTATGTTGCGGAACGCATCATCGGAACGATCGGCATCACTGCGCATCCGCTTAACAGGAGAGCTGCCATCCAGTAGGTCACAGGTGCTCCCACCACGTCGAACAACCCCAGAGCCAGCAGCGGCCCAAGCGCCGCGCCGGCATCCCGTGACATTCCGACGAGCGCGAGTGAGCGGACGCGTTCCTCGCCGCGGCCTATCGCTGCTGCAGCCGGGATCGTTGTCGTCGTCAGCGCAGCTCCGCAACTGAGCAACACCGCGCCAACGATCGCCTGATCGAGTCCGATCCCAACGGCGCCCACTGCTGCGATCGCGAGCCCTGCGGTCGTCACGACGCCGACGCCGAATCGGTCGGCCGCATTTCCGCCGATCGGCGCGAGAAGCACGACGGCCAGACGCTTGAGCCCGAGCAGCATTCCCGTGCCGATCACCGCAGCGCCCACGCCCGACGATCGTGCGAGGAGTAGACCAATGGTCGTCGGAAAGACGCCATCCGTCACGAAGCCGGCGGCGAAGCTGAGCATCGGTGCCGTCCATCGACGTGGCACTACGTTGCCTGATCTCTCCGCGTTCGGCATCCTCATATCGGGCAGCAGCAGCGCGACGAAGATACCGACGCACGACATCACGCCGAGCATCAGGAGCGATGCACGCACGCTGAAGGCAGCGGCAGCGGTTCCGAACGTCAGAGCGAAAAGCGGCCCGAGCTCGCGCAGCGAAAGGGACAGTCCCACGCGTCTTCCGGCGACCTCGCTTCGCTCGGTGGCATACGCCAGCGTTGAAAGCGACAGCGCGCCGAACACGGTGCCCCATGCGAGGCGTGACACGAGTAATACCCATGCCCCGCGTCCGAACGCAAACACGAGCGTCGAGATGGCGCCGATCGCCGCAGCCGTGATGGTGAAACGTCGCAATCCTGTCGCCGCCACGCGCGGAAGGAACGGATACACAAACAAACGAACGATGCGGTTCGCGGAGAGCAGGACGCCGACCCACGCGAGCGAAATGCCGAACGTCGCGGCGTGCAGCGGAAGAACTGCATAGAGGAGCGAGTCGCCCAGCAGCGCCAGCGCCAGGACGATCGACGCCAGCACTGTCGGGCGACTCGTCATCGCGTCACGACCCGCAGCACGCCGCTGCGGCCGCGGGTGCGCTCTTCGTCACCGGCTTCGCCGTGCCGCACCCGCAGCCCGATTCGCCGGCCGCCTTCGCGTCGGCGTCTTTTACGCAGCACGCATCCGCTTCTTTGGGGGCGGGGCCTCCGCAACACGCGGACGCTGGTTCCTGCACTGCACTCACTTCGGCCATGGCTGTCTCCTTCGTTGTTTCCGCGCCGCAGCATCCCGCGGACGCGTCTTTGTCTCCGAGTGTCACGTTGCACACGCCGGTCTCCGGCAGATCGAGCAGTACTTCGCGCGCAGCCGCGTAGTCGCCGGCGATGTACGCCGCGACCGACCGCACCTGCTCGTATCCGGTGGCGAGCAGGAAGGTCGGCGCGCGCCCGTAGCTTTTCATGCCGACGATGAACAGGCCGCGCTCGGGCTGCTCCAGCTCGAATGCGCCGTGCGGTCGCACCGATCCGCAACTGTGATCGTTGGGATCGATCAGCGGCCCAAGCACGCGCGGACTCTCCAGCGCCGAGTCGAGATCGAGCCGCATCTCGCGCAGCAGCTCCAACTCGGGACGAGCGCCGGTCGCGACGATCACCTCATCGACGAGCGCCACTTCGTTTCCGTTCACGTCGCTGATGACGAGCGCCCCGCCCTTCTCCTGGACGGCGCCGATCTGCAGGCCGGCGAGGATGCGCACGTTCCCGGCCTCGACCTGCGCGCGCAGCCGTGTCCCGAGCGCGCCGCGTGCGGGTAGCGCGTCGTCATTACCGCCGCCGAACGCGTTGCCGGGCGCGCTACGCCGCATCCCCCAGAACACGCGCGTGCGCTCGTCCTGGTCCATCAACTCGACCAGCGTGAGCAGACTGTTGACGGAGGAGTGACCCGTTCCGACGACGAGCGTTCGCTTCCCGGCGTACCGCGCACGCTCCCTGCCGAGAATGTCAGGGATCCCGTAGCGGATTCGCGCAGCGTGCGCAGCCTCACCACGCGCTGGAAGGCCGTTCGCGCCCATGGGATTCGCCTTGAACCATGTTCCCGATGCGTCGATGACCGCGCGTGCGAGCACGTCGTGCTCTACGCCGTCCGTGTCGATCGTCCGCACGACGAACGGCATCGCGTCGCGGTTCGGCGTCTTTACCTTGTCCACGAACTGCCGCGAGACGGCGGCCACGCGCGTGCCGAGACGCACGGTCGCGCCGATCGAAGGGAGAGCGGCCAACGGATCGAGATACTGCTCGACGAGATCGCGTCCAGTCGGCAGTTCTTCCTCATCCGGCATGATCCAGCCACTCTCCGCGAGCGCTCGCTTCGACGCGTGATCGACGACGTAGCGCCACGGCGAGAACATGCGCACGTGCCCCCAGTCGCGCATCGCGTGACCGACTCGCGGCCCCGCCTCGAATACGACCGGGCGCAGGCCGCGCTCCAACAGGTGTGCCGCGGCAGCGAGGCCCACCGGACCACCGCCGATGACTGCAACGGGAAGCTCGTTCGTCTGCATCGTCGTCCTCCGTTCACAGAGATGCAGACGGCGGCGAAAAGACGCACTTCGGGACGCGATGCGTCTTTTGCCGCCCGTTTCCGTCTATCTTTGGGGGGACCAATGCAAGCCGAACAGACCATCGATGTTGCCGCCGCGTGGCACGAGCTCGGGGATCGCCTGCGCGTCTTCGTCGCGCGACGCGTGAATCCCGGCGATGCCGACGACGTCGTGCAGTCGGTGATGGTGAAGCTGCTGGAGCGCCGCGCCGAGATCGACGCCGACTCCGTGCGCGCTTGGCTCTTCACCGTGACGCGGAACGCCGTCGCCGAGTACTACCGGCAGCATCGGCCATCGGTGGACCTCGACAGCTTTGGCGACGTGCCCGAGACCGACGACGTCGATCCGGCCGACCGTGCCATCGGCAATCTCAGCGACTGCCTCGATCCGATGCTTCGGATGCTTTCCGCGTCCGACGCCGAACTCCTCCGTCGCATCGATCTGCAAGGTGAAGCACAGACCGATTTGGCCGCATCGCTCGGCATCCCGCTTTCCACGCTGAAGTCCCGCGTGCAGCGCGCGCGTACGAAACTGCGCTCAGCCTTCGACCAGTGCTGCGCCATCGACCTGGGGCGCAACGGTGCTCCGATCGCGTTCGAGCGTGGCGACGCGTGCGCTCCCGCGTGTGCTAGCGACGGCAAGCTTTCATCGTCGCGCTGCTGACTCGCTCAACGCTCGCGCCGAAAGATGATAAGGCTCGCGATGACCGCCGCTGCCGTCAAAGCCGCCAGCATTCGCCTGAGCGGATACGGAAACTATACTCGCTTATGCGAATACAGGCCAAGCCCATTCGCCGGCACCGTGCGAATCAGGCCGGTCGCGCCTCCGCGCGGACGAACCAATGCCGCGTGGACACGCACATCCGGCACACCGAGAGCATCACCGGCACTTCCACGAGCACGCCCACGACCGTTGCCAGCGCCGCACCGGAGCCGGGGCCGTACAGCGCGATCGCCGTCGCCACTGCGAGCTCGAAGAAGTTCGACGCTCCGATGAGCGCGCCCGGCGCGGCAATGGGATAGGGGACGCGGAACAACTTCATCAGGCCGTACGTCAGAGAGGAATTGAAGTAGACCTGCAGCAGGATTGGGATCGCGATCAGGATCACGTGGAACCAGCGTGTCGTGATGTTCTCGGCCTGGAACGCGAAGATCAGGACGAGCGTCGCCAGCAGCGCCACGATCGTGACCGGAGCGAAGCGCGACGTGAACTGCTCGAACCATCCCGCGCCCTTGCGCCGGATCAAAAGCACACGGCTGATCGCTCCTAACGCGAGCGGGATGACGACGAAGATCACCACTGAGTAGAGGAGAACGCGGAACGGCACGTCCAACCCTGCCGCACCGGCAATCAGGAACTTCACGATCGGTGCGAACGCCACGAGCATGATCAGATCGTTCACGGACACCTGTACCAGCGTGTAGGCCGGGTCACCGTCCGACAGATACGACCAGACGAACACCATCGCCGTGCATGGCGCCGCGGCGAGAATGATCACGCCGGCGATGTACTGGCTCGCCAGCTCCTGTCCGATCAGCGGCAGGAAAAGATGCTGGAAGAACAGCCATCCGAAGAACGCCATCGAGAACGGCTTGACCAGCCAGTTCACGATGACGGTGATGACGAGCCCCTTTGGCCGCCGCCCTACGTTCGCAATCGATCCGAAATCGATCTTGAGCATCATCGGATAGATCATCAGCCAGATCAGAACGGCGATCGGGATGTTGATCTGACTGCCGGTTCCGAACTCCAGATGCTGGAGGTTGCGGACTGCCGCAGGGAGAAGCCTGCCGAGGACGATTCCCGCCACCATGCAGAGCGCGACCCAAAGCGAGAGGTAGCGCTCAAAGACGTTCATTCGCTTCGGAACGGCGGTCGCCATCGATCTTGAAGTACCTTTCTCCTGCGAAGCATGAGATGCCGGTGACGTCTGCCACGCCACGACGTGACGGCGCGATATATTCGCATAAGCGGATGCAGCCGCGCCAGTATAATTACTCGATGCCGCCGCGCGCCGCCTCCAAGTCCGTCAGCGATAAGTTCGCGGCATTTTCCGATCCGACGCGTCTGCGAATCCTGCATCTCCTGCGTGAAGGGGAGCTGTGCGTCGGCGATCTTGTGACGATCCTCGACATGCCGCAGCCGACGATCTCGCGGCACCTTGCGTACCTCCGCCGCTCACAGCTCGTCGAGACACGCAAGAGCGGGCTCTGGATGTACTACTCGATGGCGCCAGCCAAATCGGAGTTTCATCGAAAGCTGCTCGACTGCCTCAAAGCCTGCTTCGCCGACGTGCCGGAGCTGAAGAGGGACGCGACGCGCGCGAAGAAGATTCGCAAAGCGGGCGGTTGCTGCGAGCCGTGAACCGTACGCGGCTCACAGTTGCAACTGCGTCCGATGGTGGCGCAGGTGCACCGTCGGATAGCGAAAGAGAGCTTCGAAGGTCATGAAGTCCGAAAACCGAGGCTCCCACTTTTCCGGGTAGTGCATTCCGCGGCTCCAGTCCTCCGGACGCATCGCTTCGACTTTCCGAAGGATGCGCCGGTGAACCCAATCGAACGTGGCGCCAAGGCGCCTGGCGGAGAACACTTTCGCGCCGAAGCGCGGGCCGATCGCGTTGATCCGGTTGAACAGCGGCGTCGTGGCGTTGAGGCAACGGGCAAACGCCCTCGATGCGCTCCGCGGCAGAGCGGCGAATGCCCGCATGAGCACGACGAGCGGCACGATGAGGAAGAACCCGAGGGCGATGTGAAACAGGACCTGGCCGTTCGTCCAACCTCGATTTTGGCTCGGGCGGTTCCACGCATCCCCAGCAACCGCGGTGAGGAGCTCATGGAATTCCGCTCGGCTCGTTTCCAACTCGCTCAGAATCTGGTTGGCAGTCGGGTCTCTGTCCGCCATGCGGACTCTGCGATCACCCGCCATGCCAACGGCCGCTCAGTGCCCGCAGTCATCCTCGTAACGCTCGCCCTTCGAGCCTTCCTTGACGATGATCGGCAGCATGACCAGAGCCTCGCGATGATGCGTCGTGCAGATCGTCGGGAGCATCTGGATACGAAGGTTGTCGCCGACATGGGAGATGCCCTGACCGCATCGTTCATCGGCCCCTTTCTCGCGTGAAGTTGTTAATCCGTTGGTCGGAGGTTCGAATCCTCCCGCCCCAGCCAACTCACTCTCAGAGACTTAGCAGAGATCCGCAACGTCCGATCGAATGGATGCGCGATGTGCAAAGTCTCTATTTTTTCCAGAGCACCTCACAGCGCACCCTTCTAAACCTGACGAATCGCGCCCAACGGCTGGATCAAATCCCACTCACTGCCGCGCCTGTCCGAGACGTGAACTTGAGCGATTCATCTCCGGACTTCGCCGGCCTAAGCGCGTTCTGCCGTCGGCAAACGCACGGGAGATTTGTCAGCATGAAAGGCCGCATTCCTGGTTTCAGCTACAACCCAAAGAAGCACCTCGCCCACTTCTCGCTCTACATCCCGAAGACGAACGGTAAGCTACGTCGCGAACGAACGGTCCATGATGAATCGAGAGAGGACGCGATCCGGCTGTGGCAGGCTTTCCGCGACGATTCGTTCGTGCGACATCGAGGACTTCATGGCGACGATGCTTGGCGAATGCAGTTCCGCGTACGTCAACAACTGCGCCCGAACGATGAAAGCGCTCATGAACCATGCCGTGAAACGTCAGCTCATCGGCGCCTCACCGCTGACCGAGAAGATCCGCTTCGAGGATGTCCCATTCCCGGGGCTCGAGCTGAACGACGACGAACGTGTGGCGTTCCTTGGCGCTTTCGACAATGAACGCGGGTTCAAGGAGGACGTCGCGAGGCGGCGGCGGGATGCGCACGTGGTAACGAGCGAACACTTCAAAGTGCCACGGCGGTTCGGCTTCGGGCCAAACCCCGACAGCGAGTCCACGACGAAGCGCTTCGAGCGCTTTCGCAGACTCGAGCCCATTTTCGTTGTCGCCATCGAGACGGGCCTCCGGAAGATGGACCTCCTGAATCTCGAATGGACGCAGGTTGATTTGGACGGCGGGTTCATTCGGCTGCTCATGAAGAAGACGAAAAAGTGGGCTGTCGTTCCCATTTCGGCGCTGTGCCGACAAGCGCTCGAGGAGTGCCGCGCCCGTCACGTCGTGAGTCGCTTCGTGTTCGTCAATCACGATGGAAGTCGCGTAGCGGACATCTCGCTACGGCGCGCGTTTCTCCGGGCGAAACGCATCGCGGGTATGACGCGTCGTTTCAGATTCCATGACCTCCGCCACACGGCAGCGTGCACGCTCGCATCGGCAGGAGTATCGCTACAAGTCATTCAGAAGATTCTTGGGCATACATCTTCGAAAATGACAGAACGCTACGTACGGGTGAATGACGCAGCAGTCGCGGAAGCGACTCGAGCGTTGGATGCGCGGAATTCGCAACTTGGTCTCATTAGCCGTGCGTCAGAGCCGCCAGCGATCCGTCCCCGAGCATGAAGCTCTTGAACGGCGGCCACGGTTCCGGCCGTGGCCGCGTTCTCTGGCTATGCCCCACCGGCGAAAGAGCTACGAGAGGCCTTGAGTCGCGGATAGTGCCTTCACCGACGGCGCGGCCGGTGCGGCGCTCATGTTCTCGCGCCGCATCGTCTTTCGCCGCAACCGCTTCGTCCACAATCGCGGCTTCGCGTCGGTCGGACTGCTGCTGAAGGCATGCGAGGACACCCTCGCCGAGGACAATCTGATCGCCGACAACGCCCGGGGCATCTTCGTCGAAGGCTCTTCGCGCAACGTCTTTCGGCGGAACATCGTGGCCAGCTCCGACGTCGCACTCGTCCTCTACGACTCCATCGAGAAGAACCGATTCGAAGGGAACTCGTTCGTGGCGAACATGTCGCCGCTCATGTTCGTCGGCCGGATACGAAGTTCGACGGCAATTTCTGGTCGGCGAACGACGAGCCCGATCTCGACGGCGACGGGCGCTCCGATCGCCCGTACCGGCTCTCCAGCGTGTTCGACCACTTCCGGGGAAACCTCAGCGCCGCGGACCTCTTCTCGGACAGCCTGGCGGCGAGGACACTGGGGGTGGCGGAACGGCTCTTCCCCGTGCTCGAAGACGTTCCCCTCACCGACAACGCGCCGCTCGCACGGCCTCCGCGCCTGCCTCGGGTTCCGAGTGCGCCGCTCCGGGAGCGCAATGCCAACGTCTACGGCGTCGCGTCATCGCTGCTGTTGCTGGGCGGCGGAGTGTTTCTGCTGAAGAGAGCGAGGCGGAGACTGCCATGATCCGCTACGAGAATTTCGGCAAGCGCTTCGGAACGGTGACCGCGGTGGACGGCCTGTCGCTCGCCGTCGGCCGCGGCGAGATCGTCGCGCTCCTCGGCCCCAACGGCTCGGGAAAGACCACCACCCTCAAGGCCGCCGCCGGGCTGCTCTCGCCCATGGAAGGCGCGGTTCTGGTGGGCGATCCGGCATGGCCGGCGACGGATGTCCGCGCGCGCCGGTCGATCTCCTATCTTCCCCAGCGCGTGTCCTTCCCCGAGTCGCTCACCGGTCGGGAAGTGGTCGACTTCTACGCCCGCCTGCGCGGCACGAGGCTCACCCGTACCGATGAAGTGCTCCGCTTCGCCTCGCTCAACGGCGCGTCGAAGCGTCCCGTGGGAACCTATTCCGGCGGCATGACCCAGCGTCTCGGTCTGGCTGTCGCGGCGTTGCCGGAATCGGACGTTCTGCTGCTCGACGAGCCGACCGCGGCACTCGATCCCGATGGGCTGTGCGCGTTCTCTGGACTGGCGGTGCAGATCCGCGCCGAAGGACGCTCGGTCGTTTTCACGTCCCATCATCTCGGCGACGTCGAACAGCTCGCGGATCGATTCGGCATTCTCGTGGGCGGGAAACTCGTCGCCCTGATGACCAATCACGAGCTCGCCGACCGGCTCGGACGTCGCGCGATCATGCGGGTGATGCTCGATCGTCCCGCCGGGACGATTGCACGCCTTCTCGAGCCGAAGACGTTCGTCATCGGCAACGAGCTGCGTGTCGAAGTCGCGCCGGAGAATCGCCTGGCCGTCTTCGACGCGATCCGGGATGCGGGTGCGGAGATCCGGTCCGTGGTGACCGAGGAGCTGCGGCTCGAGGCGCTGTATCGGGAGCTGGTCTCATGAGAGTCGCCGTCTGTTCGATGCTGCTGATGCTCATCGCCTGCTTCGAGCCGGCCGGGCCCGCGGAGATCGCCTTCGGCTCGGAGAGTTGCTCGTTCTGCCGGATGGTCATCTCCGACAAGCGGTTCCCGGCGCAAATCGTCCATCCCGGCGAAGATCCGCGCTCCTTCGACGATCTCGATTGCCTGGCCCGTCATGTGCGCGAGCATCCTTTGCCGCAGGAGGCGCATGTCTTCGTCACGGACTACAAAAACTCGACCTGGATCCCCGCGCCCGGCGCGGACTTTTTTCGCTGCCCGGGCATGGCTTCGCCGATGAGCTCCGGGCTGATCGCCTCGGCCAAGGCCGGGACGCCGACCTTCTGCGCCGAAGTCGCCGCAGGAACTGTTCGGGAAGGAGCTGCCGTGAGCTCCCCCGTCCTTCTTTGCGCGCGGCAGGAGCTCACCCTGGCGGTTCGCTCGCGCTGGACGCAGATCTTCGCCATCGTCTTCGCCCTCCTGGCCAGCGGCGTGGCCTGGTCGGGCTACATCCTTTCCGGCGGCAGCGGCGTGCAGGAGTACGCGCGCACGTCGGTTCCCTGATTCAGCTCGTCACGCCTCTCGTACCGCTCGCCGCACTGATCGTCGGGGTCATGTCCTTCACGTCCGAGCGAGGCGCGGCGGAGCTCCTTTATTCACAGCCGGTCTCGCGCGCGACCATCCTGTCGGGGCAGATGCTCGGGGTCTTCGTCGCACTCGTCGCCGCGCAGCTCGTCGGCTTCGGCGCCGCGGGCGTGGTGATCTTCTCCAGCGGCGGAAGCTGGGGCCTCGGCGCGTACTTTGTTCTCTTTGCCGCGTCGATCTTTCTGACGGCGATCTTCGTCGCCGCGGCAGCCGCCGCCAGCGCCGGAGCGGTCAGCCGCGAGCGCGTGCGCGCGATCGCCATGGCGCTGGTCCTCTGGGTCCTCACCGCGGTGCTCTTCGACCTCGCCGCCCTCGGTATCGCGTCCTTCCTGCCGTCGGGCCAGGCCTCGCGCGTCCTGATCGTTTCCGTCCTCGTCAATCCGGTGGACGCGATCCGCACGGGCGCGCTCCTGGCCACGAGCGGGACCACGGCATTCGGCGCCGCCTCGCTGGCTTTCCTGCGATTCACCAAAGGAACGACGGGCGCGGCCATCGCCCTGACGGCGTCCGTGATTCTGTGGACGCTCTTCCCTGCGCTATTGGCCACTTGGCGTTTGAGGAAGCGCGACCTCTGAGCGCCGCGAGAGCTGCTATCGTGACACCATGAAAGTGCGCGGGCGGGGCGCGGACAGACACGGCAGGATCTGGACGGCGACGGTCCTGTCCGAGTCCCAGGCCGAAGAGGCCGATTTCCGCTTCTGGTACGAGGGACTGACACCGGAAGAGCGCGTCGATGCGGTCCAGGACTGTCTCCTCTCCGCGCTCCGGGCGAAAGGCATCCGTGAAATCCCGCGACTACGAAGAGTTCATCGAGTCGTTGAACCGAAACGGCGCTGAGTTCCTCATCGTCGGCGCGCACGCCGTCGCCTTTCACGCTCGTCCCCGCGCGACCAAGGACCTCGACCTCTACATCGACCCGACTCCTGAGAACGCGGAGCGCGTCCTTCAAGCCATTCGCGATTTTCTCGGCACGGACCTCGGGATCAACGCCACAGATCTCTCGACTCCCGGCCGGATCGTGCAGCTAGGAGTCGCTCCCACGCGGATCGACCTGATGGCCGGGCTCGCCGGAATTGCCAACTTTCGATCCGTGTGGTCGCGGCGTGTGGATGCCGTTTTCGGCGATGTTCCCGCGCATTACATCGCCCTCGATGACTTGATCCGGGCCAAGACCAGCGCCGGGCGCATACAGGACAAGGCGGATGTGAAGGTCCTGCGCCGCGTGGTCCCGCGGTCGCGGCGCTGACAACTCCAAACAACCACTCGACTGCTGTATCAGGAAGGAGACGCCGCGGTAATTCGGCGACGCGCGTCCCTCTCATGGATTGAACGTCACGGCGGCGGAGGGATGGACATGGCGGTGATGCGCTCCAGAGCCTCGATGCCCGAGGCCCAACCGGTCGAGTTCGAGCCACGGCGGGTCACCTTCGCCGGGCGGATCGCCGCCGAGACGGTTGCGCCGAGGGCGCCGCGCGAGCCGAAGCGGCGGCGCCGGCGCAAGGAGAAGCTCCCGGTCGCGGACGAAGTGGACCTCACGCTCGTGCGTAACCGCGCGCCCGGCGGGCCCGCGTTCATGGCTGCGCCGGCGCCGGCAAAACCGGCGTCGCCTCCGCTGCCGTCGCCCCCACCCGCCGTCACCTTCGACGGCGGCGCGGCCAACAGCAACATGATCCCGCCCGACACGATGGGGGTGGTGAACCGCGACTTCGCATTCAACCCCCTCAACGACGACGTGCACGTCTTCGACCGCACCGGCACTCCGGTCCTGCAGATGACGCTCGACGACTTCTGGATCGATCCGAGGATCCCGCCGCCGATGGACGCCTTCGACCCGCGGGCGGTATACGACCCGGCCGGCCGCCGCTTCATCTTCGTCAGCACCGCGAACGCCGAGAGCCCGGCGTCCAGTCTGCTCATCGCGGTCTTGGAGACGGACGATCCCACCGCGAACTGGATCATGGGCTTCGTGCGCGTGGACCCCGTGCAGCAGGGCGACGTATGGCTCGATTTTCCGAGCGTCGGGTTCACCGAGGACAAGATCACCGTGCAGGTGAACCTGTACACGCTCGCGAACAATGATTTCGCGGGGTCGAGCATCTACGTCTGGGACAAACAGCAGTTCTACGACCCGCCGCACACGCCCGCCGTGAGCCTGTTCGTGCTGCGCGATCAGGGCGGCCCGCAGGTCCCGGCGGTCACGCTCGATCCTGGGCAGTCGACGCAGTATCTCGTCACGCGATGGACGGGCGACTTCCAGGGGACGGGCTACTACAAGATTCACGAGATCACCGGGAGCGTTTCCGGCGGCACCCTGGCGCTCAACGACCTGGGGTTCGTGCAGGTCGTCGGGACGACCTGGGCGGCGCGCAGCGCCACCGAGAACTTCGCGCCGCAGCGTGGCACGCCTGCGCTCATCGATGCCGGCGACGATCGCATCCTCAGCGTCGTCTGCCGTCACGGTTCGCTGTGGTTCTCCCATTCGGCCTTTCTTCCCGCGGCGACTCCAACACGCACCGCGGCGCAGTGGGTGCAGACGCGCATCGGCACGTGGGCCGTTGCGCAGGTCGGCCGGGTCGACGATCCCGGCGGCGCCGAGTTTTTCGCGTTTCCGACGCTGGCCGTCAACGCGAACGAAGACGTCCTGCTCGGTTGCGCGCACTTCTCGGCGGCGACGTTCGCGAGCGGCGCGTACGCATTACGCCGTGCAGCGGACCCGGCGGGCCGGATGCGAACGCCGCACGTCTATGCGCCGGGCGGGGCCAGCTATGACAGGGGAAACCCGAACCGCTGGGGCGACTACAGCAGCACGCAGGTGGATCCGGTCGACGACCTGAGCTTCTGGACCGTACAGGAGCGCGCTTCCGCGACGCCGAACCTGTGGGCCACGCAGTGGGCGCGCGTCACGTAGCTCCACACGGCTGGCATTACACTGGCTTCGGATCATGAACGACCCGGAGGGTGTCATGGCAGACGAGAAAAGCTCCGAAAACGACTCCTGCCCGCCGGCGAAGGGCGTGTCCGTCCCGGATTTCACGACGCGCATTTCGAATCTCACCGAGCGCGCGCGGGGGCCCGCATCGTCGAAGCGCAGCAAGCTGCCGCCTCGGCCGGGTCGCCTGCCCGAGGGGAAGGAAGTCGATCCGGACCGCGTCCTCAATCGCGATCCGGAGACTGAAGAATAGTTTTGACGAGCGGAGGCTCCAACATCGAGGAAAAGCGAGGCCCGCGGCTCTCTAGATCAGCGAGGAGAGCCTCGCATGAGTCTTCGGCGACCAGCTGTCACCGCGGTCGTACTGCTGCTGTTCGCACTTTCTGGAGTCGCGCAGGTCAAAGTCGTCGGTCCTACCGCGATCACGGTCACGGTGACCGGCAATGACGCGTCGGCGACCTTCTTTCACGACGGCCCAACCGCCACCATTGAGGTCAGTCCGGTCGGCCCGCTACAGTTCGGGAAGGAGATCACGATTGCGCGCGGCCGCGGCCCGTCCGGAACGGTCGCCGAGACGATCACGGTCAAGCCCGGTAACAAGCTGCCATGGGGTGCGTCGCACACCGGAACGATCGTAATCAAGGCGGCGGACGGGAAACTCACCGACATCCCGCTCACGATTACCCGTCCTGCGCCCACCTTGACCGCGGAGCCGGTGACCGCCGACGTCTGCCTCGAGTGCGCGACGGACGACGTGTTCTCGATCCGTATCAAGAACACCGGCGGTACGCGGATTCCGACGGTGGCCGTGCTGCCGGTGACGCTTGCCGATGCGTCGCGGCACCATCGCTGGCTTTTTTGTTCGGACACGACCGGCACTACGGATAGGGCCGGGACGGATACGACCGGGACGACTCCGCCGGAGCCGAAGCGGAAGCCGCGGTCCTTCACGATCAACCTTGATCCCGGGCAATCGACCGTGCTGGACATTCCGTTCGAACGCCCGTTCCACGCTGGCGACTACGCAGGAACGATCGAGATCCAGGCTCCCGGCGCGGCGGACAGCGTGAAGCTCAACGCGACGATCCGCGCACGCGGCCCGGCCGGCAGCATATGGGCGGCCCTGTTGTTCGTGCTCATCGTGCTGCTCGGCGCGTTCCTATCACGGAACTTCGAGCGCTACTATGGCAGCGGCCAAGAACAGGTACGCGATACTGCGCTCCTTTCACTCGCTGACTCGAATCGCGACCTGCTGGGCATCCAGGCCTGGCTCGTGGACTGGCAAAAGGGCGGTTCGCAGAACCTGTTTCCACTGACGATGACTCGCATGGCGATCGACGTCGGGAATCTCGAACGCATCCTCGCGAACAGCGGCACTGTAGATCCCGCTCATTTGAAGGAGAAGGCGGTCGAGTTTGCGACCGTCGTCGAGAAGTGGCGGTTGTTCCGAAACTACCTCGAGCTCGCATCGAAGTTTCTCCCGAAAAAGGATGACGTATCGAATCTGCTTGACGGGGTTCCCGAAACCGGAACCGTCGAGGAGTACCGCCAGGCCCTCGAAGCCCAGATCAAGTCCATTTCCAAAGCCACGATCCGAGCCGCCGCCGTGACTGCTGCGCGAACGGCGCTTCAGTCATTCGAGGACAAGATCGCGAAGCGGATCAAGCGTTACCGGCTGGTGCGTCTGGGCGTGCTGTCGCTGGTCAGTCTCGCGAGCGCCTACCTCATCCTCTTCCATGGCAAATGCAGCTTCGGCTCGTGGCCGGACTACATCACGACGTTCTTCTGGAGTCTCGGACTCACCGGTGCCGGGAACGCAATCCTGTCGGAGGGAAAATCGCAGTACAAGCCGGAGGGCTGAGCGAGATCATTCCGTTACGTTCGGGCATGCATCCGATACCGAAAGTACGCATGAGATGCTAGTCGATGTTCGCGGTGATGCATGCGAACGCCTCTGGCGACAGGCGCTCGAGATACCGCTGGCCGACGTAATACGAACGATCGAAGGCCACCGGCTTGGTGGTCAACGGGTCGTCGTCCCAGATCACCTCACCGCGCATCTTCTAAACCTGAAGAGTGGTCTGGTCTTGAACTTGACACATTGACCCGTCCGCATAGTCTTGGGGCATGTCCGATCCGAAGGTCTGGCAACTCCATGAGGCGAAGGCGCGATTCAGCGAGCTATTCCGGCGCGTGCGTTCGGACGGTCCGCAGCGCGTTGTGAAACAATGTGGAGAGGCAGTCGTTATCGTCGGCGCGGAGCAATACGCTCGCAGCAGCGGACTTGCCCGGCAGCCGGAATCGCTCTCGAGTTCTCCCAATCTGCCGGCGGGGGACGGACGCTCGACCTTACGCGAAAACGCGACAAGACGAGAAGGATCAAGTGGTGACCGTTCCTTCCGGAGGTTCGAGTCCTCCCGCCCACAGCCAACCTCCCCTTACCGGTTATCCTAGGATGCCATGAGCGCGTTACTGCCGCACTCGCGACACCATTACACGTACGACGAGTACCTCGTGTACGAGCGTGCCAGCGAGTTGAAGCACGAATTCGTCGACGGGGAGATTTACGCCATGGCCGGAGGATCTCTCCGGCACAGCGCTCTTGCGTCGAGGATCAGTGCTGCTCTCGAAAGCGCCCGCCCGCCGGGTGGCATCGCCTTTCAGTCCGATATGAGGCTGCGCGTACTCGCTACGGGTAGAGCGGCGTATCCCGACGCATCGATGGTCTGCGGTCAGATCGAGCTCGATCCCGCCGATCCCAGCGGGACGACGATCACGAATCCGTCGTTGCTCGTCGAGGTCCTCTCCCCGTCAACCGAAGAAGTCGATCGCGGCAGCAAGCTGGAAGACTATCAACGCATCTCTTCGCTGGGGGAGTACGTGCTGGTCAGCCAATATTCCCGCATCGAGATCTACCGCCGTCTTCCGGCAGGCACCTGGGAGTATCGCGACGTACGCGAAGGAACCGTAACACTCGTCTCCGGCGCGACGCTGGATCTGGCTACTCTCTACGCGAACCTCCCGGACTGAGGCGGCAGATCACTACCTCCATGGCCTCGCAGTGAATCGTGACCCTACTTCTTCGCCCCCGCGATCCTGCCCTCCAACTCCTCGACCGCCGCCGCCAGTTGCGCCGTCGGGGCGACGTCGGCCGCCTGCAGCATGTCCAGCAATCTGGCCGCGGCTTCGCGTGAGGGGGAGTCCTCCGGGAGCTGCTGGAGCCAGCCGTACACCTTCATCGACAGGCGGAATTGCTCGGCCAGGCCTTCCGGCGTGGTCTTCACGCGCGGGTCCATTTGCACGACCAGCGGTTGCGTCGACACCTTGCCGTCGACGGTGAGGCGGACGGTGTAGGTGCCGGGCATGGCGTACGGCGACGTGGCGTCGGGCGGGGTGTCGTGCGGGACGGCCGCGATCGGGTAGCTCGGGCGCTTCTGCGGGAGCGGTGGATAAAACAGGTCCCAGACGAAGCGGTGCATGCCCGCGGCCGTGGAGAGCGCGCGCTGCGGGCGGATCCAGTACCACGGAACATTTCCCGTATCCGCTGGCGGCGCGATGGGATCGTTGCTCGAGTAGCGGCGCACGAGTTGGCCGCTGCTGTCCAGGATCTCGAGCGTGACTTCTTTCGCCGGGGCAGGGAGGACGTAATCGAGGATCGCGCCGTCGGGCGGGTTCTGCCCGGCCGGCTCGTCCGCCGGCAGCGGCGTGTCGGTGTTCTTGTTCCAGCGCACGCGCCAGGCGCGCTGGGGTTTCAGCAGGGTCTCGGACGAGCGGATCTGCCGCAGCGGCTCGATGTCGTCGAGGATCCAGAAGCCGCGGCCGTGCGTGGCCACGGCCAGGTCGTCCTGGTGCACGATCAGGTCGCGGATCGACGAGGCCGGCATGTTCAGCCTTAGCGACTGCCACTGGTCGCCGTCGTCGAATGACACGTACACCTCAGTCTCGCTGCCCGCGAAGAGCAGTCCGCGGGTCTTGGGGTCTTCGCGCACGACGTTGATGATGCCGCCGTCGGGAATGCCTCGGGTGATGTGGGTCCAGGTTCTGCCGCCGTCGCGCGTGCGGTAGATGTGCGGCCGGAGATCGTCCAGGCGGAAGGTGTTGATCGCCGCGTAAGCCGTGTTCGCGGCGAAGTGCGAGGCCTCGAGAATCGAGACCTTCGCCCACGGCACCAACTCCTTCGGGGTGACGTCGTTCCAGGTCTTGCCGCCGTCGGTGGTCAGATGAATCAGTCCGTCGTCCGTACCGGCCCAGATGCGATTCACGTCCAGCGGCGACGGCGCGAGCGCGTAGATCACGCCGCGCTGCTTCGGCTCGGCGGCGGGGGTGCCGATGTATTTGCCGACGCTCTTCGGGACGCTCCACTGTTTCCGCGTCAGATCCGGGCTGATCTCGGTCCAGGAGCGGCCGCCGTCGGTCGTTTTCCAGAGCGTGTTCGATGCGAAGTAGAGGATGCGCGGATCGGCGGGGGAGAAGGCGATCGGCTGCGTGCGCACGACCCGGTACCCCTCGCCGCGCAGCGGCTTCGGCATGACCGCTGCAGCCGTGCGGGTGCGGCGATCGAAGCGCGTGATCTTGCCGCCGTACACGAGGTCGGAATCGAGCGGGTCGGGAACGGCGTAGCCGTACTCCTCCGCGCCCACCGGCGTCCAGTCGCGAAACGTGATCTGCCCCTCGTCGCCGCGGCTGGGCACGCATGCGGAGCCGCTCTCCTGCTGCCCGCCGCAGATGCGATACGGGAAGGAGTTGTCGGCGGAGATGTGAAACATCTGCGCGGTGGGCTGGTTGTACCAGGAGCTCCATGTCGCCCCGCCGTTGACGGTGATCACCGCGCCCTGATCCGAGGCGTTGAGGATGATGTCGGGATCGTTCGGATTGATCCAGAGGCGATGGTAGTCGTCGCCGCCGGGCGCGCCCCGCAGCGAGGCGAAGGTCTTCCCGCCGTCGGTCGACTTCCAGGTGACGATATTGGCGACGTAGACGATGTCCGGGTTTTTCGGATCGGCGCGCACTTCGTTGAAGTCGCCGGGACGCCCCCACAGGCGCTCGTCGTCGCTCGAGCGCTGCCAGGTCTCGCCCGCGTCGTCGGAGCGATAGAGGCCGCCCGACTCCGCCTTCGTGCCGGCGATCGCGTAGAGCCGCTTCGGATCGGCGAGCGCGATCTCCAACCCCACGCGCCCGAGGAGCTCGCCGGCCGGCAGGCCGGCAGTCAGCTGGCGCCACTTCGTCCCGCCATCGGTCGACTTGTACACGCCGGACCCGGGACCGGCGAACGTGGCGTTCTCCCACGGCCCCTGCCGCGCTTCCCACAGCGCGGCGTAGACGATTTGCGGATTCGACGGATCGAGCACCACGTCGATGCCGCCGGTATTCTCGTCGCGATAGAGCACCTTCTCGAACGAGCGGCCGCCGTCGGTGGAGCGAAAGATTCCGCGCTCCTGGTTCGGACCGTACGGGTGCCCGAGGACGGCCACGAAGAGGCGGTTGGGATCGCCCGGGTCGACGGCGATCATCGGGATCTGCTGACCGTCGCGCAGTCCGAGATGCGTCCACGTTTTTCCGCCGTCGGTCGATTTGTAGATGCCGTCGCCGGTGGAGAGGTCGGGACGCTGCAGACCTTCGCCGCTGCCGACGTAGATCACGTTCGGATCGGACGGGGCGATGGCGATCGCGCCGATCGAGCCGGTCGGCTGATCGTCGAAGATCGGCGTCCAGACCCGGCCGTAGTCGGTACTCTTCCAGACGCCGCCGTTGTTCACGCCGATGTAGAAGACGTTCGGCTGCGACGGAACCCCCACTGCGGCGACGGTACGGCCGCCGCGAAACGGACCGACCATCCTCCACTGCATTTCGGCGAAGCGGGAGTTGGCGGCGAGGAGGAGGGCGGCAAGAAGCAGCATGGGGCGGAAGCTAGCACAAGCCTTCAGAGAGTTGGCCGCATCACGCGCCGCGCGAACCGCGCGGCGACGACATCGCCCTTTTGCGCAGCCACGGCTGCGAGCGCGTCCAGACCCGCGGCATCGCCTCTCGCACGGGCCATGAGGATGTGCAGCATCAGCGTCTCGTGCGCGTGCAGCGCTGGTTTCGCGCGCAGCGCCTCCGACGCGAGCTTCTCGTCCGAGGTCGCGAAGGCGCGCACGGCCATTCCTTCGGCGGAGTCCGGGGCCTGGGCGATCAGCGCCATCGCGTCGGCGGTGCGTCCTTCCGCGACCGCGAGCTGCGCGAGAGCCATGCGCACCGACTTTGTCTCTTTGGAGCCGAGGCTCTCGAACGTCTCCAGGCTCTCGCCGAGGAGCGACCGCGCGTCGTCGAAACGGCCTTCGATCGTTGCGACGCGGCCGAGGACGGCCAGACTCGTCGCCACGCCGGACTTTCTCGACAGCGCGCGCATGCGCTGCAGTGCATCACTGGCGTGCCGGCGCGCGGCCGCATAATCGCCGACGCCGCAGTCGCGGTCTGCCAGCATGTTGATGGCGATGGCCTCGTTGGTCTTGTCGCCTACCGCGCGCGCAAGCGGGATCGCGCGCTCGATCGCCTGCCGGGCCTCCTCCCACCGCCCCGCCAGATTGCAGACATAACCGAGGTTGCCGGCCGAGCCGAGCAGCAGGCGCGTGTCGCCGTTCTTCTTCGCTTCCGCTTCCGCCGCCACGAGCAGGGGAATGGCCTTCTCCGGCTGGCCGCCGTCCGCGTAGCCGACCGCCAGCGTATTCAGCGCGCGCCACGCGCCCGCGGTGAACCCCGCGGCCCGGGAGACGTCGAGGCATTCCTGCTGCGTCGCGCGCCATCCTTCATCGCCCTGCCGCTGCTGCGCCGTTCCTTTGATCGACAGCGTACGCGCGAGCAGCACCTGGGATCCGCCGTTGCGCAGTTGCGCGGCGGCACGGTCCGCGAGGCGTGCCGCCTCGGGCCACGTGCCCATCTCGAGCTGCACGTTCGCCTCCGCGAAATCGATCCTCGGGTCGTTCGCCGCGGGATGTTTCGCCCGCAGGGCACGGGCCGTCTCCAGGGCCTCGGGAAGGCGCTGCGCGGCGAAGAGAGCCCCGACCAGATCGAGTGCGTAATCGACGTTGTCGGGATAAAAGTTCGTGAGCGTGCGCCGCGTCTCCACCGCTTTGGCGAAGTTGCGATAGGCCTGGCTGTGCACGGCCTCGATCTCCAGTTGCTGCGCCCGTGGCAGATCGCGCGCCGATCGAAGCGCGAGCTCCGCCGACTCCTTCGCCTTGGCGTTGTTCGCCAGTTTCGACCAGACCTCGCAGAGCGCGCGGTGCGTGGGCGCGTACGAGGGGTCGCTCGTTGCGGCCGCGAGCAGCGCATCGCGCGCCGCGAGGAGGTTGTAGCGATGCAGCTCCTCCACGCCGCGCGCGTAGAGCCGGGCCGCCTGGAGATTCGATGGCGCGGCCAGGCGCGCGGCGCGACGGCGCTCGTCGGGCGCCGGCTCGGCGATGCCGAGTTGCGCGCGAAGCTCGCCGGAGACGCTCTCGACGAGCCGGAAGAGCTGCTCCCGCGGGCCGACGGCGGAGGCGATGGCGACGACTTCGCCCTTGCGGCTCTCCTGAATGCGCGCGGTGAGGGCGATCTGGTCGGAGGCGGCGTCGCCGAGGGCGGCGAAGGAGCCGGCCAGGATCAGGTCGGCGTGTGTGTAGCGGCCGATGCGCGCCGCGGTCCCGGGGGCGAACTCCGGCGCGTCGGCCAGACGGAGATCGAGCGGCATGCGGATGGCTGTTTCGGCCGGCGTGACGCGAAGACGCTCGCCCGCGAGCTGGTCGGCGAGCATGCGCGGCAACGCCGTGCGGAGCCAGCGGTCGCCGTCCGCGCGGCGCTCGATCACGAACGGCGCGGCGACGAGTGCGGACTGGCGGTGCAGCGCCATGACGTCGCGGGCGAAGGCAATGCGCCGGCGGAGCCTCCACTCGTGGGCCATCCATCCCACCGCCAGCGCGGCGACGATCACCACCGCCAGCACGGCCATCGTTCTGGTGCGCGGGCGCGGGCCCGGCTGCGCGCGAACGTCAGGGTCCGGAGGGGCGGGAGGCACGGCCGTGATCCACGGCGCCGTGCCTCGGGTCTCGAGCACGACCGGAACGGTAAAACGATAGCCCCGCCGCGGAACGGTCTCGATCGCGTCATCGCCGACGATCTTTCGGAGGAGGAAGATGTTCTGACTGATGCTCGTGTCGGTGACGATCGTGTCCGGCCAGACCTTCTCGATCAGCACCTTGCGCGAGACCACGCGCCCGGCGCTCTTGACGAGCACCAAGAGCGTGTCGAACAGCTTCGGGGTCAGCGCTACCGGCTCGTTCTCGCGAAGAAGCTGCTGGCGCGAGAGGTCGAGCCGGAAAGAGCCGAACGAGTAGACGACTTCCGGCGAATACAGCAGTGGATTCGACATGGCTCGGTTCCGGACGTGAGTGTGGGAGGAAAGTATATCGATTTGAGCGGAATATAAGAACTTCGTGAAGTCCGCATAACCCGCCGAATCAACGACTTGCCGATGTTGCAGCTCGGCCCCGGCCCAAGAGTGCCGGGGACTTCGAGGAGGATGCAATGTTCAGAAAGCGAGTCATCATCATCGGGTTTCTATGGGGGATGTGGGCGCTGTCGGCGTGGGCCGGCCGCGTCGATGCAGTGCAGGGTCTGTTTCCGACGACACTCGTGGCGGGCAAGACCACCACGCTGCGCGTCTATTTCAACGATCCGAATGTGAACGTCGACCGCGCGGATGTGACCATCGTCCGTCCCGACGCGCGGCGGACCACCGTCACCGCCACGCCCGGCGGCGCGATGGCCACGCTGAAGGTCGTCGGCTCGGGTGCGGACCGCGGCGTTGCCATCACCATCAAGGGTGCGGCCATGCCCATGGTCGGCCCGTACTTTTTCCAGATCGCGCTCAGCAACCAGGGGGCGCCGGTGCAGAACGACGCCATCGACTCCGTCGGTCTGCTGCCGACCAAGGACATCCGGCTCGGCGTGGATCTGGCGTGGTCGGCCGACGGGTTCTCCGCGATGGAGGTCGGAGAGGCGGAGCAGGCCCTGCGGCGCATGGCCCAGCTGCTTCCGATCCGCGACGGCGTCGCGCCGCTGGACTCCGATTCCACCTCGGGACTGCGCTGGGCGATGCAGGTCAATCCGCAGCCGGGCGACACGCAGTCGTGCCCCTTCTTTCTCCCGCTGCATTTCAAGCAGCAGGGCGATCACCTCGACACCGGCATCGTCTACCGCTGGAACTCGCCGGGAGAGGGTGCGGGCGGGAACGCCGCGCATTTCTGCAACGGCGTCTTCCAGCATGCGGGGCTGGTGATCTATCAGGGCGACGTGCACTACGGGTTCAGCCACGAGTTCGGCCATCTCCTCGGCAGTCTGCCGGACGGCAATCACGGCAACTTCTACATCGACTGGAACCTCTGGTACTACGGCTATGACGTCGGCAAGGACGAGCTGTTCAACAAGCCGACCAATACGATGTTCGGCCATCCGGCGAGCTATGCGTACTGGCCGGCGGACTGGGAGCAGCTGCGCCAGAGCATTCTGAATCTCAATTCGACCGGACCGACGGGCGCGCTCTGGAACTGGAGCATCCTCCATCAGCAGGCCTTCACCGACGTGGCGGTGGCGACCCAGAACGACGGACGCAGGCAGCTGCTGTACCTCAGCGGCGGCGATCTGTTCTCGGAAGCGGAGCTCGATCCCGCGGGCGGCGCGTTCGGCGGTCTCACTTACCTCGGCAATCCGGGATTCGTGCTCGCCGGCCCGATCGTCGCGGCGAACGAATTCGACGGCCGCATCACCGCGTTCGCGCGCGATACGAACGGCCGCGTGCACTACCGCACCCAGCAGGTTCCGAACGGACCGTGGTCCCCGTGGCGGCAGCTGACCTCGAATCCGGTGAGCGGCTTTGCGATCGCCCAGCATCTCGACGGGCGTCTGGTCGCCTTCATCGTGGAGAACGGCACGCTGTTCCAGCAGGATCAGTGGTCGCCCGGCGCGAGCTTCGCGCCCGCGGTGCAGGTGGGCGGATGGGGCGGCTGGGGCCTGAGCGGAAACGTGACCGCGGCCCGGCATGACGACGGCCGCATTCAGGTGTACGTCGTGGGCGGCGACGGGAACGTGTACTCGCAGCTGCAGACCATGCCGAACGCCGCCTTCGGCGGCTGGATCGATCTGCGTCATCCGAACACGCCGGCGGTCAAAGAGATCCGCCTCTCGCGCGGGAGCGACGGCCGTCTGGCCCTGTTCGAGATTCAAGGCCCGAATGATGCGCTGGCGGTGCGCTTTCAGAATCAACCCGGCGCGGCCCTCGGCGAGCCGATCGCGCTCGGCGGGATGGGACTGCGCAAGCTGCGCGCCGCCACGGTCTCGAACGGACGCCTGATCGGATTTGCGCTGGACGCGAACGGGAAGTTGTTCACGAACTTCCAGGTCGATCCCAGCCGGCCGGACGTATTCTCCGGTCTCATCGACAACGTGCTCCCCAGCGGCGCGGTGTCGGCGTTCGCGGTGTCGGCGACGATGGCGAACGGCGCCTTCGACGTCTACACCGTTGATGCGGCCGGCACCGCGTCGCAGGCGCGAGTGCTGCCCTAGATCGCGTCCGCAAGAGAGCGTCCGGCGGCCCTCAGGCCGCCGGACGCACTGGACACCAACCAACTCGCACCGTTGCCGTCATCCAATCCCAAAGGTGATCCCCTCGGGCGGGAGCTGGGCGGGGCCTGCCCAATGAACGGCGTCCGTCGTCGAAACGATCCAGATGGTGTTGTCGGCAGACGAGGCGTAGATGACGAACAGTCGATCTCCCATGACGGCGGTAACGGGCGAGTACACAATGGTCACATTGCCCGGCAACTGCACGGTCGTCCAGGTTTTCCCCTGATCCTGTGACAGCGAAACGAAAGGGGTCAGGCTCTGCGCCAGAGATACGAGCCAGAGCGTGCCGTTGACCACGGCCAGCGACGGCGCACAGGTCGTTCTTGCGGTGATGGTTCCGGCCGTCGGACGTGGATTCCCTGTGAGGGGCTGTCAGCGATGGTCGAGGTCGCCGTTCCCTCTGAGGCACGTTCTGCCATTGTATCTGGAGGAAGATCGGCGCCGGCTCTCAATCCGGCAGCTTGAAACCGGCAACCATCAGGATGACGCCGCTGATCACGGCGATGGACAGAACCGTGACGCCGGTCGCGACCCGGCCGAGTCCCCCAGGCCAGGAAGGCGATCAGGGAGATCTTGTGAAGTGGTCGCGGGCGTGTGGATGAGGGGATTCCTCCTCCGGTCGGACATCCTCGATCTTAGCCCCACCCCCTCCCACCCATTTCGTGTTATCCGTACCCCATGACCTCGCGCCGTGCGCTTGCGAGCGCGCTTCCCTGGCTCGTCGCCCTCGGCGGGACGGCCGCGGTCACCCTGATCGGCCGGGCGATGCGGCTCAATGCCAACACGGCCGGCTTCGCCTTCCTCATCGTCGTGCTTCTGGCATCCCTGCGCGGGGGGCTGATCGTCGGCCTCGTGGCCTCGATCATCGCCACGCTCTGCTACAACTTCTTCTTCTTTCCGCCCGTCCACACGTTCTTCATCGCCGAGCCGGCGAACTGGATGGCCCTGGCGGCGTTTCTGGTCACCTCAGTCATCGTCAGCCGGCTCGTGCTCGCGGCGCGGATCCAGGCGGAGCAGGTCGAGCAGCGGCGGGGCGAGCTGGAGACGCTGTACGGGCTGAGCGTCGATCTGTTCACGGCCACGAATCGCGAGGGCGCGCTCGCGGAGGCAGCGGGCCGCGCGCTCACGCTGCTCGGCGCGCGCGAGGGAGGGCTCGTGCTCTTCGAGGGCAGCCCGTACCGCCAGAAGGTGGTCTGCTGGCTCGGCGACAAGCCGGACGAGATCGAGGACGTGATCGCCGGCATCGGCCGGCACAAGGAGCCGCTGGAGATCCCTTCGCCGCTCGGGCGCGATGTCTATCTGCCCCTCCGCGTCGGAGGGAAGACCGCCGGGGCGCTCGTGGCCCGAGGGACGGAGGCGTCGCTGCACGCGCTGGTGTCGGCCTCCGGCCTGGTCGCGCTGGCGGTCGAGCGCGAGACGTTCATCGAAGAGAATGCGCACATGCAGGCCATCCGGGAGAGCGAGACCCTCAAGACCTCCCTCCTGCGGGCGATCTCGCACGATCTCACCACGCCGCTGACCACGATCCGCGTGCATACGGAAACGCTCAAGCGGAAGGCGGAGAGGGACGCGGAGCTCAAGCCCACCGTGGCCGGCATCAACGAGGAGACCCAGCGTCTCAAGCGGCGCATCGACAATCTGCTCTCCATGGCCCGTCTGGAGGCGGGCAAGGCGCAGCCGCGCCGCGAGCCGACCCCTCCGGCGGACATCTTCCGCGCGGTTCGGGAGAATCTGCCGCTGGTCTTCGAGGCGCGGCCGGTGACGATCCGCGTGGCCGAGGATTGCCCGGACGCGAACGTCGATCCGTCGCTGGCCCTGGAGATCCTGGTCAACCTCATCGAGAACGCGCACCGGGTGTCCCCGGCCGGCGCGCCACTGGAGCTGACGGCGCGCACGCATCCGCTCGACCCGTCTCAGGTCCGGCTCGAAGTGCTCGATCGCGGTCCGGGCATTCCCGCCGGCGTCGCGGATGCGGACGGCAATCTCCTCGCCGGTGCGACGAGCGACGTCGCCCAGCGCGGCTTGGGACTGGAGATCGCGCGCAGTCTGGCCGCGGCCAACGGCGGCTCGATCGGGATCACGCCGCGGCAGGGCGGGGGCACGGTGGCACGGGTCGATCTGCCCGCTGCCCCGCTGCCCGCAATCCTTCCGGAGACGGAGCTGCCATGACCCTCCCGGCGGTCATTCTCGTCGTCGACGACGATCCGGCCATTCGCGAGTCGATGGCCCGCGAGTTGCGCGTGAGCGGCTATACGGTCGTGCTGGCGAGCGACGGCCTGGAAGGCGTCCATGCCTTCCAGACCCATACGCCGGACATCGTGCTCACCGATCTCTCCATGCCCAGCTCGGACGGGTTCGAGCTGATCTCCGCCATTCGCCCGACGGCCCGGACGCCCATCATCGTCCTCTCCGTCCGCGGCAACGATGCCGACAAGGTCCGCGCCCTCGACCTCGGCGCCGACGACTTCGTGACCAAGCCCTTCTCGGTGGCCGAGCTCCTCGCCCGCATCCGCGCGCAGCTCCGGCGGATCGGCGGGACCACGACGACGACGCTGGCGTTCGACGATCTCACCATCGATCTCGAGCGCCGGCGCGTCACCCAGGGAGGGCGGGAGGTGCGGCTCACCCCGACGGAGTATTCGCTCCTGGAGCTGCTGGCGGTCAACGCCGGCAAGCCGGTCTTCACCGACCACATCATCGCCCGCGTGTGGCGCGACGCGCCCGGCACGACGGCGGACACGGTGCGCGTCCACATGAGCGCTCTGCGCCGGAAGATCGAGCCCGACCCCTCCTCGCCGCGCTACATCGTGACCGAGCCGTGGGTCGGCTATCGCTTCATCGCCGAGCCGGTCTAGCTCGCCTTAACGATCTCTTAAGACGATCCTTCGCCTTCCTTAGCGACTGCTCGTCCGGCAGTTTGTTGTACGAGTCAGGAGGTCGCGATGACCACCATGGCTCAACCGATCGAACGATTCGCCACGACCGCACTCCTGGTGACGCTCTTCTGGATGATCGCAGCCGGCCTCGTCGTCGCCGCGCACGTGGAAATCGAGCCGCTGTCGTCGAAGACCGGCGCCGTGGTCACCGTCGCGGCGCTGATCGCAACCGCGTATGCCTACTCGCGATGCGCGGGACGGGAGGCGGGAATCACCCACGCGCTCGGCGTCGGGATCGCCTGGCTCGTGCTGTCCATCGCCACGGAGCTCGTCCTGACGACGCGCGTCGGCCACGGCTGGTTCACGCTGCTCGGCTCCCCCAACCGTCCGCTGCTCCGCAGCGTCCTGCTCTTCGCCTGGATCTTCGCGCCGGCATTGTTCGCGGCCCGGCCGTCGGCGGACGACGCACCTTAAGAAACCATTAAGAATCGACGGTTCAACGAGATCCGGCGATAGACTCGGAGATCGATGTCCGCCGAGAACGATCGCGGCCGCAAGCGGCTGCTGTCCCTGTCCCTCCTCGCCCTCGGCATCGTCTACGGCGATATCGGGACGAGTCCGCTGTACGCGCTGCGCGAATGCTTCCACGGCCCGCATGCGATGCCGCTCAATCAGGCCAACATCTACGGCGTCCTCTCCCTGATCTTCTGGACGCTGGTGATCGTGGTGACGCTGAAGTATCAGGTCTACGTCATCAAGTTCGACAACCGCGGCGAGGGCGGCATCCTGGCGCTCCTCGGCCTGCTCGGTCTGACTCGGAAGCGCCCCACCTTCGTGAAGGCGACGCTCGTCGCCCTGGGCGTGTTCGGCGCCGCGCTGCTCTACGGCGACGGCATGATCACGCCCGCGATCTCCGTCCTCAGCGCGGTGGAGGGGCTGCAGGTCGCCACGCCCTTCTTCAAGCCCTACATCATTCCGATCACCATCGTCGTGCTGGTGATGCTCTTCGCCATCCAGCGCCGCGGGACCGCCGGCGTGGGCCTCATCTTCGGGCCCGTCGCCCTGCTCTGGTTCACCACCTTGGCCGTCTTCGGCATCCGCGGCATCCTCTGGCATCCGTCGGTGCTGTTCGCGCTGAATCCCATGCACGCCGTCACGTTCTTCATGAACAACGGCATCCCCGGCTTCTTCGTCCTGGGCGCGGTCTTTCTCGTCGCCACGGGCGGCGAGGCGATGTACGCCGACCTCGGCCACTTCGGCGCGCGCCCCATCCAGATCGACTGGTTCCTCATCGTCGCCCCGGCGCTGATGCTGCAGTACCTGGGGCAGGGAGCGCTGCTCATCGAGCATCCGCACACTGCGACGAACCCCTTCTATCTCCTGGCCCCGAAGTGGGCGCTCTATCCGCTGGTGGTGCTGGCCACCTGCGCGACGATCATCGCCTCGCAGGCCATGATCTCCGGCGCGTTCTCGCTGACGCGCCAGGCCATTCAGCTCGGCTATCTGCCGCGCATGGAGATCATCCATACGTCGAGCGCGGAGATCGGACAGATCTACATGCCCACCGTGAACCGGGCGCTGATGATCGCCACCATCGCGCTGGTCATCGGCTTCGGCTCGGTGAGCGCGATCGCGGGCGCGTACGGCGTGGCGGTGAGCACGACCATGCTCGTCACCACCATCCTGGCCTACGTCATCGCGCGCGGGCTGCGCGGCTGGAGCCGGGTCGTGGCCGGGCTGGTGACGCTCGGCTTCCTCGTCGGCGATGTCGCCTTCCTGGTTGCCAATTACGCGAAGATCGCCGCGGGCGGCTGGTTCCCGCTGCTCGTGGCGGTGATCGTCTTCACCGTCATGACCACCTGGCGGCGCGGCCGCGAGATCCTGTCGGGCAAGCTGCGGGAGGGTGCGCTCACGCCCGACCTGTTCATCCAGTCGCTGCGGAAGCGGCCGCCGGTGCGCGTGCCCGGCACCGCGGTGTTCATGCATCGCAATCCCGAGACCGTGCCGGCGTCGCTGCTGCACAGCCTGAAGCATTACAAGGCCCTGCACCAGAAGGTGATCCTGCTGACGATCCTCAGCGAGGAGATCTCCCACGTCGGCGAGGAAGAGCGCTTCACCATCGAGGAACTGGGCGAAGGCATCCATCGCCTCAAGGCGCACTACGGCTACATGGAAGACATCGACGTGCCCGCGCTGCTGGAGCGGGCCGCGGAACAGGGGCTTCCCGTTCCTCCGATGGACACCACGTATTTCCTCGGGCGCGAGACGCTGATCGTCACGAAGCGGCCGAGCGGCATGATGCAGTGGCGGGAAAAGCTGTTCGCGTCGATGATGCGCAACGCCGAGACGGCCGCGCGCTTCTTCCGCCTTCCCGCGAACCGGGTGGTGGAGCTCGGCGCGCAGATCGAGTTTTGACCGTCCGTCGTCCGTATGATTAGGGCGCCATGGCCAACACACGGCGCCCGTACGTCATCTGCCACATGTTTCCGTCGATCGACGGCCGGATCGTGATCCGCCACTGGAAACTGGACAACGCCACGCGCGAATACGATCGGACCGCCGCGACGTTCGAGGCCGACGCGTGGATCATCGGACGGATCTCGATGGAGCCGTATGCCGGCAAGGCCCGCGTGCCACGGCGCACCAGCCGCGAGCGCATCCCGCGCGAGGATTTCGTCGCCGAGCATGACGCCGAGTCGTATGCCATCGCCATCGATCCGTCCGGCAAGCTGAGGTGGACGAGGAGCGACATCGACGGCGAGCATGTCATCACCATCCTCACCGAGCGTGTGTCGGACGACTACTTGGCCTTCCTCCGCTCGAAGGGGGTGTCGTACCTCTTCGGCGGGAAGTCGCGCATCGATCTCGGGACAGTGCTGCAGAAGCTGCGCGCGCGCTTCGGGATCAAGAAGCTGCTGCTGGAAGGCGGCGGGAAGATCAACGGGTCGTTCCTGGCTGCGAATCTGATCGACGAGCTCAGTGTCCTCGTCGGACCGGTCGCCGACGGGAGCATCGGCACACCGTCGCTGTTCGACGTCGAGGATCGCCGCTCGCCGCCGCGCAGGCTCAAGCTGCTTTCGATCGAGAAGCGCGCCGGTGACATCGTCTGGCTGCGCTACAAGGTCCGGCGCTGATGGAAGTGTTCGAGATCGTCATCGCGCTGCTCCTCGGCGGCGCGATTCTCGCCGCGATCGCGCGCCGCATCGCCACGCCCTATCCCGCCCTCGTGGCCATCGCCGGAGCGGCGCTCGCGCTGTTTCCGCGCGTGCCGACCCTCGTGCTCGATCCGGAGCTCGCGCTGGCGCTGTTCGTCGCGCCGGTCCTGCTCGACGCCGCGTTCGATGCCTCGCAGCGCGATCTCCGCCGGAACTGGCGGGCGATCGTCAGCCTGGCCCTCGGCGCGGTCGTGCTGACGGTCATCGTCGTCGCCGTGGTCGCCCGCGTGCTCGTGCCCGGCCTGCCCTGGGCCGCCGCGATCGCTCTCGGTGCGATCGTCGCTCCGCCGGATGCCGCGGCCGCGACCGCGGTGCTCAAGCAACTGCGTCCCCCGAACCGGCTGCTGGTCGTCCTGGAGGGGGAGAGCCTCTTCAACGATGCCAGCGCGCTGCTGATCTACCGCTTCGCCGTGGCCGCCAGCGCCACCGGAATCGTCTCCGGCTGGTCGTTCAGTGGAATGCTCGTCGCGGTGGCTGCCGGGAGCGTCGTGCTCGCTCTGGTGCTGGCGCGGATCACCATCGCCATCATCCCGCGCATTCACGACATCGCCACGGTGGTGATCTTTCAGTTCGTCAGCACGTTCGCGGTGTGGATCCTGGCGGAGCGCCTCCACCTCTCCGGCATCCTGACCACGGTCGTCTTCGCCATGGCCGTGTCGCGTCCCGCGGCGCAGATGGTCGCCGCGCGCGTGCGCGTTCCGTCGTACGCGGTGTGGGAAGTGGCCGTGTTCGTGCTGAACGTGCTCGCCTTCATCCTGGTCGGCTTCCAGCTCCGCCAGATCGTCGAGCGCACCGCCTGGACGCAGTACGTGGGAGTGGCGGCGGCCGTCTGCGTCGCGGTCATCCTCGCGCGCATCCTCTGGGTGTCCGCCGCGGCCGCGGTGAGCCGCTGGCGCTGCCGCCCGCGCCCGGGCGGCGGCGAGGCGCCGGAGGATGTCGTCGCCCTCTCCGGCCGCGCCGCCTACGTCGTCGGCTGGTGCGGCATGCGCGGCACGGTCACCCTCGCCGCGGCGCTGGCGCTGCCGGCGGGCTTCCCGTACCGCGATCTCATCTTCTTCACCTCCTTCGCCGTCGTGCTGGTCACCCTGGTCGTGCAGGGAATGACCCTCCGCCCGCTGCTGGAATGGCTCGAGGTGCACGACGACGGCAGCGTCGAGCGCGAGGTGGAGCTCGCTCGGGTGGAGACCCTGCGCGCGGCGGTCGAGGCGGCCCGGACCTACGGAGGCGAGATCGCGGACCTCCTTCGCCGGCGCTACGAGCTGCGGCTGCGCCGCGCCGATCGAAACGGCGAGCACGACGGCGACGAGAGAGACCTCGAGGCGATGCGCGCGGCCACGGCGGCGGAGCGGCAGCGGCTGATCGAGCTCCGCGACGACGGGACGATCGGCGATACCGCGTTTCAGAAGGTCGAAGAGGAGCTGGACCTAAGAGAGCTCGAGCTGCAGGAGATCGCGCGGGGGTAGGGTGTCGTCATGACCGAGAACAAACAGACCGTCGAGCGCTACATGCACGCCTTCGCCCGAACCGACCACGCCGCGGTCCTGGCCTGCCTGACCGACGACGTCGAGTGGTGGATCCCCGGCTTCTTCCGCGTGAACGGCAAGGAGGCCTTCGACGGCCAGATCGAGGGAGAGGGCTTCACCGGTAGCCCCGTGATCACCACGACGCGGATGACCGAGGAGAACGACGTGGTGATCGCGGAAGGAACCGTGATCGCGCGTAAGGTCACGGGTGAGGAGCTGCTCCTGGCCTTCTGCGACGTCTTCGAGATGCGGGAGGGAAAGATCGCCCGGCTGGTCTCGTACCTGATGGAAGTGCGCTGAGCGGGCCTGTCAGCCGTCCGTCTCCACCCGCACCGGCAGCCCGTGCCGCTCGACCATGGCCACGAAGCGCGGGTCGTCGCGCAGGCGGTCGAAGCGCGGCTCGACGGGGAGGAACCACATCCAGGCGTTGCGCTCCTCGAGCGTGGCCTCGAGCGCCTGCAGCGCATCATCCACGCGGCCGAGGGCGTCGTAGGCCATGACGAAGCAGTACGGCGACATGTAGCGTTGCTGGCTCATCTCCGTGATCTGGGCGAGGACGCGCTCTGCATCCGCGGTGCGGCCGGCCCGGCCGTAGCCGTGCGCGAGGGCGCCGAGGTAGAGCGAGTTCCGGCCGCCGATCTCGATCATCCGCTCGTAGTGGCGGATGGCCTCGTCGAACTGGCCGAGCTCCTGGAGGGAGATCCCGATGTAGTAGTGGCCGGGGGCGAAGGCGGTCTCGGTCTCGAGCACGCGGCGATAGCGGCGCACGGCGTCTTCGTACCGCCGGGCGATGTGCAGGGGGATGCCGGCGGCGATGTTGATGATCGGTGAGAGCGGGTCGAGGGTCTGCGCGCGCTCGATCAGCTCGAGACCGCGATGCGTCTGTCCGCGCCCGCACGACAGGAGGCCCAGCCAGTGCGGCGCCCACGGATAGTTCGCGTTGAGGCGCATGGCCTCTTCGAGCTCGCGGCAGGCGGCGTCCCAGTCCCACTCGAACAGGCCCGCGGCATAGCCGAGGGTGGCGTGCGGATCGGCGAGGTGCGGATCGAGCTCGATCGCGCGCGCGGCCGCGGCCTTGGCCTTGGGCAGGATCTCCAGCGGCGGCAGGGCCTGCATGAAGCCGAGCATCACGAACGCGTCGGCCAGGCCGGCGTACGGCATGGCGAAGGACGGGTCCTGCTCGACGGCCTGCTGAAAGTAGGTCATGGCCTGCTTCAAGGCCTCGGGGTGGCGCTTGATCCACTGGAAGCGGCCCTTGAGGAAGAGATGCTGGGCCTCGGTGTCGATGCGTTTCTTCTTGACCGGCTTGCGCGAACTCGAGCCGCCCCGCGCGCGGACCTGCTCGCCGATGTCGGCGGCGATCGACTCCGCGAGCGCCGCCACCTCGCGCGCCGGCCGCATGTACTGCGAGCCCCAGAGGCGCGAGCCGTCGGTGGCGGAGATCAGCTCGACGTCGACGTAGAGCTTCTCGCCGTCGACGCGCGCGCGGACGCCGACGATGGCCTCGACGCCGAGCTCGCGCGCGGCCGCCTGGATGTCCACGTCGGTGCCGGCGTAACGCGCCACGGTGGTCGAGGCGATGACGCGCAGTTTCTTGATCTGGGAGAGACCGACGACGATGCCTTCGCTGAGGCCGTAGACGACGTAGTCGAGCTCGGACGCGGCGAGCGGCAGCACGGCCACCGACTCGATGCGCGACTTCGGGCGGGGCGGGGGCGCGGCCGCCGCGACTTCGCCCGATCCCGACCGGCTGCGGCGCGTGCGCGCGCGCGGGCGGTCCTCGATGTCCTGCAGCGCGCGCAGCATCAGCGCCGCCGAGGCGTAGCGCTTGGAGGGGTCTTTGGTCAGGGCCCGGCGGACGATCGGGACGAGCGGCGCGAACTCCTCGCCCTCGATCGGCGGCGGCTCCTCGAACAGGACCGCGGTGATCGTCGAGACGGTATTGTCGCGATCGAAGGGGCGCCGGCCCGTGGCCATCTCGTACAGCACCACGCCGAGGCTGAAGATGTCGCTGCGGCCGTCGATGGGAACGCCGCGCAACTGCTCGGGCGACATGTATGGCGCCGTTCCGGTGATCACGCCCGGCTTGGACATGAGCAGGTCCGTGGTCAGCTCGGAGGCGCTGTTCACCTTGGCCAGGCCGAAGTCGAGCACCTTCACCTGTCCCTGCGGGGTGAGCATGATGTTCAGGCTCTTGATGTCGCGGTGGACGACGCCGCGGCTGTGGGCCTGATCGAGCGCGGCGGCGACCTGAGCGCCGATGTCGACGCACTCCGCGAGCGTGGGGCGCGTGTGCTCGAGGCGGTGGAAGAGCGTCTCGCCCTCGATGTACTGCATGACGATGAACGGCCGCCCCTCGTGCTCGCCGACCTCGAAGATGGTGCAGACGTTCGGATGATCGAGGGCCGCCACGGCCCGCGCCTCCCGGAGCATGCGCCGTTTGGCCTCCTGGTCGAGACGCACGCTCTCGGCGAGAATCTTCACCGCCACCCGCCGCCCCAGCCGCGTATCCTCGGCCAGATAAACCTCTCCCATCCCGCCTTCGCCGATCAGAGAGAGGATTCGGTAGTGACCGAGGGCCTCGAGCTGGGCGTTGCTCACCTGCTCATGCTGCCACAGACTGGTGAATATTGACGCTTTTGGGCCTGTTCACTACACTCGCTTTCCTTTTCGCTGCTTGATCAGGCGACGTAGCCAAGTGGTAAGGCAGAGGTCTGCAAAACCTTTATTCGCCGGTTCGATTCCGGCCGTCGCCTCCAAACTCCCTGCCCCCAAAAACTTCGCCTTCGTCCCGACCGTGGAGTCGCACGGCTGGTACCGGCTCGCGCCGTTCCGCTGGTCCGCCGAGGAGGGTGTGCTGCGGCGCAAAGAGGCCCTGCCGGGCGGGACCGTGGAGCTGGCGATCTCGTTTCAGCGCAACGCCTTGATCGTGCGTGGGGCGGAACTGTCGGACGAGCTGCGCAAACGCCTCACGCGCATGTTCCAGCTGAACCTCGACACCACGGAGTTCGTCGCCCTCGCGCGCGAGTCGGCCGATCACGCCTGGGTCGAGGAGGTTGGGTTCGGGCGTCTCCTCTGCGGGTCCACACTGTTCGAAGACGCGGTGAAGATCATCGCCACGACGAACACGATGTGGCGGCAGACGGTGCGCATGGTGGATCTGCTGGTGGCGAAGTGTGGTCGCGAGGGCGCGTTTCCCGATCCGGAGGACGTTGCCCACTTTTCCGCCGACGAGTTGAAGGAAGACTGCCGCCTCGGCTACCGCGCCAAGTCGCTGCACCTCTTGGCGAGCGGCATCGCCTCCGGCGCGATCGATCTCGACGCCATCTCGGATCCACGGCAGTCGACGGACGAACTGTTCCGGAGCTATCTGAAGCTGCCCGGCATCGGACCGTACGGCGCGGCGCATCTTCTGGCGATGGACGGCCGCCACGACTTCATCGCCGTGGACACGGAGTTCCGGCGCTTCGTGCGGGAGCGCTATCACCGCGGGCGGCGCGTCAGCGATGCGGCGATGCTGCGGCGCTACGCGAAGTGGGGACGGTGGAAGTACCTCGCGTACTGGTCGGAGCTCAGGAGGTATGGCTGAACGTTTGCAGCCCGGTCACCGCGCGGGGGGCAAGTAGTGTACTCCGGTCGCGGCGAATGGGAAATATTGACCGCGCGCGCCCCCGTTTGGATAATCAGTCTCGGGCACGTAAATTCTAAGCTGCTGATTTTGCAATCGTTTACGTGCATCCAAGGGAGAGCGCGTGGACGACAAGATCAAGCAGCTGCTGCAGGACCTCGGCACCGCCATCAACGAGTCGATCTCCGGATCCGACGACGTGAATCGACACATCCAGAAAATCCGCGACGAGGGCTATGACCTCTACGTCGTGCTCGACGCGACCATCGGTCTCAACAAACAGGGCGAAGACGGCGACTCCACGGACGCGGTGGCCGCTGCCGAGCCGCCGAAAGAAGTGCAGTTTCGGATCAACGTGAACGACCTCGCGCTGCTGCGCGCTCTCGGCATCGACCCGACTCGCAAGGTGCGGGCGCGCCGCGTGGAGCCGCTCGTGAGCGACCAGTGAACCTCTACGATCTCAAGCCCGAAGAGCTCGAGCGAACCCTCAGCGAAATCGTTTTCCCTTCCTTCCGCGTCCGCCAGATCGAAGACTGGCTGCACCTCCGCGGCGTCGACTCGTTCGAGGCCATGACCAACCTGCCGAAGGACGTGCGCGCACAGCTCGCCGAGCGCTTCACCATCGATCTGCCGGAAGTGCTCACGCGCACCGTGCCCGCGCCGGACGGGAGCCAGAAGTACCTCTTCCGCCTGAAGGACGAGCAGCGCATCGAGTCGGTGTACATGCCGATGGGCGAGCGCACGAGCATCTGCCTCTCGTCGCAGGCCGGCTGCGCGGTGGGCTGCACGTTCTGCGTGACGGGCTTCTTCGGCGCGGGGCGGAACCTCACCCCTTCCGAGATGCTCGGCCAGTTCTTCGCCGTGCAGCACGAAAAGCAGGTGCCGTCCGAGCACATGAACGTCGTGTTCATGGGGATGGGTGAGCCGCTGCTGAACTTCGACAACCTCGTGACCACGCTCGAGGTGCTCTACAAGAACATCTCCCCGCGGCGCATCACCGTCTCGACGTCGGGGATCATCCCGGGCATCGAGCAGCTCGCGAGGCTCGATCGCCGGCCGAATCTGGCGATCTCCGTCAACGCGCCCGACCGCAAGCGGCGCGAGGAGATCATGCCCATCACCGCAAAGTACCCGCTGGACGAGCTGATGGCCGCGCTGCGCCGCTATCCGCTGGAGAAGGGGCGCGACATCACCATCGAGTACGTGCTCCTGGCCGGCTACAACGACTCGGCGCAGGACGCGATCGCGCTGGCGAAGCTGATTCGCGGCCTGCACGCGAAGGTGAATGCGATTCCGTTCAATCCCGACCCGAACCTGCCGGCTTGGATGCGCCGTCCGGGCGATCGGGAGATCGACCGGTTCGTGGACACGCTCGTGCGTCACCGCGTGCGCGTGACCGTGCGGCGCTCGAAGGGGCGGGACATCGCCGCCGCGTGCGGGCAGTTGCGCGGGAAAGAGATCGCGAAGAGCCGGGCTACCGGCGGGCGCGAAGTCGCCGGCTCGCGGCGTTGATCCTCACGCCAGCGAGAACTTCCGCAGCGGCGTGTGGATCGCTCCCTTCGGGTTGAGCTGGCTCGAATAGAGGGTCACGTGATCCACGGGAAACGCGGCCGAGCGGTAGTCGCGCAGCGAGCGACTGAAGAGATCGATCGATGCGGGTGGCCAGCTGTCGCGCATGCGCATGAGCGTCAGATGGGCCTTGAAGTCGGCGCGATCGAGCTCCACGCCGTTCTTCGTCACCACCTCGCGCACGGCCCGGGCGACGTGGCCGAAGTTCTTCTCCGGCTCGAGCCCGATCCAGCCGACCCGGGCGTGGCGCGGGTTCGGGAAGAACCCGCAGCCGTGCAGCGCGGCCTCGAAGCGCGGGATCGCGCCGACGGACTGCTGGAGCGGAGAGGCGATCTTCTCGACGAGGGTCTCGTCCTGATCGCCGAGGAAGGCGAAGGTCAGGTGCTGCGTCTCCGGACGCACCCAGGACGCGGCGGGCAGGCGCCCCTTGAACTGCGCAACGCGCTCGTTGAGGTCGCGCAGGACCTCGTCGGGAAAACTCGACGCGAGAAAGAGGCGCATTGTCGAAGGCGGATCCGGACCGCCGTCATTGTCGCTTTCGATCGGCCTGTCCCGCAAGGAACTCCGGGGTGAAGATCTCCTGGATCTTCTCCTCGGGGAGCAGGTTCTTCTCCCGCAGCAGGTCGGGGATGCGCTTTCCCGTCTTCGCCGACTCCTTGGCGATCTCGGCCGCCGCGGCGTAGCCGATGATCGGGTTCAGGGCCGTGGCCAGCGACGGCGAGCTGATGTAGTAAGCCTCGCAGCGCTCGCGGTTGGCCTCGATGCCGCGGATCGACTTCTCCACGAACACCGGAAGGAAGTTCTTGAGGATCTCGATGGAGAACGAGATCTCGAAGGCCATGAGCGGCATCATCACGTTCAGCTCGAGCTGTCCGGCCTGGGAGGCGTAGGCGATGGCCGTGTCGGCGCCGATGATGTGGAAGAGCACCTGGTTCATGCACTCCAGCATCGACGGGTTCACTTTGCCGGGCATGATCGACGAGCCGGGCTGCACGGACGGCAGGAGGATCTCGGCGAGACCGGTCATCGGCCCCGAGGCGAGGAGGCGGAGGTCGTTCGTGATCCGGGTCAGCTCGAGGGCGAGATTGCGCAGGGCGGCGGAGACGGCGACGACCGGAAGCTGCGACTGCATGGCTTCGCGGAGATCGTCCGTCGCGCGCAGCTCCAGTCCGGTCGAGGCGGTAAGGTGCTGCACGACGGCGAAGCGGTAGCCCGGCGGGGTGTTGATGCCCGTGCCGACCGCGGTGCCGCCGATGCCGAGGACGCGCAGCTCGTCGCCGGCGTCGCGGAGGAGGCGCGTGGAGCGGCGCATCGCCGCCGCGAAGGCTTTGAATTCCTGGCCGAGCGTGATCGGCACGGCATCCTGGAGGTGCGTGCGCCCGGACTTGATCACGTCCGCGAACTCGTCGCCTTTTGCGTCGAGCATGCCCGTCAGCATGTCGAGCGCGGGATAGAGCTGGCCGAGCTGGAAGAGCGTGGCGATGCGGATGGCCGTCGGCACGACGTCGTTCGTCGACTGGGCCATGTTCACGTGGTCGTTCGGATGGACGGGGGTATAGGCGCCGAGCAAGCCGCCGAGGGAGAGGTTGGCGAGGTTCGCGATCACCTCGTTGCAGTTCATGTTGAACGACGTGCCCGCGCCGGCCTGGAAGACGTCGACCACGAAGTGCTTCCGGTGGTTTTCGAAGTCGCCGAGGATGCGGTCGCACGCGCCGACGATGGCGTTGGCGATGCGCTCCTCCATCGCGCCGAGCTCGTGGTTGGCCGTGGCCGCGGCGCGTTTGAGGAGGATGAAGGCGCGGATGAACTGCGGGTGCTCGCGCAGGCCGCTGATGGGGTAGTTCTCGACGGCGCGCTGGGTCTGGGCGCCGTACAGGGCATCATCGGGGACGGCCACTTCGCCGAGGGTGTCGAATTCGATGCGCATCAGGCCTTCAGTGCTGCAAGGCGCGCGCGCGACTCCTCGAAGACCTGCTGGTGCAGCGACTGGCCGTGCGCGTCCATGGTCACGATGGCCATGAAATCCTCCACCCACAGGTGCCAGATGGCCTCGGGGGAGCCTAGGTCCATCCAGTCCACGCCGTCGACGCGCTTGATCGACGCGGCGCAGACCTGGGCCGCGCCGCCGATGGCGTGGAGGTAGACCGCGCCGTACTCTTTGCACGCGGCGAGGGTCTTCGGGCCCATGCCGCCCTTGCCGATCACCCCGCGGATCCGGTAGTCGCGGATGACCTCGTGCTGGTACGGCTCTTCGCGCGAGGAGGTTGTCGGACCGGCGGCCTTGCAGACCCACTGGTCGCCTTCCTTCACCATCACCGGACCGCAGTGATAGATGATGTGGCCCTCCAGGTCGACGGGCGGTTTCACGCCCTCGTGCAGGCGATGGTGAACGGCGTCGCGGCCGGTGTAGAGGCGGCCGGTGATCGCGACCGTGTCGCCGACGTGCAGCGAGCGGATGGTCGCCTCATCGATCGGGGTGTGCAGTTTCACCAAGGCCATCAGTAGAGCCACTCCATTGGCTGGCCGTGGACGTCGAGGCTCACCCCGCGCCGCCGGTACGCCCAGCACATGTAGGCGATGGAGACGAAGAATGAGGCCGGGAGGCGATTGAGCTTGCCGATCTTGCAGGCCAGGAGCGTCGTCCTACCACCGAAACCCATCGGCCCGATGCCGGACTGATTGGCCTTCTCGACCACGCGCTCTTCGAGCGCGGCCAGCTCCGGGTCTTCGTTGACGTCGTCCATGGTGCGGAGGAGCTGCTCCTTCGCGTGGCCGTATCCCGTGCCGCGGTCGCCGCCGATGCAGACGCCGAGGATGCCCGGCCCGCAGCCCTGCCCCTGGGCCTGAAGCACGCAGTCGAGGATGGCGTTCTCGACGCCCTTGAGATCGCGGCCGCCGAGGTCGGGGTGGGGGAGGGAGTACTGCGCGTTCATGTTCTCGCAGCCCCCGCCCTTCAGCATCAGCTTCACTTCCACATACGGCTCGCGCCACTGGTAAAAGTGAAAGACCGGCGAGCCCGGCCCGGTGTTGTCGCCGGTGTTCTTGCCGGTCACGCTATCGACGCTGTTCTGCCGGAGGAACCCCTTCTTCGTCGCCGCCCGCACCGCCTCCGTGGCGATGTCTTCGAATTCCAGCTGGTCGTACCCGACCGGCGTGTGGACGTAGAAGAGGATCGTCCCCGTGTCCTGGCAGAGCGGCAGCGAGTTGTCGCGAGCGAGGCCGATGTTGCATCCGATCACGTCCAGCGCGACGTCGGCGTTCGACCCCTTCTCCTCCTGCGAGCGCGCCCCCGTGACCGCCCGGACGACGTCGTCCGGCAGCTGGGTGGAGGTGCGGCGGATCAGCTCGAGCAGGCTTTCGAAGAGGGCGGTCCGGGGGGCGACTTCGTGGATGGGTTGTACGGTCATAGGCGGGGCTCCCAGGCGAGTCTATGACTCACCAGTGGACGACGGCAAGGTTGGGGATGGCGTCGAAGCCGCGGTCGTTGGTGAGGAGAGGGAGGTCGTGCTGGAGACAGAGGGCGGCGATCCAGAGGTCGTTTCGACGGGCGGCGGAGATCGTGGCTCCCTCGCCGCGCAGCCGGCCGTAGATACGCGCTGTATCCAAGTCGGGTACCAGCACGGTCCAGGCTGAGATCAGCTCTTCGATCTTGGTGAGATTCCGTTGAATGTAGATCGATGACTGTGCGCCGCCGAAAAGCTCACCAACGACGGGAAGCGGAAGAATGCGGCGGTTCGCGGCGCGCAATTGAGGAGGAGTCGGTCGATCTGGACGGATGAAGTCGATCGCGGCATTGGCGTCGACGGCGAGAACCTCATTCATCCTGGTGCCAGGGCGGGAAAAGCTCATTGACTGCGCGCGCGAGGTCTTCGCCGGCTTCTTTCGAGAGCGAGCCTTCGAGCGCAAGCCACGCTCGATCCGCATCGGGCGAGACGGGCGTGACGGTCACGTCCACGGACGTGTGATCCGCAACCCCCTCCAGCGGCTCCGCAAGCTTGAGGATTCGCTCCTCGGCAACGTATTCCGCTCTCACTTTCTTGCTCATACCTTCCCCTAACGATACCTCGGCCCGCGTCACTCCCGCGGCATCAGAATCCATCACCGCGTGGGCCACGACCAGCGGCCAGACCAGGCGCCAACGCCAGTAGACGGCCGCGAAGATGATGCCTAGGGCAGGATGGTCAGGGCCGCGATCGGGTCCTGGTCGAGGTGGATCACGTTGATGAGCATGAGCTCCGCGCGTGGGGTGAGGGTGCGGCTCATCGACGGCGTGAAGTTAGCACGCGCGCTCTTCGAGCCCGGAATGCGCGGCAAAATTTGCCGGTTAGTTAGCATGAGTCTAGTTGACTCAATGTGAGGCAAAGCCATGAATTTCAACAAGCTAACGGTCAAGGCGCAGGAGGCGGTGGTCGAGGCGCAGAACCTCGCCCGCGGCGCCGGCAACCCCGAACTGAGCCCGGAGCATCTGCTTCTGGGGCTGGTGCGGCAGGAGGGCGGAATCGTCGGGCCGATCCTGAACAAGCTCGGCGTGCCGCCGGGAACGATCGAGGCCGAGGTTGCGGCCGAGGTCGCCAAGTTCTCGAAGGTCGGCGGTGCATCGGCCGAGCCCGGGGTCTCGAGCTCGCTCCGCAAGGTGTTCGACGCCGCGTTCAAGTCGGCGGAGACCTTCAACGACGAATACGTCTCCACCGAGCACTTCCTGCTCGGCATCACCGAGGTGAAGGAGACCACCGCCGCGCAGGTGCTGCGGCGGCACGGCGTCGTCTTTGACGCGGTGCTGAAAGCCCTGCAGTCGGTGCGCGGCACGCAGCGCGTGACCGATCAGAATCCCGAGGACAAGTACCAGGCGCTGGAGCGCTACGCGCGCGATCTGACGGCGATGGCCCGGCGCGGCAAGCTCGATCCGGTCATCGGCCGCGACGAGGAGATCCGCCGCGTGATCCAGGTGCTCTCCCGCCGGACGAAGAACAATCCCGTGCTCATCGGCGAGCCGGGCGTCGGCAAGACCGCCATCGTCGAGGGTCTGGCCCGCCGCATCGTCGCCGGCGACGTCCCCGAGGGTCTGAAGAACAAGCGCCTGGTCGGCCTCGACCTCGCCGCCATGATCGCTGGCGCGAAGTACCGCGGCGAGTTCGAGGATCGCCTCAAGGCGGTGATCAAGGAAGTCGAGGAGAGCGAGGGCAACGTCATTCTCTTCATCGACGAGCTGCACACGCTCGTCGGCGCCGGTGCGGCCGAGGGGGCGATGGACGCCTCGAACATGCTCAAGCCGGCGCTCGCGCGCGGCGAACTGCGCGCCATCGGCGCGACCACGCTCAACGAGTACCAGAAGCACATCGAGAAGGACGCCGCGCTGGAGCGCCGCTTCCAGCCGGTCTACGTCGGCGAGCCGACGGTGGAAGACACGATCGCCATCCTACGCGGCCTGAAGGAGCGCTACGAGGTCCATCACAAGGTGACGATCCAGGACTCGGCGATCGTAGCCGCGGCGACGCTGTCACACCGCTACATCACCGATCGCTTCCTGCCCGACAAGGCCATCGACCTGATCGACGAGGCCGCGTCGCGGCTGCGCATCGAGCTGACCTCGATGCCGCAGGAGATCGACGAGCTGACCCGCCGTCTCATCCAGCTGCAGATCGAGGAACAGGCCCTCCAGAAGGAGAAGGACAACCCGGCCACCAAGGCGCGCCTCGACGGCGTGCGCGCGCAGATCGCGGAGCTGCAGGAGAAGATCTCCGGCCTCAAGGCCCAGTGGGAGAGCGAGAAGGCGGTCATCAGCCGGATCAACGACCTCAAGAAGCGCCTCGAGGACGAGCGTGAGAACGCCACGCGCGCGGAGCGCGAGGGCGACCTCAATCGCGCCGCGGAGCTGAGCTACGGCCTGATCCCGAAGATCCAGCAGGAGATCGAGGCCGAGACGGCGAAGCTGGCCGAGATGCAGAAGGGCGGCGCACTGCTGCGCGAGGAAGTGACGGACGAGGACATCGCCGAGATCGTGTCGAAGTGGACCGGCGTGCCGGTGACGAAGATGCTCGAGTCCGACGTGCAGAAGCTCGTGCGGATGGAGGAGAACCTCCGCCGCCGGGTGATCGGCCAAGACGAGGCCGTGACCGCGGTCGCGAATGCGGTACGCCGCTCGCGCGCGGGACTCAAGGACCCGAACCGCCCGATCGGCTCGTTCATCTTCATGGGCCCGACCGGCGTCGGCAAGACCGAGCTCGCCCGGGCCCTGGCGGAGTTCATGTTCGACGACGAGAACGCCATGGTGCGCATCGACATGTCGGAGTACGGGGAGCGCCATGCCGTGGCCCGGCTCATCGGCGCGCCTCCGGGCTACGTCGGCTACGAGGAGGGCGGCCAGCTCACCGAGGCTATCCGCCGCCGGCCGTATGCGGTCGTGCTCTTCGACGAGATCGAGAAGGCCCACCCGGAGGTGTTCAACGTCTTCCTGCAGATCCTCGACGACGGTCGCCTGACCGACTCGAAGGGCCGCGTAGTCGACTTCAAGAACACGGTCGTGATCATGACCTCGAACGTGGGCTCCCAGTTCATCCACGACTACTCGAAGGGCGAGATGTCGGAGGAGGAGATGCGCCGGGGGGTGGACGCGGAGCTGCACGCGCGGTTCAAGCCGGAGTTCCTCAACCGCATCGACGACGTCATCGTCTTCCACTCCCTCGACCTCGGGCAGATCAAGCAGATCATCGAGATTCAGCTGAAGCGGCTGGCGCGGTTGATCGAGGAGCGCGGTCTGACCATCGAGATCAGCGACGGGGCGAAGGACTACATCGCCCGCGAAGGGTACGATCCGGCCTTCGGCGCGCGGCCTCTGCGGCGCGCGCTGCAGCGGCTGATCATCGACCCGCTGGCCATCCGCCTCTTGGAAGGGCAGTTCAAGCCGGGGGACACGGTGTTCGTGAACCTCACCGACGGCAAGCTCGAGCTGTCGCTCGAGCCCGAGCCGATGAGCGTTCATTAATCACGGGATCTTGTAGAGGCGGATCGACTTGCCGATCCGCCTCACTGGCCGGTAGATGTTCAGCCAGTCGTAGCCGCCTTCCTGCTCGGCCATCCGCAACGGCGTCTCGCCGATGGCCACCCACCCGTGAACCTTCCGGAACGGCGGCAGCCCGTCGCCGCGGATGGCGTGGTGCTCGAAGCGCGCGTTCGTGGAGTAGGCGATCCAGACGAAATCGATCTTCATCTCCCGCACCGCGCGCTCGAGGCGCAGCACGTCCTGGCCCCAGTCGAGATTGCTGTCGACGGCGATGCGCGACGGTGTCGGACCCGCGGCCTCGTTGTACCAGGCCAGGTAGTCGGGATGATCGGCGGCGACGCCGATGAACAGCCAGCCGAGGAGCGCGAGCAGCGTGAGCCGTCCGAATGCGTCCTTCGCGTTGCGCCAGATCTCCACCACGGCGAACGCGGCGAGGATCGAGAGGGAGACATAGATCGGCAGCAGGTGTCGCAGACCGATGTTGATCGACGTGGTCATGGCCACGAGCATGATCGCCACCGGCATCAGTGCGTGCTCGATTCCGATCCGCCGGCGGATCGCCAGGAACATTCCCCACGCTGCGAGGATCATGAACGGGATGGGCGTCTTGTAGAAGAAGACGACCGGAAAGTAGTACCACCAGCCCTCGGCATTCTGCTGGCCGAGGAGGTAGGTGAGGTGGCCGCTCATGTCGTGGACCTTCACCAGGGCGATGCCGATCGGCAGCGCCGGCGCGGGCAGGGGCACGCTGGTCGCCACCCAGTGCATGAACGGCCGGAGCGGCCCGGGAACGGACATCTGCAGGTAGAACGACGCGGTCTTCTCCGCCTCGACCGGCCTGGCGACGTCGAATTTGTAGCCTGCCCAGATGACGAAGAACGCCGTGGCCGCGATGGCAAACACGTGTGACACGCGAGGCAGCGGATAGCGCTTCACCAGCCACACGACCGCCGCGCAGACAGGGAAGAAGACGATGAACGAGAACTTCATCAGCACGCCGATGGCCAGCGTGACGCCGAGCCAGACCGCATGTTTCAGCGTGCGCCTCTCGAGGAAGCGCTCGAACGCGAGCAGCGCCAGCGGCATGGCCGCGGCGATAGCGAGGTCCGTCGTCGCCTGTCCGGCGTGGCCGAGGATGGGGGGGAGGGTGGTGAACATGGCCACGGCGAGAATGGCCACGCCGGGCGAGAACGTCCTTCGCGTCCAGAGGGCGATGGCGACGATGGCCACAATCAGCAGCACGAGGTTGCCGTGCCGGGCGCGGGCGAGGTTCTTCTCGTAGCGGTCGCCGTAATAGAAGAGGAAGTTGCCCTGCTCGACGTCGTTGATCGGCGGCGGCTTGGGGATGCCCGCCAGGCGCAGCGGCAGGGCGAAGAGGATGCGCGCGAGCGGCGGATGGTTGAGATCCATCCGGTAGTCGCGCTCGGTCAGCCACTGGTAGCCGGCGGCGACGTGCACGGGCTCGTCCAGGGTCTCGCTGAAGACGCGATTCGTCGAGCCGACGCGCACGACCGCGACGATCGTGAGCGCGGCGACTGCGGCGATGAACTTCCAGTCGCGTCTCATGCGCGGCGGAGTTTACGGGATGTAGTAGAGCCGGATCGACTTGCCCACGCGCCGGTACGGCCGCCCGCGCAGCCATTGGAAACCTCCCTGGGGCAGGAGGACGCGGTACGCGTGATCGCTCACCGCGATCCAGCCCTGCATCGGGAAGTTCTGCTCGACCTGCGTGTGCGGCGGGAAGCCGAGCTTGTCGTACTGGTGCAGGCCGATGATGTACAGCCCGACGTGCTGGATTTTCTC
>JBIOTX010000194.1:0-47801 GCA_044866315.1 Thermoanaerobaculia bacterium | reverse complement strand
GAGCCGAAGAAGGACCAGTAGCGGGGTCGCGAGGTCACGAGGTTAAGGGGCACGAAGGGCCCGAGGGGCACGGGCCCAGGTTGTCCAGTTGTCGGGTTGTCAGGTGGCGAGATTCACCGGACAACTGCTGAGTTGCAGAATCTCCCGCAAGCGCATTTAGCCGGATATGCCGGATGTCTGCCGGATGAATAGCACCGAAAGCCGCTGAAAAACAAACCCTTTGCCGATTTCCCGGAGCTGACGGACGCTCCCCGGCGCAGTGCAGGACGTTTCGCATGCGCCCTGATGCCGTCTCTCTGGTTCCGCGTCGTTGCCGGGAAGGTGGACACCCGCCGCGTAGCTGTCTGTGCATGAACAGCTTAGGCCCGAACATGGGGCAACGGTCGAACCATGCCCTGAACACCGTGAGTGCGTGTCGAGCGTGCAGACGCTCATGCGCTGTGGCGGCCGTGCGAAGTGACGCGCAGTCATGGCGTTGCGGCGAATGGGCGGCCGTTTCTCAACTACGGCGAGCGAGTGCATTTTCGGCACGCGTCGATAGCGCCGACTTGCCAACCCCCCCGTGCGCCAAGGTACGTTTCGGCGCATGACCCTCGTGCCCGTGACCACCCCGGAAACGTCTGAACCGAAAGACTCGCCCGTCTTTCTCCCCCTCCTCGAAGTAGCCGCGACGATCGGGGTCGAGCCGACGACGGTTCGCCGTTGGATCTGGAAAGGCGAAGCCAGCGCGCGTCCGCGGTCTGACGGCCGCGGTTACGAAGTTGACGTCCGGACAGTGCCGCCGAAGTATCAGGCCGCGCTACTCGCGAAGCTCCCGGCGCTGAACGCCGCCCTCCGCGCGGTCGTGGCAGGCGAAAAGGCCGATCGCTACGGCGCAGCCCGCGAAACGGTACGCGAGCGCGCCGAGCTTCGTCTGGAAGCGATCCTCACCTTCCGCAAGGCACGCACCGAGCGTGTTGCCGGCGAGACCTTCCAAGAAGTCGAACGCCGCTGGCTGCGTAACTTCCGGCGAACGCATGAGGGATTCAAGGTCTCGGTTCGGTCCGTCAAGGATTGGGACGCCGCGTACCGGGAGGCTGGCGGAATCGATGGTCTGGTCGATGGAAACGACGGCGTCAAGCAGCGTGGCGCGCGCATCCCCGCCCCCGCAAAGCAGATGCTGAAAGACGAGTACCTGCGATCCCACCGGCCGAACCTCCGGCTCATCTACCGCAACGTGTGCAAGGTCGCGGACGAGAAGGGATGGGGGGCGATGCCGAGCTATCACACGTTCCGGCGCTACGCGAAGTCCCTGCCGAAGCTCGTCCGCAAGCTGCTCCGCGATTGCGCCGATCAGCCGCGGTCGGTCCTGCCGTACGTCGTTCGCGATCCGAATTCGATCCCGGTGTACCACACGATCCAGTCGGACCACCGTGAGATCGACGTTCCGGTCCGCTGTGACAAGGGCTGCGAGGTCTGCACCGGCAAGAAACCGAAGGGCCACTTTCCGATCTGGACCGCGTTCATCGATATTCGATCGCGCCGGATTCTCGGGAGCGAAATCTCGATCGAGACGCCGACGAGCGACCTGATTCTGTCCGTTTTCCGCCGGATCACGGACGAGAACGGCCTCACGGTGCGGGTGTACCTCGATAACGGAGCCGACTACCGGAAGGCATACGGAAAGCGGCTGCGCAAGCAAGGCAAGGCGGAATGGGACGGTCCGAGCGAAGAACAGATTCAGGCCCGCTTCGCGCCGCTCGGTCTCGAAGTGATCTACGCACTTCCGTACAACGCCCAGGCGAAGCTCATCGAGTCGATGTTCCGCACGTTCCGTCGGCGGTTCGATGAAGACTTCGCGGCCTACCGCGGCTCACTCGGCCAGACCAGCGAAGTAGCGCGGGATCTGTACTACCGCCCGAGCGAGCTGCCCACGATCTCCGAACTCGCCTATCTGCTCCAGCTAGCCATCGCTGAATACAACGGCCTGATTCCGCACACTGGACGTGGGATGAACGGCCGCACGCCTGACCAAGTGTTCTCCGACCAGTCACTCAGGATTCCGCGGCGTGAGCCGGATAAGGCTTGGGCGTTCCTGTTCTTCGAAGCCGTCAAGGGCGGTCGTGTTGTCGGGCAGAACGGCGTGCAGCACGAGCACCGCGTCTACCGCCTCGCGTCGCTTGAAAAGCACCTCGAATACTTCGGCGAGCGCGTGGACTTTCGCGTCAACCCGGACGACCAGCGCGTCGGAATCATCTTCGACCGCCGAACGGGAGCCTACGTCTGCGAAGCGATCGTGGACCCCGAGGACGCGACCTACAGCACGCGCGACGAAGTCACACGGCAGCTCATCGCGCGGGTCTTCCGTGACGGCAAGGAGCTTCAGAAGATGGCGGCTGCGCACGTGGAGGGGGCGAAGGAACGACTCGTGGAGTATCGCCGCGCGCGTATCGCTTACCTGCGCCGCCGGATCGGTGAGCTTGAGCTGGAGCGAAAGCAACAGGGTGCGACCGGAACCGAGGGTGCGGTGGTGATGATCCCGGAGCTTTCGGCCGCTGCGCGCCAGATCGAGTTGACCGAGAGTCTCGTTGTGGCCGTACTCGACGCAGATGACGCAGCCAACGACGGAGCGCTTTGCGTCGTATCCACGCGCAAACGGCGCGAGCCCCGACGAGCGTCTGACAAGCCTTGTCATCGAGGGACGCTCTCGTACGCTGCCATCGCAAAGCGTCTCGGCGTGAGCACGCCCATGCTGCTCAGATATCGCAGCGGTACGACGCCGTGGCCGGCGGGCATGAAAGAACAGTTCGAGCAGTGCGAACGCCTGCGCACCAGTCGTGCGACGGAAGACACTTCGCTGGAAGCGCTGGCTCGGATCGTCCCCACGCAGGCACGGGCGCGACAGGTGCGGGGAGAGCTGTCTTACGCGCAGATCGCGAAATCGTTGGGTGTCTCGTCCCTGACGCTCGTTCGCTACCGCACGGGCCGCCGTCCGTGGCCGGCGGGGATGAAGGAGCGATTCGAGGAGCTGGAGCACCGCCGATCCGTGCGCACCGAATAGGCGTGGTGCGCCAACATCCCCATCCTGCGACACACGCTCCTACGACGCCCGTCGCGACATCTCCTCCCCGTCTAGGATGCGCCGGCATCGGCGACAGAGACCGCCGCCATCGAACGGGATGATCTCCGCTTCCTCGTTCGCGCTGGTTTCGAGTGCTTCGATGACGCGTTGTACTTCCTCCTTTCTAAAAAGCGTTTTGCGCGCGCCCACGGGGATGTAGCGCAGCCTGATACGTCCCCCATCCGGCGTAGGCACACCTTCCTTCATCCAACGCCGAAGCGTCTTCTCATGCACGCCGAAAAGCTCGCACACCTTGCGGAGGGAAAGGGTGGTGTTTTTGAGACTTTCGGGTGTGTTCGAACTCGTGGACGACGAGGACACAAGACCTCATCAACTGCACTGGTTTTAGTTCTATTTCGGAAAGTACTCGCGCGTAACGAAAACGTGCGTTGCGCGTGATGTAAAGATTGAAGAGCGCCATGCAAAGGTGCCGTTTGCGCGTTTAGTAGTCCTCATTCCGCATATAAAACGGCGGTTCGGCACGCTCAAGAGTCATTAAGAAAATCAATATCGCGCGTTGTCGTTTCAAGTTATGGGAGCGTGCGGGAACACATCGGAGCGTAAGGGAGCACAAGGGAGCACAAGGGAGTAGCGACCGGCCGGCACGCTGCGTATTCTGCGCACCGTTGACGGCGGCGCGGAACGGGCAGCCGGCAGCGGAAAAAGGAACGGTCCACAGCAGGCGCGAGGAAGTTACGGGGCGCGGGCGTGGCGGGAGAGGAAGCGAAGGATGGGCGCACTCGCGCAGCCAGAGGCAACGCAGAAGCCGTACTACATCGGGGACGTGGTGACGAAGTGGCTCCGGCACGATGGCGACGACCGCCTCATGCAGCTTGCCGAGCACTTCACCTTCGTGGATGGACGCGGCAACGCGTGGACAGCGCCGGCCGGATTCGTATTCGATGGAGCAACGATCCCCCGGCCGCTCTGGTCAATGTTCGGTGATCCGTTCATCGGTGACTACCGGAGAGCAGCCGTGATTCACGATCTTCTCTGCACGCCGCACTGCTCGCGCTGCGGGCGACTCGCGAACGACTGCGGCCGTCACAACGCTCCGCGCTACCTCTGCGGCGTACACCCGACCTCCGCGCTTCTGTACCGCATCTCATCGGACGACGCCGCGCGAGTGATGTACGAAGGCATGCGCGCGGATGGAGTGAGCGAGAGGCGCGCCCGCATCATCTCGCGCGCCGTCGCGAAGTGGGGTCCGCAGTTCACGCGGGCCTGATTTTCCAACTGAATGAAAGCTTCGCGCCGGGCCGTCGCCCGCGCCGAGTCTCCCCCCGCCCTCGGGCGTGACGGGAGGGGTGAGGGCGAGCGAGGGTCGAGGCCCGCAGGGCGGCGGCACCGGCGCGAATTTGAGAAAGGACTACGAACCACAACAAATGGATAGCGCCCGCGAGGGCTGCAGCAAGACATCGGGAACCGGGAACGCGCGCGCGCAACACGCGCCCTGCCCAAGTGCGAACCGGCCAACGGCACCAAACAGTCGACGCAACCGCGCATTCAATCCAACCTCGTGGCGCGCGGCCACTCTCCGGCGACGACACCGTATTCACTCCAAGACGGCGGTCCAACCCGCTCGCCCCCGATGTCTTGTTGCAGCTCTCGCCCGATGCGCGGGAGAGAGGCAGTCGACGGCAGATACATTCGGACTCCAACCTCGCGCGTCGGGCGGGGCCGCTTGCAGAAGAGCGGCACCGTGTCCGCCTCGATTACTAACCAAAGTGGCGGACGAGAGAGAAGAGACCATTAAGGGAGGGCGGGCACGGTGTCGTTCAACTGGAACCCCGATGTCACAGAAGTACTGATCAGCGCAGTGCTGTCACTCGTGGGCTGGGCCGTCAAACGTGCGCTCACGCGCGTGGACGAGCAGGCCAAGAAGATCGCGGAGATCGAGCTTTCGCTCGCGCGCGACTACGTCAAACATGATCACCTCACGGAACTCAAACGCGAGCAGCGTCGCAACGGCCGCATGCTCGCCTACATCCAGCTACAGCTCGTCGCGCTCGCGGCGAGATTCAGCGTGCGTGTCGAGCCCTTCCAGCTCGACGTGGACGAGGAGGAGACGAATGCCGCCCTCTGACGCTCGTCTTCTGACCGGCGACTGCATCCAGCAGCTCCGCCATGAGGCCGACGCATCGTTCGATGCCATCGTAACCGATCCTCCGTACGAGCTCGGCCTCATGGGGATGAAGTGGGATTCGACCGGCATCGCGTACAGCGCGGAGCTTTGGCGCGAATGCCTGCGAGTCCTCAAACCTGGAGGACATCTTCTCGCCTTCGGCGGTACGCGTACGTATCACCGGATGACGTGCGCAATCGAGGACGCCGGCTTCGAGATCCGCGACTCGATTCACTGGATCTACGGCAACGGATTCCCGAAATCGACGGACATCTCGAAAGCGATCGACCGCCGTCGGAACGACCGCGACGACGTGCTTCGCATCACGCGATTCGTACGCGAAGCGCGAGATCGCGCGGGCAAGACCAACGCACAGATCGACGCACATCTGGGCACGCGCGGCATGAGCAGCCACTGGACCTCGCAGGGCTGTCAGCCCGCAGTTCCGAGCGCGGAGCAGTGGGCGAAGCTCAAAGGCTTCCTCGCCTTCGGCGATGAGATGGACGCTGAGGTCGCGCGCCTCAATGCGCAGAAAGGAACGCCGGGCGAAGGTTGGCTTCGGCGTGCAGTGACCGGTCGGTATGCGAAAGTGTCTGCCGGCCAAAACTGGCGGACGACGAGCGATCCACGGCGGTCGTCGCACGCCCGCCCGTCAGAACGGCGGGATATCGCCGGCACGGACACCGCCCGCAAGTGGCAGGGCTGGGGCACGACTCTCAAGCCGGCGCACGAGCCGATCGTTGTTGCTCGCAAGCCGCTGGAAGGCCGCATCGCGGATAACGTCCTTCGTTATGGCACCGGCGGTCTGCACATCGACGCCTGCCGCGTCGGAACCGATTCGACGCGCCGCAGCACCACGGCTCGCCCGACCTTTCACACGAACAGCATCGGCAGCACCTCGGAGCGAACCGAAGCCGCCTACGAGACCGGGAGCGAGAGCGGGCGCTGGCCGACGAACGTCATCTTTGACGAAGAGGCCGCACGGGAACTCGACGCTCAGGCCGGAGTCCGGACGAGCGGGAAGCGGATCACACGCGGACCTCGCGCGAATCGCGGCGGCTGTGCGAGTCCGACGACGTTGTACCCGAGCCGCGTCTGCTACGCGGACACCGGTGGAGCATCGCGATTCTTTTACGTCCCGAGGGCATCCCCCGCAGAGCGAAACGCAGGACTCGGCGAAGGTCGAAACACGCACATGACGGTTAAGCCGATTGCGCTCATGCGCTACCTCGTCAGGCTCATCACTCCTCCGGGCGGCATCGTGCTCGACCCCTTCACTGGCAGCGGCACGACGGGGATCGCGGCAGTGCTCGAAGGAGCAAGGTTTGTCGGGATCGAGCGGGAGCCAGAGTACGTCGCCATCGCCGAGGCGAGGATCGCTCACTGGAAGGGAAAGGAGGAGGTCCGACGTGCGGCCTAATCATGGTCACCCGGCATGCCCGCACTGCGGCGGGCAATGGACGAAGGAAGACCGCAGACGCCAAGCGACGCCTCCGGCGATTCGGGGCCGGCGCGGCCAGCCGCTGATTCCCGAGATTCCTGGTCTGCCGGAATGGCTCGAGACGCAGTTCCAAGAAGTCCCGCGCCCGTCGTTCAAGGAGATCGAGGAGCGGCTGAAGAAGACGGAGTTCTGGCCAAAGATCCGCGCGCGTGGCTTTCGTACCGGCAAGTCATCCATTCACACGCATTGGGTGAAGTGGAATGCGGAGCTGGCCCGCAAGCGGGTCCTCGCCGAATACGCAGCGGCGTACAACGCGACGGGCGAGAGCGACGATCTCCTTGCGATCGAGGCGGCGATCACGGGCCTCGCCAACGTCGCGATCTTCGAATCGTTGCAGGAGGAGTTGAGCGAGAGCACGGGCGTGAGCGAAAAGGCAACGGCTCTGATCGACCTCCACCGCAAGCTCCAGTCATCGTCGGCTCGCCGGGAAGCAGAACGCCGAGCCGCTGGCAAGACGCAGAGGAACGCGTACGCGCAGGCGCGCGAGGAGATCATCGCGATCCTCAAAGAAAACCCCGACGCGCTCAAGCTGGTCCTGGCCGCGATCGACAACGCAGAAGATTCCACGGAGAAAAAATGGTCAACCACGAAGAAAGCGGCGTAATCCCCACGGACGCCGGACAGCTCGCACGAGTTCTCAAATTCGACCCGGAGCGTCCGATCACCAAGATTCGGACGCGGCTGTTCCAGCCCAAAGAAGCGAAACAGCCGGAGCCCGCGGTCGCCGCAGTCGTAACCGTCACGCGGTTCATCGGCGGCGAGAGGGTGCATGCCCAGGTGCCGATCTTCGCGAATCAGATCATCGGCGACGCCATGCGCGCGGCGGACCTGAAGCTGACGCCGGAACTGTCTGAGCTGCTCGCGGATGGCGCAGTCGAGGCGAACTCCTACCTCGACCGCGTCGCGGCGACGATCGCCGCGCGACCGCTGGGCGACTACCACGCCTGACGCTCCGGTCAGAAACCTCACCACAAGCAAAGCAATCAACGACCCCAAACGTGGGGAAAGGGAGGGTGTGTATGAAATTGAAGTTCATCAGAAGTGCCGTCGTCGCGGTGATGTCGCTGGTCACCGCGGCGGCGTTCGCCACCGAGGAGCCGACGCGCCTGGCCAACCTGCTCGTCGTGGAGAACGAATCGTGGCGCAGCGATGTCGCGGTCGTGACCGGCGAGAGCGAGGCAACGGTGCGCCTCACCGACTGTAACGGAGTCGCGTCCTTCATGACGATGCACCTTCCGCAAAGCGGGGGAGCCCTCGTGCCGAACATCACCGACTGGCTGTGCAGCGGGACGAAGATCGGCGTCGTGAAGCTCCCGGTGTACTCCGGCGCTCCGCGGATCTGGACCCAGGCGACGTATCGCGACGCGCTCGGCAACCAGAACGTGGTCATGATTCCGGAGCTGCCCGAGGCGCTGCCGCGCAGCTTCTCGAATGCGAGCCCGTTCTCCAGCTTCGCGGCGGAGTACGTCTTAGAAGGGATCGAGAACGGCACGGCGGGCAAGTCCACGTTCGTCGCTCTCATTCCGGACGGACCGGGAAAGCGAGAGGTCGAGCTGGCCGTCTACAGCTATCTCGATAGCACTACGCCTGCCGCGACCGAGACTGTCAGCGTGGAGGGCTTCACCTTCTACGAGCTGACGACGCCGATCGAATTCGGCCGCCTCACGGTGAGGCATGTCGCGCCTGCTGGCGATGAGGCGACGAACGCGGGCCTCTTTGCCGTCGCTCTCGTCGGGTATCGCGAAGCGGGCAGCCCGCGTGTCGAGCTGCCGCGCGTGCGGTTCGGCGTCGCGATCGAGTAACTCCTTCCCTCCGCGTCCTCGCGAGAGTTGCCGGAAGGCATCAGGTCTTCAAAGCGGCCGGCCTCAAACAGCACGAATGGCGCGACTCGTTGGCGTGAGCCCTCACGCCCGAAGCGCAAACCGAATAGCGAGAGGCGCGCCGGCCCATCTCCTACACGCCTGATGTCTTCCCGCAGCTCTCGCCCTCGGGCGCGCGGGGCTCCATCCACCGTAGTCCTCAAACACGCCACATCAACCCCAGGAAAGGACATCCATCCCATGTCGTACCGTGACAGCTCTCGCCATTACCCGCAGATCACCCGCACACGCCCCACGCCGTTCAGCTATTCGTCGGTCGAGTTCTTCCTCTCCGACGAGGACGCGGCGCAGCTCACGCGCCGGACGGTGAAGATCACCGACCGCCGCACCGCCGAGGTCACCGAGCGCAAGAGCGGCTCGTCCTCCTCCGCGCTTTTCTCTATTCCGCCGGTGCCGGCCGAGACCGTCAAAAAGTGGTCGGACGAGCAGACGGTCGAGATCGAGGAGACCTTCGAGTAGTGACCTTTGCCCGGGAACTCGCGCGCGACCTGCGCAGCGTGAAGGCTCACAGCGAAACGTCTGACGCAGCCCGCGAGCGGCGCGGCCTGTCGCTGCGCGAGTTTCTTGAGCTGGAGGTCCGGACGGACAACGGTCCGTGGGCGATCACCGGGCATGAGCCGCTCGGGGAAGTCGTGAGCGTCATCGACTCGCTGATCCGCGCCGGCGTCAAGGACGCTCGCGTCACCACGATCAAGGGAGAGCAGATCGGATTCACGACCCTTGCTTTGGCAGTGCCGGTCTGGGCCGCCGTCGAGCACGGATACAACGGCGGCTACTTCCTTCCTGATGACGAATTCGCGAAGGAGTGGGGCCTGGCAAAGCTCTCCCCGATCATCAACGAGTCGCCGTATCTGGCGGCGATTGCAAGCGACGGAGACGTGGAGCGCGGCACGCTCAAGCAGTTCCGTGACAAGTACGTGTACCTCCTCGGTCTCGCGAAGCTGAAGGGCGCGACCTCGCGCCCGATGGATCTCCAGGTATCGGACGAAGTCGATCTCACTTCGGAGGCGGTGCGAAAGTGGAAGACGGGCCGCATGCGGCACTCGCAGCTCCGATTTGAGCTCGACTTCTCCGCGCCGTACGCCGCGAACTCCGGAATCGACAAACGCTTTCAGGACGGCTCACAGCGGCGATGGCTCGTTGACTGCGATCAGTGCGACGCGCGGGAGATCTGCCTCGAAGAGTCCTTTCCGGACTGCATGCGGGCGGTCGGCGATCAGTGGGAGCGCGTCTGCCCCACGTGCAAGTCGCCGCTCGACGTTGCGGGTGGTCGCTTCGTCGCGCGCTACCCCGAGCGCGAGGCGGGCAAGGAGCCGCACTTCTCCTTCCGCATCTCGGCGCTCGCAATCAGCGCGATCGATGGCAACGCCATCATGAAGGCGTATCGCGACGCGCTGGCGAGCGGCGATCCCGAGGACATGGCGATTTTCAATCGCTCCGTCCGCGCGATGGCCGACGCCGGCGCGATGCAACCGATCACGGACGTGGTGCTCCAGAAGATGGAGCGGCCATACGTGCTCAAGCTCGCGCGAACGGATCACCCCCTCTTCTTCGGGATCGACCTCGGCAAGTCCTGCTGGTTCTGGGCCGAGGAGTGGGTCGTCTCCGAGCAGCGTCCGCGCCTGGTCTACGCGGAACGCATGCACAGCAACTCGTGGGGCCGGCGCACGCGAGAGCTGATGGCGGAGCTGCAGCCGCGGTTCGGCGTCAGCGACATGATGCCTCTCTTCGATACCTCGCAACGACTCGCCTCCGAGTACCGGCAGACAGTCGCCCTGCTCCAGTTCGAAAACGGCAAAGACCTATCGCTGGTCGAGCAACTCATCACCGATGACACGATTGGCAGTGCTCACCGCGACGAGGAGCTGACGCCGAAGTTCTGGCTCGCGAAGATCGATCGCAATCGCCTCTTGGAGCGCTGGTGCGCCGAGGCAATCCATCCGCAACGCGGCCTCCTCATTCCGGATGAACGAACGCCGGTCATGAAGGACGTTCGCGAGCACCTGAAGAAACTCCAGAAGCTCGCGGACAAAGATGCGAAGGGCAACGAGATTCACCGCTTCATCGACAACGTCGACAACCACTTCGGAATGGCCGCCGCTGCGGCGTTGGTCGCGCGTCTCGTCGCGCCTTCGATCCTTCCGTTTGCGGTGACTCCACTTCCACAGCGGTCTCGCAGAGATGCATTGCGCGTCTTAACAGACGGTGATCACGATACGGACAAACGGCCGGTGAGTCGGCGCGAACGGCTCGCGCTCGTCGCTTAGCGACCTTGCAAATCAACGGCCGTGATCGGGATGATCTTGTAGATGACGCCCGTGCTGTCCCTAGTGGCAAAGATCAAGTAATCGTTCCCGACATGCCAGAGGGTCACGTTGCCGTCTGCCTTCAGAAGAAAGTATGGCCGATTCCCGAACTGATTGCTGATTCCGATCGTTCCGCGCTTCGTCTCCACAGCCTTCCACTGATTGAAAAGCGTCACCTCCTTTGGCGGCGCAGCGGTCGCGACCCCGGCGTACAGGTGCAGCACAACGGCGAGCAGCACAACGGCCAGACGTACGTTCCTCATCTTTTTCGTCTCCTCAGTCTGTGAGAGCGCCGCGAAAGCCCTTTTCCCCAACCCGAACACCCATCCAGCCTTGACACCGAATCCGATCCTCTACGGTCCCTACGGGGAAGTGCTGACGCTCCCCTCGAAGCTCGACACGTCGAGTCAGGCGGATATCGGCCGCGTGCAGGACCGCTGGGCTTCGAAGGAGCTGCGCGAGATCAACCCCGAGACACTCGTGCGGGTTCTGCGCAACACCGCGGAGCTGACGGAGATGGTCGCGCTGTGCGACCGCATCTATGTCGACGGTCACTTCCTTTCGATTGCGACCGATCGCGTGTCATCCGTCGCGGGAGCGGAGTGGGATGTTCAGCCGTACACCGAGCGGCCAGGAGCTGAGTCGAAGGATGACGACAAGAAGATCGCCGAAAGCATCGCCGAGAAGCTCTACGGGATCGCAGGGCTTGAGGCGTACTTCGAACATCTCGCCTGGGGCGATGGTCTCTACCCGCTGAACGCAGCCGAAACGCGATTCAACCCGGACACGTTCTTGCCGGAAGGCTTCAACCTGCCCGACGGCGTGCGATTCAAGTTCGCGAGCGGCGAGCTGCGTCTGCTGACCGAGGCGCAACCGCTCTCGGGCGAGTCGCTAAAGGCCGGCCTTTGGACGATTCATTCGATCCATCCGCAGAACCCGCGCAAGACGCGCCTCTTCAAGGCGCTCGCGTTCTATTACATGGTCGCGCGGTTCGCGACGATCGATTGGCTCGCCTTCGCCGAGAAGTACGGCAAGCCGATCCCGGTGGCGTACTTCACCGATCCGAACGACAAGCCGTCACTCATCGAGGCGGTCATGCGCATCGGTGTCGATTTCGCTGGCGTGCTGCCCGCGAGCGCGAAGCTCGACCTCGAACAGGCGCTGAACGCGAGCAAGGACATCTACGAGGGCCTGGCGAAGTTCGCGCACGACCAGGCAACGAAGGCGGTCTGCGGGCATACGCTGATTGTGGACGCGAAGTCCGGCACGGGCACGCTTGCCGGCGAGGGCGCGCAGCGCACGAACCTCAAGATCACGCGGGCGGTTGCGAAGCGCGTCGCCGCCAGCGTGCGGCAGGGCCTCATCCGGACCATCGTCGCGCTGCACCACGGTCCGCGGTATCTCTCGCGGCTCCCGGTCCTCCAGTTCAAGGTCGATCCGCCCGAGGACGCGAAGCAGAAGGCGTCTACCTATTTCGAGTGGAACCGGGTGATCGAGCCGGCCGGCCTGATGATTGATCCGGAACACGTAAAGGAAGTCGCGAACGTGCCGAACCTCGTCCCGCGCGCGCCCGTCGCGCCGGGAGCTGCGCCGACGCAGGGCGGCTCACAGCCGAACGGCGCGCCAGGCGCACAGCCGCAAGCCACAGGAAATGCAGCGCCCGGAGAGGCCGGCGTGGCCACGACGCAGTCGGTGACCGGCATCGGCATGGCGCAGGTGCGCGAGACGCTGAAGGACGTGACCCTCGGGACGATCGCTCCGAAGGCGGCGGTCAAGATGATTAAGGGCGCGGGCTATACCATCGAGGAAGCGCAGGAGATGGTGGACGAGCAGCTCGCGCATGCGAAGCCGCCCGAGCCTGAGCCGAAGCCGATCGCAGGAGAAGACGAGGAAGAAGAGCCGGCGAAGGAAGCGCGCAAGAAACGACCTGCGACACAGCGGTTCGGCACTGCGTCGCTGCGAAGCGCCCACGACGGCCCGGTGATCCGGACCCTTACGGACGCCGTGATCGCGGGCGCGTTCATGCAGCAGCGAGCGAGCCAGGAGCAGACGAGGCAACTGCTCGCAGCGATCGAGGAAGCAAGGACACGCAACCTCTCGCCGGCCGAGATGCGCGACTTCATCGTGGAGCAGTTCGACCGCTTCGACCACACCAAGTCGGGCGAAGCGCTCGCCGAGGGCATGGTCGTCGCCGAGGCCATCGCCATTGCCGACGAGGCGGAGCGGGCGCAGCTCAAGGAGGCGGCATGAAGGCAGTCTTGCTGCTGACGGTCGCCGCTATCGGCCTGCCGATCCTCGCCGTCTCGATCGGCACGGCAGTGTTCATCGCGCGAGCGCAGCGGCGTCGGCTCTTTGCGCGAGTGGACTGGCTGTTCGGAAGCGGCCGCCCTTTCGCGCGAAGCCAGAGCACGAGAATCGTGGACAGCCGGGCTATGCGCGTCCGATGTGGTGCGGGGTGCGGTAGAGAGTATGACCTCGAACAGGACTCGCTGCCCGTCAACCGAATGGTGACGTTCCTCTGCATCCCGTGCGCGCGCGGAATCGCTGCCAAGCGGAGGGAGTGCAATGGCTGAGGGCGCGCACATCGGCGTCTACCGCGACGCGCTGGAGTTCCACCGCAAGCGCACCGCGCTCCTCGGGAGTGACTTCTACGAGCGGTCAATGGATGAGGCACGGCCGCGCGCGATGACGGTCACCGGTCTCGTCAAGTTCGACGCACTCCTCGCGGTGGTGCGTGCGATCGATGACGGGATCGCAAGAAACCGAACGACCTCGGATATCGCGGACGAGATCAGCGCGATTGTGGAGAAGCACGGCGGAACGATCCTGCCCGGCAGCCGAATCGAGCTGATCGTCCACAACGCGCTCTTCACCGCGAACGCTGCGGGCGAATGGAAAGCGGCGATGGAGTTTGTCGAGGATCGGCCGTTCTTTCAGTACGTCGGTCCGCGCGACGGACGGAACTCGGCAATTTGCAAGCCGCTCCTCGGGATCATCGTTCACTATACCGATCCAATCCTCAAACACTTCTGGCATCCGAATCACCATTGGGAGCGGCAGCAGTGGGTGACGCTTGCGGTGTGGGAAGTGGACGAGAGTAGGGTCTATCGAAGTCCGGAGGGTTACGAATACCCCGTGATCAACGGCCAGACACTCAGGCCCGCGCCGGGGTGGGACTTCAACGCCGCGGATTCGATGGCGGCCGACGACAAGGTGTTCATCGAAGGCGCGAGGACACTTGGCGAACAGCTCCGGCGCAAGACGCCGCAGCACTACGGACTCGCGGCGATCACGGACACCGACGCTGATGCGCTCCCGCCTTTGCCGCAGCTCGCCAACGCTGTTCCGCAGGGAGCGATCGAACGGGCGTGGCTCACGTTCCAGCGGCTCGTCGGAATCGAGAACGGATCAGGAACGTGGGTGCTCGATCACGTGAGCGAGGGTGTGCGGATCAACCGCGATACGTTCGAGCTTGCGCTCATCGATTCAGAGGGCAACTTCGCGGGAGGAAACGGAAGGTACTTCCCGCTGATTCTACCGACGCTGCGCGATCCATTCGAGACGTGGCTTGTGCCGTTCCAGACCGACGCCGGCACCACTTTCGTCAAGCGTTACATCGGAGCGTTTCGGACGCTTCGCGGCGTGCACCCGATCGTGCTCGATCGCACAGAAGACGGCTGGCTATGGCGCATGGTCGCGCCGCGTGATGTCGAACCGTATCGAACGGGAATCCTTATTGGAACCATGCGATGACGATTGCCGCCGCTGAGAAGAAAGCGACTTGGCCTACGAGCGCGACGGCCTGTAAGTAACTAGACCGTATTGCACCCTTCAAAAGGATCAGCGGGTCGCCGGATTGGGTAGCGGCAGCTTTTCGAATGCGACGCCTATACAGTGCGGGCGCAACCTCAAGTACCACGTTAAGGATGTGTTCGGGTGTCAACTCAATTTCTGGGGACGGGATGCCCAGAAACGTCGCCGTTCGCTCAACTCGCTCTTCTTCCTCATTGTGTCGTTCAAGAATGGCAGGAAGGACGGCCAAGAATGAGCGATGCATGTGTCGCCACACCTGTATCTGCATGTCACGAGTTTTGGCGAAGACACCACAAAGACCGGATGCCACCAACATCATAAGCGACAACCGCAGGCGATCTGCGCTGATCAGTTTCAATACTGAATCGGCATTGCTCAGTAGAAGAGGTATTGACGCACCGGTGATCGCCAAAAACCAGACAGACAGCCGCTCGGTGTATTGAAGCACGTCAAGAATGGAGTTCAAGAGAACTTCCTCGACAGCGGCCTGAGTGGTGGTTCGAACGCGCTGCGCCTCCGCCTCGAGATATGCGGTTGCTCGGTGCTGCGTTTCGTTCTCGATCACAGTCATTTTGTTTACCTCATCTAATTGACCTGCATACAGCAAAAGTGAAGAGCGGCATCAGCAATTCCAAGGAGCGGCGAGTCGGGTGGCCAGCGGCGGCACAGGCGGACGTGAAGACGGTCTTCGGAGAGGTCCGGCGCAGCTCGCAGAAGATGGGCGGACCCGCGCCGGAGTGGGTTCAGATTTTCCCATATCCGACGTACGTAGGGGAAGTCGACGGAGAGAAGAAAAGATGGATCACCGACGAGATCAGCCAACAGAGCTGCGTCGACTTCTTCAATCTCCGCGATAACGACTTGGTGATCGATTACGAGCACCTTTCGGACAAAGACGGAGAAGCCCCGGCGGCGGGCCGCATCGTAGAGCTGCGTGCCGGTGGTGAGTCCGGGCTGCTTGCGCGTGTCGAATGGACGGACCGAGCGCGAGCGCAGATCGAAGCTGGCGAGTACTACTACGACTCTCCGAGCTTCTTCTGGTCGCGTGACGACGACCGCATCTATGGCCTGCGTCACCTCGCGTTGACGAACAACCCTGGCTCGTGGGGGCGGCCGTACATCACGGATCACACGGCAACGGACTACGGAATCGAGCGCACGTCTCAGGGCGCGGCCGGCGCGCCGCTGCAGCTCGTGTGCGCGAGAGCAAGTACGAAGGGAGGGAGGGTAAGGGTGAAGAGCACTGTACTGGAGAGCCTTCGCGACACCGTGAGACGGCCAGCATCCGTCACGGGCAAAGAGCTGAAGGGCGATCTCCTCAAGCTCGCCGAGCTGGTGCCGGATACCGACGAACAGGTGTTCGATGCGGCGTCGGGCGAGGCCGGCGAACGAACGATCGCGCAGCTCCTGGGCGAGGAGCAAGCCGCAGCCGCCGAAGCACCGGCCGCCGAGGCGGCATCGCAGAAGGTCGATCTGACGCCGATTGCGCTGGCGCTCGGCACAGAGAGCAATGACCCGCGCGAGCTGGCGCTCGCGGTCATGAATCTCAAAGCGTCAAGCGTGCCGGTCGAGAGGCTGCGCGAACTCGAATCGAAGCTCACCGCCGCCGAGACCAAAACCGGTGAGGAGCGCATCACGATCGAGATTGCGCGCCAGCGGAAGGCGGGCAAACAGATCACGCCCGCATTCGAGGCCGAGCTGCTTCGGGTCGCGAAGAGCGACGTCGATCTCGCGCTGTCATCACTGACGGGACTTCAGGTGACCTCGATTGATCTCGCGACGCAGGCCGACAAGCCAGCGCCGACTGTGGACCGACTCGAGGCTGCCCGCCAGCGAGCCGAGACCAAGGTTCACGACCTGCCAGCCGGAGCGAGTGCATCGCTGAAGGCGTCAACCGCCGCTCACGAGGAAACGCTCGCCATCGCCAGCGAGAAGGGCCTCAGCTACCACGAGGCCAACAAGCTGCGCCTCGAAGCGCGCCGCGCCGCGTAGCGCGCACCACCACAACACAAGAAAGGAGGAGCCATGGAGTATCCGGGCAAAAGACCGGTGTCGACGGAGACGTACGCGCCCTCGGCCGTTGTGAAGGCCGGACGCTGGATCGACAAGAACGGCGATCAGATCAGCGTTCACGGTTCGCGTGCCGTAGCCGTCGCGCAGTTCGACTTCTCGCAGGCCGACGTCGACAACCGCGCAGGCAATCCGCCCTCGCGTCTGACGGGCATCAACTTCGGACCGGCGATGGTCGAGCTGGGCGAGACCGTAGCGGACAAGAGCTTCTGCACGACCGACAACGTCGGTCGCACCGTCGTCGCTGACGGGGACAACGAAGAGGTCCTCTGCTACGTCCACAAGGGCGGCAACGCCGGCGAGTTCCGCGAGGCGTTCGTCCTGCCGAACTTCGACACGCGCAACCCCGCCGCGGCGCTCGCCGATCTCGCGCCGGGCGCAACGCTCGCCGATCTCATCAACGCCTTCAACGGCCTGCTCGCGCGCCAGCGCCTGCAGAAGGTCATCAAAGCCGCGTAAGGCGGCGGCGTGATCGATCACCAGTGATCGCGCCCTAGTCACCAACACACGAACCGCTGCCGGCCGTTTGCCGGCCAACGCAGCCGGTCGTACCGGCCCGCCCCAGGGCGAGAGGGAGAGGGAGTGAGGGGCATCTACACCCGCTATGGAATGAGTGTCTCCGAAATCGAGGCACTCGAAATTGCGAGCCAGTCTCGCACGGAAGATTTGCAGTCCGGTCTTCCGCACGAATCCGCGCTGATCTCGGGCTACAGCCGCCCGGACTTCGTCGGCGCGAACGAAATCCTGCCGACCGTCGATGTGAGCCGCGAGCGCGGTAGCTGGACCGAGTTCGGCGCGGACGGCTACCGCATCGTCGCCGGTCTTGAGCAGCCGCTCGGCGAGAAGCGCAAGAGCGTTTCGATCCAGCTCTCGCACGGCGACTACAAGATGGTCAAGATCGGTCTCGACGCGATCCTCTACGACGAGGAGCTGAACGAGATCGAGCCGGAGGATCGTGAAGCATTCAAGGACCGCACGATTCAGCGCGCCGGCGACGCGCTCACGCTCTACAAGGAGAAGACGGTTCGGGACTTCGTCTCCAGCCCGGCGAACTTCGCGCCGGGTTTCAAAGAGACCATCGCCGCATCGGCGAATCGCTGGAGCGACTACGTCAACTCCGACCCGAACGCGGACATCGACCGCTGGTGCACGGCGCTGGAGGTCTCGCACGAGGTCGACCGCCGCTCGTTCACGGTCGGCCTGCCGATGGACGTGTTCACGAAGGTCAAGAATCACCCGAAGTGCCAGATCATCACCACGGCCGGCTTCAAGCAGCCGGCGACCGAGGCGCACCTCGCCGCGATCTGGGGCGTAGCCGCGGTCAAGGTTCTCAGCGGCAAGTACCAGACGCAGACCGATCCAAAGGATCCTCGGACGATTCAGTTCTTCCACCTCTGGACGAACGTGGTCGTCATCTACCGCAAGATCGAAAAGCCGACGATCGACGCGCCGCTCGCCGGCGCGATCGTCCGCCGCAAGGGCTTCCCGATCGTGCGTGAGCCGCACCGCGACAAGGACCGCGACGCGGACATCTACCCGGTCGTGGACAAGTGGGGCGTGATGTGGCGCGCGACCGCGAACGGCAACAACCGGATCTACCTGGCCGACCGGGTCATCAGTTAGCGAGGCCCTCGATGCGTGACCACAACTACACCCCACGCGCGGAGCGTCTCGTCATCATGGACGACCGCGAAATCCAGGAGACGTCGCGCTGCTACCGATGCGGAGGGCATCACCCCGGCCGCGTCACGTGCAGCTCGTGGGGCGGGTCGCGAGGAGTCTTCCTCGTCATCGGTCTGCTGACCGTCGCCGCTGCGCTCTCCGCTTGCGGCCTCTTCTGACGCGCCGACCTCGCCGCGTCTCCACCTCAACGAAAGGAACCCGTTCTTCCATGTCCAGTGACATCAACACGAGCGCGCCGCGCGCCTTCGAAGTCCTCGGCACGCTCAATCTCGGCTACAAGCCGCAGACCGACAAGAAGGCCCCGAGGGAGCTCGACATCCGCACGGTCGGCGCAACCGTGACCGAGGAGGAGCTGCGCGCGGTCGGCCTGACGAGCGACGACATCGAGGGCTTGCTCCTCAACGGCACGATCAGCGACCCCGATGCGCCGACGCGTCCTTCGCTCGCCTCTCGTTACGCCGCGCACAACTTCGGAGCACGTCTGGCCAAGCACTTCGGCCTGCTGAAGGTCAAAGGCGCTGAGCACTCCTTCGACGGCCAGACCTTCGCGGGCCTGCAGGCGTTCCGCGACGGCGTCTCGCTCGAACGGCTGGAGAGCGCTCTCCGCGCCGCCTGGGATCAGGCAACCGAGTAGTCCCCCACCTACGGCAACAACCCACAAAGGAAAGGAACCTCATGAAGAGAACCATCACTGTTGTCCTGCTCATCCTCGCCACGCTCACGCTCGCGGCCTGTGGCACCACCGGCTCGTTTCTCCTGACCGGTGCGAGCATCGCCCGCCGCGTCATCGGCTCGGCGTCCGAGAAGGAAGTGCTCTGCAAGTACTACAGCGAGCACAAGACCGAGATCGAAGTCGTCCGCGCCTACTACAAGGCGAACTGGCAGAGCGTGCCGGAGAAGGACAAGCCGGTCCTGCTCGCCCTCAACGAGCAGCTCAACGCCTGCGAGGCGACGACGCCGGCCGCTGACGCGCCGGTGAAGAAGACCACCGCTCAGAAGCTCCTCGCCGCGTTCAAGCGCGCCGTCGAGATTTACCACGAGCTGAAGGTCGCCGGCGTCCTGAAGGCCGCGGGCCTGTAAGTCCTAGGAGGGAGGCGCGTGGCATACCCCTACGGGCTGAAGCTCGAAGACCTCTACGAGCGTCTGACCCCAGCCCGCATCGGCGAGATCACCGACAACGACAACGCGAAGGTGGAGCTGGCCGCGATCGACACCGCGGCCGAGATCGAGCTGTACGCCGGCAAGTACTACGTCGTGCCGCTCGCGCCCTTCACCTCGGGTCTGCGGATGATCTTTCTCGACCTCTGGCGGTGGCGGCTGATCTTCAACTGCAAGCCGCTCTGGCTCAACACGGACGACAAGAACAGCGACGAGTACGCGATTGCGAAGCGGCGTGGGGCGCTCGAAGCGTGGCTCGCCGGGCTCTGTAGCGAGCCGCGCGCGACCGTCCTGCCGGGCGTGACGGAGCTGTCGTCGGGAGCTGCGAGCAGCGGCGGCGCGTGGTCAACGGGAAGTGACGCGCTCATGACCCGGAAGGCGCTGCTCAAGCTCTGATGCCGCAGCAGTCCATCGAGACCGTCGGCCTTGCCGACGTTCAGCGGCGTATCGCGCGCCTCGGCGATCGGCTCAAGCCGGGAGCACTTCGCCGGCCGAGCGTCGATGTCGCGAAGCGCCTCGTCCTCAGCAATCGGAAGCGGCTCGGCCGTGGAGTCGATGTCCACGGCCGGCCGCTCCACTCCGGCCTCGCGAAACGTCTCGGCCTCGTGCCGCTCGGCGGCGAGTTCGGCCTCTTTGGCCGCTCGATTCGCGCCGAGCCGTCGTCCAGCGGGGACGGCGTTGATCTGTATTCGACTTTCATCGGAGCTGACGTTGCCTACAAGGGCAAGGTCATCACCCCGAAAACGGCGCAGTACTTAACCATTCCGCTCGAAGCGAAGGGTGGGGAGTCGTCCACATCCGAGTCCGGCAGCTTTCTCGCGGCCGGCCTCGGGATCAAGGACAACCGCACCGGACGCCGAGCGGGGCACTACGAGAACACGTTCGTCATGCGGACGGACGGGAAGCTCTTCATCGTCCAGAGCGACAAGCGGAAGAAGTTCAGCGACGCGAACCGTCGCAAGCTCCGCTTCCTCTTCCTGCTCGTCCGCAGCAGTCGCTACCCGAAGAACGAGTGGCTCGGAGTGTCAAACGACGACCTGTCGATGGCCGCCGAAGTCTACGGCGCGCACCTCGACACATTCCAAGGAGCGTAAGGGCGACGTGCTCGAAATCGCAATCGCAATCTTTCTTGCGTGCGGCGTGGGGCAAGCGCTCGCGCCCGAGTGGTGGGAGGGAGAAGAAGAAATGCCTTTGACAAAGGAAATGCGTGACGACTACGAGGCGAAGTTCGCGACGTGTACGGTGAAGCCGGACTTCCGCGACGATGCCGAGGGCGTCATCACTCGAATCATGAAGCACCGTGGCCGGTATGAGGCGGTCGCGACGCAGACCAACGTGCCGTGGCACGTGATCGCGGTCATTCACAACCTCGAATGCTCCGGCAGGTTCGACTGCCATCTCCACAACGGAGACCCCCTGCGCCGGCGGACGGTGAACGTGCCGGCAGGGCGGCCGGTGAAGGGCACGCCGCCGTTCACGTGGGAGGCGAGCGCCGTGGACGCGCTCACCTACGACGGCTTCACCGCCTGGCGCGACTGGACGGTGGGCGGCACGCTCTACAAGCTGGAGGGCTACAACGGCATGGGCTACCGCAAGGGCGGCATCCCCTCGCCGTACCTCTGGAGCGGATCGCAGCACTACACGCGTGGCAAGTACGTGGCGGATGGAAAGTTCGATCCGAAGGCGGTTTCTTCACAGCTCGGAGCGGCAGTCGTGCTGCGCCGGATGCACGATCAGGCGCTCATCGAGATCAAGCCTGCGAGCGTGAGCACGTCCACGCCCATCGCCTCGCCTTCGCAGACGACGGCTCCGCCGGTTGTCGCCGCCACTGCCGCGACGGCAACCGGCACGATCTCCTCGCCGCCGCCTTCGAACGTGCAGATCGCGGCGGATCACGACTGCGTCGCCACGAAGTAAGTGGCGATCGATTACCTCGCCTTCGACGACGAGAATCAGGCGCGCCTTCGTGCCGAAGTCACGGACGCGAAGAAGGTACTCGCCGCGGACGACATCGAGGACGCGATCATGAAGCATGAGAATGCGCCTCTGCTCTGCACGATCCTGCCGAAGGCCGAGAGCGAGGGGCCGCTCGTCGCGAGCAAGGCTGTCATCGATCAGCGCGAGGAGCTGTCGCTCATCGTGGTCATCGTCGCGGAGAGCTTTCGGGACAAGCCGGACGGCACGGCCGGCGCTTACAGCCTCATTCAGAAGGTGAAGGCAGCGATGCGGTCGAGGACGTGGAAGAACTCGCAGGCGGACGGGTCGTTCGTGTTCGAGCGATGGCAGTTCATGATGCGGCGCGGGCCGCGAGTCGCATATCAGGTGGAGTTTCGCGCGACGGCCGTGGAGAACTTCGACCTTGCGGCGTAAACATTAGCCGGATGAAAATAGCGGTCTCCAGCGGCGCTACGCCGGAACAGCGGGCAGGCTCCAAGCGTTCTGTTTCGCCGTGAAACGAGATGATTTCAGTGATGTCGTAAAGCTCGCACTCGCGAAACGGGTTGCTTTTATCTGCTCAAATCCTGACTGCGGAGCGTTGACCGTTGGCCCAAACACAAACCCGGGGAAAGCTACCATGGTCGGAGTTGCGGCCCATATCACTGCGGCCGCAAAGGGCGGGGCGCGCTACGACGCGCGATTAACGCCTGAGCAACGAAAGCACCCCGACAATGGGATCTGGCTTTGTCAGACGTGTGGCAAGCGGGTCGATGATGACGAGACTGCTTATCCTGAGGGCCTGCTTCGCGGGTGGAAGCGCTGTGCGGAGGCTGCAGCGTGGGCCAGCTTGGGCAAAACGGCTCCCGTTGGTACTTTCACTTCAGGCGAACTGGTCGGTGCGCTATCGACTCACATTCCCGACGAGGATATTCGATTCGTACTCGGTGAAGGCATGCGCCGATTGTCAGCCATGTTGCCAGGGAAGAAAATTACAATACATGCAGACGGGCAGCGGCTGGTCACTGAAATCGACGAAAACGACCCGGCCGCAGACCCGAGAACCGTCTCGTTTCAACCGACGTTCCCCGATACACCAGACGGCTCGGCGCGCCGCCGTGCTTTCGAAGAGTTTCTGAGGTATGGGACTCCCGTTGAACTCCTCTCTAGTGACATCCCCTTCGATCAGCTGCCTGAGGAAATTCGTGCTATTGCAGCGAATCAGCCTCAATTTACACTACGGCTAGGCCCCAGTCGCCGCTCCCACCTCATGCCGTTGGCGCTTCGAGTCGAATCGGAGGTTGGTCACGCGTACGAACTTCCCTATCTCGACTTGCGCGTTGTCGCTGCAGGCTCGGAGTCGGCACACGCCAATAACGAGCACCAGCCAATTCCATTCAAGTTTTCATTTAACTTTAAAAGCTCTGGCGCGACAGAGGTTAGCTGGTTCTTTCAGCTTGAAAATGTACCAATATATTGGTACCGCGAGTTCTTGCGTTTCCGGCAAGTTCTTGAGTCGCCGGTGAGCATGATACTGACTTCACTGAACGACGGCTTACGATCGCTTGCCAAAATATCGGGAGATGAGCCGCGCGGACATATCGAACCTTCAGTGCTCGCATTGCTGGATCGACTGATACAAATCCAGCAGAAAACCGGAAGCGTAATAAGGGTGCCGAACCGGCCGTTTCTGGACCAGGCTGATGTGGACGCGATTGAATGGATTGAAAGCGTGTTGGTCACAGGTAGGCAACCTGCGCCGCCAAGTGACTTCCGTTTCACAGTGTACGATCAACTCGCCGCAGACTTGATAGAGAAACTACGAGAGCACCCGCTCCACGTTCGCGCGCCTCGTCATGTGGGCCGCTTGCTTGACACGGATATAGATCTCGGTCCGGTGTTGGTTACATGCCCAGCGGTTGACGTGGCCCTTATTGACAAACAAGAGGCAGATGGACGTTCGACCTTCGAATACAAGATCGTTGCGCGAAATGGCTATGAGCTGGACGTTCTGTACGAGCGGTTCAAGTCGGCAGCTTCAAGTCCGTCCACTTCACCGCCGTAACCGATGCCACCGGTTCAACCCTCACGTTGTTTCCGCGTGCGACGATCGCATGCGGAGTGCTCCATTCAGTTCCTCGGCGATCGAAGTATTTCACGACCATCGGCAGTCGCACTTCCAAGTGGTATTCGATCTGTGCCGCTTTTCGCACCCGCGCGATCCCGGAGCTAATTCCGCCGCGCGGCATGCGGTCAGTTTCATCACCGGGCTTCAGGAGGTGAATCGGTTCCCACAGCGCGACATCATGGCCGCCAAGATCTACGGGATCAATTTGAACCGTGAGAGCCGTTTCAGCACCTACGTTTGTAAATCGCAGGTATTCCCGCGTATACGGGCCCTCGGCTTGAGGATCGTCTTCGATAAGCTCGTCATACCTCTCCACCACGACGGTTGGGCGGCGCTCCTCTTCGAGCTGTTGAAAACGTCGCTCCGCATCGAGCGCACGCTGCACTTGCTCGGCGTGGAGTTGCCGAGGTACGGTGAGAAGACGGACAGCGACCAGAAGTGCTAGCACGCCAACGGGAACTTGCCAAAGCAGGTCGTTGACGCTCGCCGCGCGTGCACTCAACGTCGGGATGTACCGTAGCGCAGCAGGAATCGCCAAGGCAAGGATTGATCCCACGAGGGACGCGATGCCCCACGGACCGCGAAAGGCATGAACAAGCCAACGCACATAGTAGTTGTCGCGTAGCCGGGCTCGGGACATGTTCAGTATTCTAACCGCTCCGTCGTGACCTTGTGGTGCACGCCGTAACTCTTCCGCCGGGACATCTTCAACCCCACGAGAGATCACCGAATTGTACATATAGGGGTACCCGGTCGGGCTCGTCAAGGAACGCGTCATAACTTCGAATCTCGATTCTCAGGTCCGCCATCATCTGGCGCCGCAGGCGGTTTGTCGTGGCACTAGTTTCCGCCCGCCGGCCGATGACGATAAGTCCCGGCAAATGGGATGAGATATCGATGAGGCCGAGTCCATGATCCGTCCGAGCCCTCGTCGCATACGAAAGATTGCTTTCGAGCCATGATCGCCAGTCTTGAATCTGCCTGATACCATGAACGAGATAGTGTGAGGGATCGCCAGCCTTGGTAAACATCGGAACCCGTGGACTCTCTAGTTCGACGGCCTGCCAATAAAACCCAGACGATAGCTGCTCGCCGACCAGAAAGTCTGTCACAAACTCTGCGCCGAGACGTTTCTGGGGAATCACCCAACCAAGTCCAGCACCTAAACGGTCAACTAGGAGCCGCGGATGGGTTTCAAACACGCATTGAACGTCACGCTCACGACCGCCACTGCGCAAAGCCATCTTCAGAGCACGGCGCGCCGTTTTCGTACCTCCCCGATCGATGAAGAAGTCACGTAGCGGCAATTGTCTCAGTAGGTCAGAACGCTTCGCGCATCGGAACACAAATCGACGATTTGGTAACTCAAGTGACATAAGCACATCTCCTTGGCGCGCAGCCTGGAGCTATGATGGGTAAGGCTATGGTACACACATGCGTGCTGATCGCGCGAGACTCCCATTGAAGACGACATCATCACTGCTTCAGATCACAAAGGAGATCGGCATATCTTTGGGTCGCGCGACGGCCAGCATGGGGACTCGTCCTTTTGTGATAGCTATGTACAGGACAGGCATGCGAAAGGGCTTACCTTCTCTCACGCGCATACCCATGTTTTCAGTTCCGAACGAGACGCTCATGTCCGATTCATGCAATGACGCGACGCAAGCGTAGAGAGATTTCTCCGCATCGCGGCGGCCTGCTCCGTCCATGTCACTCCAGATGTCCAGGTAGTCGCGCAGAAGGTCTTCAAGCACCGCGATCTGGTCAAGTTGTCGCTCCGTCAACTCACCGATTCTTTGGAAAAACAGTGCATGTGTTCCAGCGAGCAACTCACCCAGATCACAACTGCGGGTGACGGCACGCATTTCGATCACCGTGTACAACTTCGTGAATGCATCGACAACACCAGCAATCTCCTCCTCGGAGAGCTGCAGCGCTTCGATCGTCGTATCAAACGCTGCGGCGAGCGATCTCAGCGTCCCGATCGCCAACGAACGACCTGCTTCAGCGCGCTGTACGGTACGGACGTCCACGCCAGACGCGGCAGCGAGATCCTCTTGTGACCAATGCCTAGCGCTTCGTAGTTGCTTGATGTTGTTCGCGATCGTTTCCAGGTTCATGCTGTACTCCAACGCACCTCCGTAAGGATACGTGGCTCAAGGCGGTTTCACCACGACAGCGACGCGACAGGTCCCCGACACGATGGGATATAACGGATTACCCTCAGTCGGTGCCGACGCGAGGCCGGCTAAGTCGTTTTGGCGTCCAGGTAATGTAGCAGCGTTCGTACGGCATTGATAACCAATATTGCCTCAGGTTCGCTAAGCACGTCGTCGTTAGGATGGGCTCGGCTGGCGCGATTGCGTAGTGTGGTAGCGGAATCGAGGATCGTCGCGACTGCTCGCAGCATGCGCGTGATCTCAGCATCATGTGACTGCGGTATCGAGAACGCCGGATGACGCTCACGCAAATGTTTGAAAAGTTCAGTCACACTTGGATCCTTGCCGTAAGCAATTGCCGCTCGATCACATAGCTCACGTAGATAGCCGTGAATTGCAGTATGAACACGATCCACCGCGCTCACCGCGCCGGCCTGTTCAAAGAGGATCTGAGCGTCGCGCAGGGCTCGCTCAACGGTAGCGGTACTCACGGTCGGTGCTGGAGCGGCGACAACACCGGGAGCGCTCTTTACCTCAGGTGCGAGTGCGATGAAGCGAACCGGATGACCCAGTTCAGTAAGGGCGTTTGCTACCACACGAAAGCTACGTCTGCATTCCTCACCGCCTATCAGCGACGAGACACGAACGTATTCGGAGATCGGCACCGTGGCAAGGAGGAGAATGAACTCGTCGCCGAAGTGATTCGTTCCAGCCACGAGTTGAAAGGGCCACTTGCGAAGGTAGTCGGCGACCTCGTCTTCCGAACGTGCCTCCAGAAGTTCACACACCGCTTCGCGGATGGTCGCCCATTCGGATGCCGAACGATATTCGCCGATCACCTCGAAGTCTCTCGCTCCGCTGGCGTAGTAGAGCTGCAGCATTCCGACAAGGTAGCACGATCATTTAGTCACATCCCCACTTCGTGCGCGCGCACGGCCGCATCGGCTGGGCGTACCACGCGCCTCGCATATTCCTAGACAGCAAGTAACAGCATCAACGAGTCCAACTGACGCAGGGACCATCGGTCTGTCGATGGTAGGAGTTGATCAGGGAAAGGTGAGCATTGAGTTACTTCACAGAGAACGATCTCATCACAACGATGGCGAAGCAGACCACGTTCGGCACGGTGCCGGGCGCTGGGGTCGCCTACGTTCTGCCGATCGCGAAGGGCTCGCAAGGTCCGGAGCATTCGCGCAACAAGATCGAGAACGACGCGCGCTACGCGGATGGCTACAACCGCGAGCCGGCGCTCGGCAATCACAAGTCCGGCGCGGACCTGCCGCTCGTCTCGAATCTCGACATCTTCGGTTACCCGCTCTACGGCCTCTGCGGAACGATGACCACGACGGGCGCGTCCGCGCCCTTCACGCATGCCGGTAAGCCGACGAAGACAGTCATCTACTACGTCATCGAGGAGGGCCTGCCCGGCGCGAAGTTCTACCAATACGCCGATCAGGTGTTCTCCGAGCTCAACATCGAGTACGACCAGGAGGGCCTGTTCAAGCCGACGTTCAAGACGGTCGGCTCCGGGCTGCTGATTCCGTCGAATACTTCGATGGACGCGACGCCGACGGAGGTCGCCGGCGCGCCGGCCGAGATGATGAATTGGTCGACGCTGACGGACGGCGTCGATGAAGGCATCGTTCAGAAGCTCTCGCTCAACGTCAAACGCGAAGTCATCGAGGTCCGCGCCGGCAACGGCGGCGTGTGCCGCGCGCTCATCATCGGCAACATCACCGTCACCGGAACCGTGACGGTTCTCTTCACCGGTGACGCGCTGTACGCGAAAGCGCGCAGCGGAACGAAGCTCGCGCTCGACGCCACGATCACGCGCGGCGCATCGAGCTTCGGCGCGAAGGTGCCGGAAGCGAAGCTCGAACCGAAGGGCCTCAAGAAGCAGAGCGGCCAGGCGATCACGCAGGAGTTTGCCTTCGACGGCATCGTCGGAGTGGACGCGGACTCGCCGATCAAATTCACGCTCACCAACACGGTCGCATCCCACAACGCATAGCCAGCCAACCCGACACGGGAGAGAGAGAGGGAGAAGTGTCGAATCAGCGTCTGTTTCACCCGCGCAACGTCGCGGTGCCCACGCCGCTGCCTGCCGGCGGCGTCGGTCACCTGCTCGTCATGGACGGGCAGGAGCTGAAGAAGCTCGCCAAGAAGATCGTGCTGTTTGAGTACCTGCGCGACAAGAAGGACCGCTATGTCTTCAACCCCGAAGGCAAGCCGGTTCCGAAGATCGAGCAGGACGACGAGGCGCTCATCAACGAGGCGATGAAGAAGTGCCGCCGCATCACGAGCGTCGCCATTCCGGTCTTCATCAACGGCGAGCAGCAGTTCGAAGGAGAGGGCGACGAGCGCCAGCCGCGTGTCGTCGTCGTCGCCGTCGATGCCGAGGCCAACACCTGCAAGTCGCACGATGAGGTCCTCGAGGGCCGCTGTCCGCGCTGCGCCGCGATCGTCGTCGGTGATCTCTCGACCACGGCCGCGCAGATGTTCCGGGACATCCTCTCGGAAACGGTCGAAGTCGAGGTGGACGTGACCGTCGAACCGACCGCCGCCCAGCTCGAGGCGGCGAAGGAAGCGGGCGAGCCCGCGCCCGAGAAGCGCACGCTCAAGCGCAAGGTCGAGCAGCTCCTGGCCGAGTGGATCGTGGAGCGCTGCGTCGAGGTCGGACGCGCGAAGAAGGCGGCCGAAACAAAAAACTGATCGAGCACGCCGAGTGGAGATTCGGCGAGCAGGGTGAGGTTGCGAGCGCCGTCGCCAAGACGGAGGCGGCGCTTCGCAAACGCGCCGAGGCCGAGGGGCGTCCCTACGTCCCCCGGTTCACCGACACAGCCGCCCTGCAGCCGCCCCCGCTGATGCCGGACAACGTCGCGGCGTGGGAACTCTTCTTGGCGTGCCAATCACAGCTCATCACCGCGGGTCTGGGCACCGTTGTCGGCGTCGATGAATCGACGCTGAAGTGGAAGATGGATCTCTTCGAGATCCCGCCCGAAGAGCAGCTCGACGTCCTCGAAAAGTTCCAACTGATCGCCGAGGTCTTCGTCAAGAGCTGCGCCCGCGCCTCCAGCAGCAGCGGGACTCCTTCCTCTGGCACAAGCTGAAAAGCAACTCCTCATCAGGCTCGTTGCGCGCGCGGACGGGCGGCCGGTCATCGCCGGCTTCGGCCGCACGCTCAATGAGCTTGCCTCATCCGAGAACCGGCTCCAGACCGAGATCCGCGAGACGAACGCGGAAGCTCGCCGCCAGTCGTCCGTCTTCGGCGAGCTGACCGGATCGACGCGGCGCTGGCTCGGTGTGCTCGCCGGGGCCGCGGGCCTGGGCGTTATCGCGAAGCAGACCTTCGATTACAACCAAGAACTTGAAGGTACGCAGATCGCGATTGCGGGTCTGCTGTACGCCAACCAAAAGTACACCGACTCGCTCGGCAACGTCGTTGACGAGACGACAGCGTGGCAGGCCGCGAACGCCGAGTCGATGGCCCTCATGGGCGACCTTCAGCGCGAGTCGCTGAAGACCGCCGCGACCGTGCCGCAGATCGCGGACGCCTTCGCGATCGTCTACGGCGCTCTCAACGAGGCCGGCGTCAAGGTCGAGAAGAGCGCCGTCGTCCAGCTCACCACGCGCCTCACGCAAGCGGCCAACGCGATGAAGGTGCCGATGGAGCAGATCCGCCAGGAGATCAGCTCCCTCATCACCGGTCAGATCACCCAGGACTCCACGATCGCCAAGCGCCTCGGCCTCGACAACGCGGCCGTCAAGGAGATGCAGGCCAACGGGACGCTCGTCGGGGAGCTGATGCGCCGCACCGAGGGCTACGCGAAAGCCGCCGAGGCGCAGTCGAACACGATCCGCGGAAAGCTCGTCAACACCATCGAGATCGTCACGGCGACGCTCTCGAAAGCGTTCGATCCGCTCCTTCAGAAAGGCAAGGGCGCGCTCGATGCGATCTTCAAGTTCTTCTCGGAGAACGGCGACAAGATCGCCACGTTCGTCCAGCGGGTCGTTGCCGGCGTCGACGCCGTCGTCGGCTCGATCAGCAAATGGGTCAAAGAGCACCGCGGCCTCGTTGAAGAGATTCTCGCGGTCGGCGCGGTTGCGACGGCCGCCGTAGCAGCGTACGGCCTGATTGCGGCGGCAATCGCCGCCATCACCTCGCCGGTCGGTCTGGCAATCGCCGGCATCGTTGGTCTCGCGCTCGTTTGGGACTCCACGCGCAAGTACGCGGAGATCGAGATCGGCGGCCGGCCCATCGCTGCCTACATCCGGGCGACGTTCGAAGCGGTCACCTCGATCTACGTCTCGCACATCCGGACGCAGCTCGGCGTGATGAAGGCGATGTGGGAGGCCGTCGTCGCGGGCGTGACGACGGCCGGCGCGGCGATGCGTCTTCTCGGGACGGTCGCCGCGGTTCCGATCCGCGTCCTTCGCGCGCTCGGCGATTTCGCCGCCGAGACGGCGCAACGGATCGGGAAAGCCTTCTCGCCGCTCGTGAATGTCATTGCGCCGCCGATCATGCGGGTCGTCGGCCTGGTCGTCGCCCTCGGCACGAGCTTCCGCTCCCTCATCAGTGCGGCGGAAGTGCCGGCGCGGCGAGTCGGCGAAATCTTCGAGAGTCTCGTCGCGAGGGTCACCGCGCCGCTTCGACGCCTGCTGGCGATCGTCGCCGAGCTGCCCGAGAAGCTGATCGCGATTGTTCCCGGCGCGGATGCCGTACGCAACGCAGCGCGCGACCTCCTCGCGACACTGCCACAGCTCACCAAGCCTGCCGAGACGCTGAGCAGCACTCTGAAGAGAACCGGAGAGGACGCTCGCGCAGCCGCGGCGGACGTGCGAGCCGCGCTCAACTCCAAAGAGGGCTTCGGCAGCGTTGCCGACATGGTCAAGGGAGCGTGGGGCGATGCCGCGAAGTGGCTCAGCGCCCAGCTCCCGGAGCTGACGGCGCTGGGCAAGCAGGCGGCCGGCGCGCTCGGCCTCACGTCCACCTCGACCATCACACCTCGCACCGACCCGAAGGCAGCGTCGAAGTCTGCGAGCGCCGCCGAAAAACTCCAGCGGGAGAAGGACGAATACCTCCGGTTTATCGCCGACTACCGCGCCCAGGTGTCGGCCGCGGGCGATCCGCTGTCGCAGGCGCTGGCGAAGATCGAGGTCGATCGCACGCTCGCGATCTCAAAGCTCGAAGCGCAGAAGCGCCAGCTCAAAGACGCGCTTTCGCCGGACGTGTTCAAGTCCGACCGCGACGCAATCAATGCGGTCTTTGATTCGAAAGCGGCCGAGGCCAGGCGGAAGGCGGTCGAGGGGATCAAGAGCGACCTCATCGCCTCGCTGCGGCTCCAGCACGAGCTGACGGTCAACGCGCAGCGCGAGACGGAAGACCGGCGCATTGCGCTCATCAAGGACTCGGTTCAAAGAGAGCTCGCTACCAAGCTCGCCGCGAACCGCCGCTGGTTCGAGGACGAGTCCGCGAAGGTCGAGCAGTCGATCGAGAACGAGCGCGAGCGCGCGAATCAGATCGAGCAGCTCGCCGAAGAGCGAAAGCGCCGCGATGCGCGCGACCGTAAGGACGCCGACCGCGAAATGCGTGAGGCGACCTTCGGCTATGCGGAGTACTGGAAGAAGCTCGCGGAACGAATCGCCCAGCAGTGGCGCGGGATCAATCAGGTCATCTCCGAGACGATCCTCCAGAGCCGCGTGCTCCTGGCCGACACGATCAACGGCTTCCTCGATGATCTGACCTCCGGCCAGACCGACCTCCTCAAGACGCTCACCGGACTATCGAAGGGCCTCACGTCGCTCTGGACGAAGGCGCTCACCGACATTCTGATGAGCGGCAAGAACGTCGCCGACCAGCTCCAGAAGCTGTTCGAGTCGATTCACGTCAAGAAGCCGGACGGCACCACCGACTACGCCGGAACCGCCCTCGGAGGCGCGGGCTTCGGCGGAATGATCGGCGGCCTCTTCCAAGGCCCCAACAACTACGCCGCCGCTGGTGGAACGCTCGGCGGCGGCATCGGCGCAGCGATCGGCGCGGCCATCGCTGGTTACTTCACGGGCGGCCTCGGAGCCGGCGCGGGCGCGCAGATCGGCGCAGTCATCGGAACGGCGATCGGAACGCTCGTCGGCTCCTTCATCACCAAAGGTACGGACTCGATCGAGGTCTCGATCAAGGACGGGATCGCGACTGTCACCGAGAAGGGCATCTCGGCCGAGGCCCGCGAAGAACTCCAGACCCAGGTCCAGCGGCGGGTCAAGGAGGAGACGAAGCAATGGGAGTCGCTTCTCGACCTCTTTCCCGAAGCGGTCCGCGACAAGATCAAGCAGCTCGGCACGACGCAGAAGATCAACATTGACGGCGGCGTCGAGAATGCGGATCTGACCGACGAGGGCGCGCTCAACGCCCTCGGTGACTTCCTCAGCAACGACCTGCCGAAGGCCGCATTCGACGCGTATAGCAACTCCATCCGCCTCGGCCTATCGGAGCTGGGCGTCGGCGCGGGCCGCATCAGCGAGCTGTTCGCCTATTGGGGCACGCTCCAGGGCAAGGAGCTGCACGACGCGGTCGAGCGTTACATCCGCGTCGTCCTCGACGCCGCGGACATCCGCGGCAAGATCACCGCCCCGGCCGAAGACAAGATCAAGGCGGCCAGCGAGTACGGGAAGCAGCGCCCGCTCCAGCAGCTCGATGACATCGGAGCGGCGATCGACAAGGCCGTCGAGCGCATGGCGGGCCTCAAGGACGTTGAGGACATCGTCGCTGCGCAAGAGGAGATCAACCGCCTCTCCGAGCAGTACTACCAGACGCAGCTCCAGTACCTCGCCCGCATCCAGCAGGTCCAGCAGGCCATCACCAACTCGATCGCCCAGCAGCGCGAGCAGATCGAGCTGGCCGGCATGAACGACCAGCAGAAGGTCGACCACTTCTTCGGCCGCATGCTGGAGCTGCGCGGGCAGCTCGAAGCGACCACCGACCCGGAGGAGATCAGCCGCCTCACACAGCAAATCCAGCAGTACGTCTCACAGGCGCTCGGCATGGCGGGGGATAACCCGGAGATGCGGGCGAAGCTCCTCGCGATCCTGGCCGACATCGAAGGCATCTCGAAGGAGCAGCTCGACAAGGCGACGCAGGAAGCGCTCGACAAGGACGCCAAGCCCGCGAGCGCGCTGGAGCGCGCCGCCGAGCTGCTGCTCAAAGCGGCGGAAGACCTCTCGGGCGTGACAGATCCCAAGCCTAAGCCGCCGGGCGACGGTGACCCGGATCGGCCGGATCGACCCGAGCGCCCGGAGCGGCCGAAGAACAACGAGCAGCCGAACGCAGACAAGGAGCTGGTCATGGTCGAGTTCATCGGACGGATGAAGGAGCTGGTCTCCACGCGCGAGCTGGAGCTGCAGAAGGACGACAAGCGTGCCGAGGAGTTCATCCTCGCCCTCCGCGCGGCCTATCAGGAGCAAAAGGACAACGCGCCGAAACCGGAGGACTTCAGCAAGGGACTCCGCGACGCGCTGCGGGGAATGGAGTTCAGGACCGTAGAGCCGATCGTGGTGGACAACGGCGACCTCGGCGAATCCATCGTCGACTACGCGGAGCGCCGCGTGATCGCCCGCCTCCAGGAAGACCCTGACGTAATCCTTCCTCGAGCGGCCTAAGACCCCACCAACACACAGCGACAAAACGGACGGGAGGGAGTGCATGTCGCAGCTCGCCGCGGCCATCGTGCCGCTCATTGACGAGCAGGAAATCAGAACGAACTACATCGTTGAAATCGCCGCGGCGACGCCGCGACGCTGGACGAACTACCGAGGTCTCACGAGCGACGGAAGGCGTGGGCTCATCGTCGGCGGCAACTACTACAAAGCCGCGATCCTCGACGTACCGCAGATCGATGAAGGCGACGACGTTGCTCCGGTCCGCGTGACCGTCAGCATCGGCAACGCCGACAACCTGAGCACCGACCTCTACTCGAATCCGGCGAACTTCAAGAAGCCCATCACCATCAAGAAGGTCTGGTTCACGGGAACGACTTGGTCGGAAGCGCTCGCGCCGACCTTCGAGCTGGAGGACTGGTTTGAAGGCAAGACCGGTCGTCCGGCGCTGCGCGGCGAGCGTGTGGTCATCGACTGCGTCGCCGATGTCGGCCGGCGCGGAACGTCTCCGCGCACGAAGTCACGGACCCTCATGACCTCAGCGCAGCCGCTCTCTGCAGGGCAGAAGCTGACCATCACCACGCGCGGCTGACCCGCCGCGACTCGCGCGTCATCCCCGACGCGCCGAACACCCCTCGGGCCCACCAATGGCGAATCTCTTTCCGGACATCTATCCGAACGAATGGCTGCCTGAGTACGAGCGCTACCAGGAGCGTGACACCGCGAAGAACGGCGCTCTTCAGATCAACAGCTACGACCCGGTCAATCAGTTCTACGCCAAGGCGACGTGGAACACGCTCACACGCGCGCAGTACGACCAGCTCGAAGATCACTGGCAGTCGTTCGCCGCAACCGCCTTTCACCTCTACGACTTCTTCCTCCACAAGCAGCGCGGCGTCTACGTCGCGACGGCCGATGGCACGACAACGATCTACACGCTTCCGGCGAAGAACGTCGTCTCGCCGGTCATCAAACACAACAACGTCACCGCGACCTCGCAGCCATCGCTGACAGTCGGCACGGGCGGCGAGGGCGAAGACCGCATTCAGTACACCACCGCGACGAAGCCGGCCGCGGGTGTGGTCATCACGCTTGACGCGCCGGACGCGCGCCGCAAATACGAAGTCAATTACGGCAACGTGCGATTCAAGGGCCGGCATCGGGAGGCCGACGTTTGGATCGTTGAGGCCGAGTTCATCCAGAAGGTGACCGCGTAGTGGCCCGGCCGTCGAGGGTCCATACCGGTGACCCGATTCCCGATCCGTACATTCCTCCAAAGCTCCCGACGACCAAGCCGGATGTCCCGCATCCGGAGGTCACGCGCAGGACCGCGCGCAGTCACGAGAAGCGCGAGATCCTGCTGCCCGGCGTCGATGATGGCCCGCGCGCCATCGCCTACGGCGAACAGCGCCTCGCGGGCAAACTCCAGTTCGTCCATTACACCGCTGCGAATGACGCGCTGTGGTGCGTCATCGAGCTTTGCGCCGGCGAGTGCGACGGTCTGATCGAGGTCAAGTTCTCGGACGGACGCTCCGTGCCGGGGACCGGTCCGTCTGCGCGCTGGAACTACTGGTGGTATCCCGGCACGGCCGCGGGCCAGGTCGACCCGAACCTGAAAGCCGTTCTCCCGAGCTGGAACGAAGCATTCCCCGGCACGTGCTACGTCATCGTTCAGCTCCGCGGCTTCAGCAACTACTGGAAGGCGACCGTCCCGGATCTCGTCTGGCGCATGCGGTGTCGCAAGTGCCTGCTGCCCGACACCGGCACCTTCGTCTACTCCACGAACGTCTGGGATCAGTGGTACGACTTCGCGCGCTGGAGCGAAGGCAAGGGTCTTTCCGCAACGCGCCTCGACGCCGCTTCGTTCACGGCTGCGCGCAACGCAGACATCGCCGCCGGCCGTAAGGCCGAGTCACACTTCCTGCTCCTTCAAGAGACCTCGCCCGACGATGTCATCCAGACGTTCCGTCTGATGGCGCGGGCCTACTGGTTTTGGGACGCCACGAAGTACCGCGTCGTCGCCGACCGACCCGGCGCAAGCGTCGCGACCTACAACGATCGCCACGTCTCGAAATCCTCCATTCTCGATCTCGACCGATCGGACATCTTCGACCGGCCGAACAAGGTCACCGTCTGGTACACCGACGTAACCAACGGCTGGCAGCAGAAGCCGATGTCGCTGGCAACAGCGGCGGTGGACGCCGGGACCGAAGAGCCCATCGAGGAAGAGTATCGGCTGCCGCACCTGCACGACCCGGCGCAGGTCAAGACGCTCCTCACGTACCTGCTCAACTCGCGGCAGTTCGACGTGAAGATCCGCGAGAAGTGGATGGCGGCGACGGCCGACCGCCAGCTCGGCGACATCGTCACGCGTGTCATTCCGTCCCGCGGCCTCACGATCCCGATGCGGCTCGTTCGCCGAACGAAGAAGGCCGATAACAGCTTCGATGTCGAGTTGTTCGAGCACAACGACGCGAAGTTTGCCGAGTTCGTTGTGAGCGAGCCGGCAAAGATCACCTCGACCTTCCCCGACCCGACGGCCGCACCGCCAAACGTTGACGCGGCGACCATTCAGTGGACCGAGGAGCAGTACCCGACACCGACCGGCGAATGGCTTCCGAAGGGAACGCTCTCGTTCACTCCGCCGGCGAACTATCCGTGGGTCGATACCTTCGAAGTCTGGGCCTCGATCAATGGCGGACCACAGCGCCATTGGTTTGACACCCCGTCCTCGCCCGCGATGACGCCGGCTCTCTACGAGACCGGAACCTACTCGCTCACGATCAAGACGAGGAACCGCATCACTCAGGAAGTCAGCAGCGGGACGACTGTCGCCGTCGCCGTGCAGGGCGTTACCGGCACCGTTCCCGAGGTCATCGATGTCGGAGGCACCGACACGGACAACCGGTATTGGTCGATGCCTCAGGCCCGCTCGATCACGCGCTACGGCGCTGCGAGCTGGACCTACAGCGGCCTCACCTCGTTCACGGCATCCGCAGTCAACGACGGCGTCCTCACCACAACGTGTGCCATTTCGCCCACCGGGTCATCGTGGCTTCGGTTCGATGCAGGCGTCGGTCAGGCGAAGGCGTTCCGCGAGCTTACCTACTACCACACGGGCGCGCTCAGCGCGACGCCGACCGTCGAGTATTCGAACGACGGCATCGCGTGGACCCCAATCACATGGAACGACGCTCGCGATCCATTCGACGCCGGGAGCGGCGTCACGGGACGCCAACTCGCCTGGGAGAGTGCCGGTGCGCGTCGCTTCTGGCGTGTCGTCTTCTCGGGGGCGAACACATGGACTGAGTTCCATTTCGCCGAGTACCTCGGGCAGTTCGCACAGGTGCGCGAGTTCCGCGTCTACGACATGAGGGGCGGCACGAAGAAACTCTTCACCACCGTTCCCGTCGCCGCTCTTCCAACCGCTGCCACACCGCTGAGCGTAAACGCGATCACGACCAGCGTCACGAGCCAGTGGAACACGGGCGGCCAGGCGTTTTCCGACGTGCTCATCACCGTGGTCAACTCAGCCGGCACCGAGAGCGCCGGCGTCCGCTCGCTCAATCTCGTCGTGTGGGCGGCGTTGGGCGGACAGCCCGCCTTCGTTCCACAGCAACAGACCAACACGGCGATCGTTAACGGGATCAACACAGCCGTACCGATTCCCAGCGGTCCGGGCTTCGTGCGCCTCACCGGCGCAACCGCCGGGTACTCGATTGGCGGATTCGGCGCGGCGGCGACCGGCGGCACGCTGCTCTTCCTCTGCAACGCTACGACGCAGACGCTGTCAATCCTCCATGAGTACACGAGTGCGACGGCTGAGTGTCGCATCGCGACCTCCACCGGCGCGCCCGTGAACGTCGGGCCGGGCGGGACCGTGATCTTTGCTTACGACTCCGCCGCGCAGCGCTGGCGGCTCTTCTCGACGCCTGTCTCACGCGTGGTGGACTTCACCGGCACCTTCGGCTCGATCGACGTTCAGGGTGCGACGAGCAACTACGCCGGCATCCGGTTCCTCGACGGATATCAAGACTCAACCTTCATGGTGCATGAAACCATCGACAAGCAAGGCGTCTATCGCCAAGCAGCAGGCGGCGGTTGGTCTTGGTACTTCCAGAACGGATCGCTTGTCGTCGGCACCGTTCCATGGGCGAACATTACCGACAAGCCGACTACCCTCGCCGGCTATGGCGTCACGGACGTCCCATGGAGCACCGTCTCCGGCAGGCCGACCACCCTCGCGGGCTATGGCATTACCGATGCCGCGCCGCTCAGCTCTCCCACCTTCACCGGCGACCCGAAAGCGCCGACACCACCGACATCCGACAACGACGCATCGATCGCCACGACCGCCTTTGTCCGCAGCGCGATCACGACCTATGGAGGTTCATTGGAAGGCGTCACCGCCCTCAGCCCCAACAGCTACCCGTCGGGCGCAACGAACGGCTTCTGGTCGGGAACAGGAACACCACGCGGTCCCGCCGTCAACACAACGACGGTTGCGAATACGACGACGACCATCGCGAGCGTCACAGGAAAGGGAAAGCTGCGCTTCCTGTCTCTCGGGCGTTCCTCGGCCGGCATCGTCACTCTGACCGTCGCGGTTGACGGCGTGAATGTAATCAACGGCGCGCAGTATCACATCAGTGGCTCGCTCACCACGCACTTCAATGTGCCCGTTGTTGGCACCATCAACATGACGGTGGAGCCGGGCGGATCGACGTATCTCTGGCCAGTTTTTGACGAGGAGGGTCTTCCCTTCGAATCGGCGCTCGCGATCACCGTGACAGTTAGCAGCGCTACCGCATATATCGGTCACGCCTACAAGCTCATCTAGAGGGAACGTCCGTCACTTTGGCCCGGCATTCCGAATTCGGAAAACCGTGGCACAAGGTGACGTTAACGCCTTCTCCCGTCAGATCCGCCGGCGGCGTGAACCAGCCTGATTCGCCGTTCCAGGCGAAGCCGCATTCCCTGCCCTTGAGAGACACCACCGGCAAGGCCGAGAAAGGCCCGAGGAGGGAGATCTCCCCGTTCGAGTGGACCTGAATGTTCGCAGGCGAAGCATTCACCGGCGCAAAGACCTTGAAATTCTCCGGACCCGTGAACTCGATCGAGAACCCTACTGTTCCCGCCGGGAGTGGATCGGTCGAGTCGAAATTGCCCCAGACCCATCCGAGCCAGTTCTGATTGGCCTTGTCAGCCGTCACGGTGATGGGCCCTGCGATGGGAATCAGTCCATCGCTGGTTTCGATGTTCCACATCATCGTCACGCCCTCGGGAACGGGGAACCGAACCCCTGTCCACACCTTGTAGTTTCCGAACTGGTCGGGTCCGATGACGGTGATAAATACCGGTTTTGTCGGTTGAGCCGGACCGACAGACACAACGTCATCGTAAACTCGGGGCTTCATCTGGGCGTTCGCAGAGAACGCCGCCAGCGTAGCCACGGCGAGAACAATGAAGAAGGTTTTACGAAACATGCGGCACCGGGCTTTTTGCACTCATACCACAAAAATCGCCCAAAACCAACTTTGGGGGACTTCGTTATGAATATCGAAACCATTCTGAAAGAGACCGACGTATCAGGGGTCTACATTCGACGGATCGTGCAGACCGAAGCCGGCGATCCGGTGTCCGACGAGCGGATCAAGAAAGACCCGACACTTACCTTTTCACAACCGCCGCCTGCTCTCATCGACGCGGAGAGCGACGTCGCCGAAGTCTCCGTGACTTTCCAGCTTTTCGATGTCGATGGCGCGCCGCGCACCGACACGGGTGCGGTTCAGTTTCGGCTGCGTGACCGAGATGTCCCCGAAGACGAGGGCGTTGTCATCACTCGCGAACTGACGAACGGTGCGCTCGCGCTGACGCTGCAAATCGACGCACCAGGCGAGCTATTGTTGACGCTGGAGCCGCCGTTCCTCGGTGACATGCTGCTCCCCGAGCCGGTGCGCATTAGAGTGGTGTCTTAATGGCGCGGATCGTTGAAGACTTCAACGACAAGGTCGTCGTACGGGCCAAACCAACAGATGCGGTAGCACATGTGAGGCGATTCCGGCGCACACTATACGACCGCATCAGCGCAGGCCAACAACCGTTACTTTCAAATGCGGACCGTGACCTCCTCATTCTAGCAATTGCTCAGAAATTAGGGGTCCTTTGAGCCCTGACCTTCTTAGGTTCTGCCCCTACCCCGCCCCGTGCTTTTCAATTGTCGCTACGAGTGCACGGAGCGATAGTCGGCCAGAAAAGGCGCGTAGACTCAGTAGCGGAATTAGACCTCATGCGCTGTGGCCCGAATTGTGGCCTGCTTGTCGTCATCGGATGAGGCTGGAGCAGCCGTGGCCCGACGTGGTCTTCGTTCACGACTTTGTAAATCACGAGGTCGAGTACGCTCACGGGAACGTCCACTGCAACGGCGTGGAGAACTTCTGGTCCCTGTTGCAGCGCACCCTGAGCGGTACTTACGTGAGCGCGGAGCCGTTCCACCTGAGGGCGTACGTGGATGAGCAGGCGTTCCGGTTCAACAACCGCAAGGACAACGACTCGGGCCGGTTCCTGAAGACCATGCCGATGCTTCCCACCGCCCGGCTCACCTACAAGGATCTGACTCGACCCGAGCAGAGCCGGCGTGAAGCGCCAGAGCCGTGGGAAACGGTAGCTTTCACGCCGTACCTCAAACACTATTTGGTTCCTCCGACTGTGTACGTGCCGATTAGTAATAGCTCAAATGGCAGTGTCTTCGTCGCCAATCTTGCGAATGAAGCGCCACTCAGGTCCGATGATTGTAAGCCCGGTTCGAGTGGGAGAATACACTCGGACATCTAGCGATGGTCGACGCGTAGGGTCGTAACGTTGCATGTACGCTTGAATAGACAGACGCAGCACGTCGGCCTTCCTCGAGACGTCGTCTAAGCCAAACCCGGCTTCGCTGAGGCGTGCGTGGATCGCATTATTCACGGTAACCCAGCTCGGACGTGGATCTGCTTCGTTCTGGCGGACAAGGCTTTTTCTGTACTTTCCTACTTCTGAAAAATAAATGTTGCTGTAGGTCTGCTTGCGCTTGATGGTGAAATCGAGCAGCTCATAACGCAGTTTCTCCGGAAGAAACGGGTCGCTACGCCAGCGATTGAATTGCTCGATGAACCGGGTTTCCAAAGGCGATACTTTAATGCCAATTTCGTCGGCTCTCACTTCCCCGCGCTTGTATTTATCGTACTGATCATCGACATCCGCGCAAGCATCGTGGATGTGTTCGCCGTGATGAATGTAGCACGCATCAGACTTGGGGTTCCATTCGTCGCCGAGCTCTGTCGCGATCTCGCTGAGACGATCCATCACGCGCTTCTGATACTCGGTATTGACAGGACTCAGAAGACCCTTACGAGCGACAGCGAAGGTTAACCAAGCTACCGCAGACGCCGAAAGGTAGAACGCAATCTGAGTGAAAGCAAGAGCTGTGCTCGCAACGTATTCGGTCTTTTCCCAATCAATCGCATATAGCACGGCACGAATTCTCTCACGAGAAGCTCCGATGGTTCAAATCGATAGCGTCGCGCATTTCCTACTCGCTCGTTAACTCCGGCGAATCGTGATGAACGCCGTGCCGCGCTGTGAGCCGTCGCGGCACAACGGTAGCCGCGCCTGAGGCGCGGCTGCCGAAAGGAAGCGATCTGCGGCAAAATCGAAGGAACTCAAAACGCGCGGCGCGACCGGATGACCGAGGAGGTTGCGCGGATGAAGGGCGAGCCGCTGGACTCGTTCGCCCGCCGCGCCGGCCGCGAGCGACGTGGTGAAGGGCATCTACCGCCTCTTCGCCGCGGTTGTAGAGCGAGCCTCCACAGCTTCACACCCAAGTTACGCGCCCAGCGCATTATTCGGGAGCGCTGCGCGCCTCGCGTTCATCGGGGGTGTAGACTGCGTACGCGATAGGGACTAATCCAACGTCTGGGACATCGGCGAGATAGACGGTGTTGGAAAACTCCGGCAGAGGGAAGACTCGCACCGCGGTGATGCCAACAACCGTGACCTTAAACGGCACAGAGGCTGCCGCGCGCTGCGCGGCCAGATACTGCTTGAAGCGGGGACGAATGACCAAACTTCGCCGGATCACGAGTCTCCGTGAACGTCGGACGGAGATAGTCGTTGCTTGAGTCGAGCTTCTGAAAGGATGTCAGAAGTGTTCGCACTGGTTTATTAGGAATTTCAAGCGTGTGCAGAACCTCTCCGCTAGATTCTTCAATGTGATAGTTTTGCCACCCGCCGATTTTACGTGCGACGAACGTCGCTTCGCCGACGCTGTGAACGGATCTGTCGGCATTTGCGAAGAAGTCGGCGACATCGCCAAGGTCTGCCGCCGCCTCCTGGTCAAGTAGTGCGTAGTACTGCGCGCGTGCTGCCCACCAATTGGGCGCGAGATCGATCGGCGACGCGCTCCTAGCATTAAGCCGCGCGAGAGATGCGTCGATGCCCGCGCGGTCATAGAACACCTCCATTCGCAGTTTTGCTGGGAAGAAGGATGAATAATCGCGCGTGAATGCGAAACTTAGCGACCATACCGCAGCGCACGTGCAAAAACCGTAGACAAACCATGAACGCTTGATCTTTACCGGCAAGGAAACAAAACCGAGCGGAATGTCTAAAGCAGGCGCATCGGCGTCTGCTTCCTTGGAGGAGTACCTAAGACGATTGCGCGTAAGAAGTAACGCCGTGATGGCAACCGCCGCTCCGAGGAACGGCCAATAGAGGCGCCGTGAAACACGGTCTTGAGCGATCCCAGTCGCAACAGCTCCGACAGCCGATCGGTGTCGATTCGATCGTTCTTGTTGTCCGTTGAGCTGCGACCCCGAGTGTTGCACACGACCACCCGCTCGACATGCGGCTTGAGAAGGTCGTATAGCCACTGCGCCTGCGTACCCTCCTTCGAACACCAGGTGTACCCGAGACTCCGAGGCCGCGGATCAGCCCGACGATGGCTTTGGCCTCAGTCGCCACTGTCGCTCGCATCACCACCGACCCCTGCTCGTCACGAACGCTCACCACCAGGGTTGCCCTGATGGACATCGAGAGCCACATACTGAATCGCCTGTTGTTTCATGGCAGCCGCTCCTTTCCTGCGCCGTTTGTCTGGCGACTTCACGGTAGCAGGAAGGAGCGTGCTTTCAATATGCGTTAGGCGCCCGGCCTCATCTCAAAGAAGAGGCGAAAGCGTGCGGATGGCCTATGCCTCGATTGATCGATCGAACGTCGAGATTTGGCCAACTCAAACTGACTAGGCGGACAGGGTGATGCGACAGGAGCCGCGCTGCGATGCAAATCACTCACCTTGGCCGGCCGATACCAAAAGCTAACTTGACGGCAACTGAGTTTTTTGTGATTCCTGCCGCGCCCGCGCCGTGAGCAGAAGCTGTTCGGGACGAAAACCTTCCTTCGTTTGAGATACCCACCAGAACAAGATCCCAAGCGCGGCACCGGTCGCCAGTACGGATACGAGAATGTCGACGGTACCACAGGAAGTGATGGCAGCTTGGACGACCAGATATTCCCCGAGAATAAGACCAGGTAAATATGTGAGCCAACTCAAGAAAAAGCGGCTTCGTCTGCTATTCCACTTCGATTCGTTGAGATCGTAGAAATCCCGCCAGGCAGAATCAGGCAAACCGGCATTGCTACCGGCTGGATTCGCAGAAACGTAACAAGCAGACAAATACGAGTGCGTATACCTACGATTCAGCTCTGCGAGCGACGCAACGACAAAGATCACCGCGAACCCGACGAGTTGACTTACAGCGATATCCTGAAGGCGGTCCATGGTAGCGCCGATAACAGCGCCCACAGATGTTAAGGCGGCTAACCGAGTAAGAAACGAAGCGTTAGAATAATGCTGAACTAAATCGGACGGACTAGCCATTGCTTGCTCCTTCGGTTTCTTTAGAAGTATAGCTCTGGCAAGAGTGGTGTCCGGTGCGCCTAACGTTCTCACGCTAAGCTGCGCGGCCAAGGCCCGCGTGCCAACGCCGGAGCGGCACGCCGCTTGCCGCCAATGAGTTGCGCGCAGCGAGTGGCGAATTGCAAGTGGCGTGTCGCCGTCACGCTGGCGAAGATGCAGCCGGCTCGGCCGCATTGGCGTTAACTTAAGAATTCAGGTGCGCGTAAGTAGCTGAGCTGTCGATGCTTGCGCATGCACGATTCGACCATAGCCGGCGCGGCGTAGCGCTATCCAAATCACGATATGACGTTCATGACGCGCCTTCGCCGCCGGATGCGCACATCTGCCGGTTCAATGAATTCAGGCGCAAACCACGAGAAAGGGATAGTTCGTCGGCGCAGTTCGTCTGAAGTCACTCTGTTTCAAGTAGTTACCCACTGTAGCGTTTAAGTTAATGCCAATGCGGCTCGGCCGGCGGACCGAAGGCGGGCCGCGACAGCTTCAGCGTGAAGTTGGGCGGCGCCGGACTACAGAGGGCTAATTGGTCTTTACATTTGATCTCGACTTGCTGATAACAGTCTGAACTACGAATGGATCGGCGATAACTTCGACTGCTCCATCTCCGCCGTTGCCTCCTCTAGATCCTAGTTGCCACCCCTCGCCCATCGCTCCACCACCGCCACCACCTCCTCCTTTGTTCCCTAAGCCGCCCGGAGCGGCTCCTGTGAACGTGCCACCATTACCACCATTTCCGCCCGCGCCTAGGGAAGCACCGCCACCGCCGCCACCACCGCCGTTCAAGCCCCCAACGGTTGGAGTGATGCCGCCGCTGCCACCCTTTTGAACATCGAATGGCACACCAGCCTGACCGTTTGTACTTTGAGACCCACCGTCACCGCCCCCCTGCCCACCACCGGCAGCACCACCCCTACCCCCCGGCATGCCACCGTTAAGCGACCCGGTACCACCACTACCTCCTTCCCCGCCGCGGAAGCGGGCCACTGGTGGGCGCATCGCAAGAGTAACCAAGTCGATGCCTGCGGCCGCACCGCTTCCCTGTTCATCGCCCCTTTGGAGAAAGTATATGGACGACGAGCGGCCGGACTCTCCGGCTTTGCCGTTGTCTCGCCGATCCGCGCCGTCTCCACCCGGCCCTCCAAGCCCCACAATTACGGCATAGGTGCCGACTTGCATACCGCCCGATGCCGAGACGCTGGTAACAGGAGCGCCCTCGCCGCCGCCACCACCAGCACCGTTGTCCGTTGTTCCGTATCCAGAACCACCACCTTGGCCTCCGCCTCCACCTCCGCCGCAACCGTGGATGAGGATTGGTAGCTTCGCGCCGTTCGCCTTCACCTCCAGTCGATGCGGTCCGGCACCGGTTATCTCAAATGTAGTCGTGTCTTTATCGATAACGTGCTTACTGACCCATGCCGTCACAGTCATGCTGGACTCCTCTCGATGGAGGAGGGGTTCCAAAGCGACGTTTCCCTACCTATGGTGCAGCTCCATGTCTGCCAGAGCCGATATCGGTTCTGAGCATTGATTTTCGTCCGCCCAACTTGTAATAGGTCGCATCCCCCTCCCATCCACCCGTAGAGAGGCTTGCCTCTGCATCTAGATATCTACATCCATTCGTAGATATCTACTCCGGCTCCAGCCAGCCTCGGATTCGGGACTCCAGATGAAGGGCGCGCGCGGTCTCGCGGTTCGTCTGCCAGAGATGCTTTTCCGGGCTCCAGCGCGCGCCGAGCTTTGGCGCTCTGTCGCAACGCCGTCTCCTTCCATGCGCAAGGGAGTAATCCCGATAACAATCATCCAAAAGTAGGGTAATAATATAGTAGACTGAAACCTACTCCCGACCGGGAAAGAAGTACGCTCGTCTGTAGCCGTCGATCCGACGGCCCACGCGCGTACAGACCGCGCCCGCGAAATCGATCAACTCACCGTAGAGGCAAGCGTCCAACGTCGTCTCTTCGTCCGTGGCAATCGTCTCCAATGCGCGAAGGACGTACTCCGGCAACCGCACGGTGACGGTGCGCAGCGTCAGCAGCGGCGGCAGGACGGCGCGTGCGTTATCCCCGAGCGCCTCGTGAATCTCAGCTAGGGTCCACCGGTCCAACGCGAGGTACGCCAACTGACGCCACGTGAGCCGCCATGCGCCGCCTACCTTCGACGCGTCACGCCTTCCCGCCGCCAACTCCCGCCGCAACGTCCCGGCTGGAATGCCCGTTAGCCGCGCTACCTCGCTGAGCGCGTAGGACTCCGAGCGATGAAGAAAAACCGTCCGAATCGCCTCCCGTTGGCAGGGATGAAGATTCGACACTCTTTCGCTACTTATCGCGCCTTCCGCGTGTTTTGTCTACCATCGTTGGTATTCATGATGCCAACGATAGTGTGAAACTCCGGCCGAATGCAAGCCTCTGAGGCCAAGTTGCTGGCCACGTTCGGGCGCTCCATGCGCAGTTTTCGGAAGCAGCGCAAGATGAGCCAAGACGATCTGGCCCTCGCCGCCCGGTTGTCGCGGAACTACGTGTCCGACATCGAACGCGGGGTCAGGAATCCGGGCCTGCTCGCGCTCGTGCGACTCTCGCGGGCGATGCGCATGCCCCTCCGGGAAATGCTCACGGATGTCGAGCCGAGGAATCGGTAATTTTTACTCGGCGGTTACGGCTACGGTGATGCGCTCTCGGCGCTCCACCCGCCGCTGAAAGTCGCGTATCTCGCTTGTTTGGGTTTGGCCCGCCTCGGACTTGGTCACGTTGCTCTCGCGCTGATGATTCGACGCGGAACGCTACTCGCCCATCACGCTCGGCGCGGTCTCGTGGATTCTCGTGTTGATCGTGCTCTTCCATGCGCTAACGCTGCGAGCGGTTGGTTCACGTGATGATCGCGGTTGCGGCTCATGCTTTCCACGTCCCGCTTATCAAGCCGGAACAGCGCCCGCGCAAGGCGCTGGAATCGCTCCCATACCTCTTAGGCGGTGGGGCCGTTCTTGGCCGCCTCCGGGCGTTCCCGCTTGGTCATAACGCGATGATACTCCCTCACCCCGCGTCATGGCTTGCGGGAAGGGCGGCGGCCCGCGCTGACGATCGGCAGCCCACCATAGGCCGCGATGATCGTCTCCAGTGGCTCCGAGACAGCCACGGTCTCCGCGCCCCGGAACACAAACAGCGAGCCATCGTCCGTTTCGCTGATGTAGAGGAGCCACATGGCCGAGATGGCAACCCGCCGCCCGGTCTCGGCGTCGTGCATGACCACCATGGGGACCCTGTAGGCGGGTTGCTCGCTTTGGGGCATCCGCTTCATTTCCGAGTGCGGGGTGCTACCTTCAGGCTGTCGGGCACTCGGCCGTCCGTGCTCCCCACGTATACGGCGTTAGAACGCTGTGGCGGTGGTTCCGGGAAGAACAGCGCTTCGACCACGCCCGGTAGGTTGTCCATTTCAGCGTTGACGGTCCACATCCCCTCCACCCATTCGAACAGTTGCCCGTGGAAATACTGCTCGACGGTCACGCCTTCGCTTCGTGCCGCCCATTCGAGAACACGGATGACATAGGCGGGCACACGCATGTCGAGTCGTTCCAACCGCAGCAGCGCCGGGAGCACTTCATCGGCACGTTCGCCCAGCGCGTCGAAGATCGTCCGCAGCGGCACGCGCTCCATGAGCAAGCGGGCAACATCATCCCAGCGGATGCCGCTGTAGGTCACGCGCCGCCGTGATTCGATCTCGCCGTTCTCGATGCGCTCCAGTAAGTCGGGCCACTTCACGCCGCTCAAGTCCGCGGTGGCGGTGGCTGAGTAGGTCTCACGCCGGTCGAGGAACACGGCGCGGATGCGCGCGTGATCGTCCATGTCTCCTCTTGGACGTTGCGCTGACTTCCGTGCGGCCATTCGTCACTCCTTAGTCCGAGGACTATGGAGTTTAGCCGAGGACAAAACCGAGAATCAAGGGTGGTGCCGCCAAGAAGGAAAGCATACGAGCCGGAGGCGGTTGCATTCGGTGAACGCGTCCGAACACTCCGGCTGAAACGCGGAATGACTCAGGAACGCTTGGCCGAGGAAGCGGACCTGAACTCCGTACAGGTGTCGCACATCGAACGCGGCGCGAACGAGCCGAAGCTAACGACCATCATTCGACTCGCCCGCGCCCTTGGGGTGAAGGCGGGGAAGTTGATCGAGGGCTAAAGGCTCAGAAGCGCGTCTGTCGCACCTTTTGGAAGTACGGCATCAAGAGCGACATGGGCAATCCCTGCAATTGTCTCCATTTTCTGCCTCTAGCTCAGTTCGGTCCTTGTTGACGGTAAGTTTCGGACCGACAGCCATGTGTCTCCCTGCCAAGCTGAGCAGGCTTTGC
>JBIOTX010000193.1:0-10027 GCA_044866315.1 Thermoanaerobaculia bacterium | reverse complement strand
CACCGGCGCGCTGAGAGCGCGCCGCTCCACGTCCCACCAGGTATTGCGCCACCTCCTCGATCGGCTTCTGTGTCGCGGACAGTCCGAGGCGCAGCAGCGGCTGCTCGGCGACCTGCTGCAGGCGCTCCAGGGTGAGAGCGAGATGTGCGCCACGGCGCGTGCCGATCACGGCGTGGATCTCGTCGACGATCACCGTGCGCACGCTGCGCAGCACGTTCCGGCTGCGCTCCGCCGTCAGGAGCAGGTAGAGCGACTCGGGGGTGGTGACCAGGATGTGCGGCGGGGTCTTGATCATGGCCGCGCGCTCGGAGCTGGTGGTGTCGCCGGTGCGGACGGCGGCGGTGATCTGCGGCGCGTCGATCCCCATGGCGCCGGCGAGGCGGCGGATGCCTGCGCGCGGCTCGGCCAGGTTCTTGTGGATGTCCGTGGACAGGGCCTTCAGCGGCGAGACGTAGACCACCCGCACTTCGTCGGGCAGCGGGCGCTCCAGGCCCTCGACCAGGAGGTCGTCGAGCGCGGTGAGAAACGCCGCCAAGGTCTTGCCGGAGCCGGTCGGCGCGGCGATGAGCGTGTGCCGCCTCTCGCGAATGGCCGCCCAGCCCTTGGCCTGGGCGGGAGTGGGGGTGCCGAGGGTTTCGGTGAACCAGCGCTGGATCAGGGGGTGGAAACGGGAGAGCGCCATCGGGACTGTGAATGTAACGCGGATTTGCCGAACGGGGGCAAAACACTACGTGTTGTGGAGCGGCAAAGGGAGGAAACACGACCATGACCGAACAACTGCTGACCGTGTTGCGCGAAGGTTACGAGGGACCCGGCGAGGACGGCGCCTTCTTCCTCGGCGGCCCCGACGCAGGCCTCAAGACCACGCTGGCCCGTCTCACGCCGGAGGAAGCCTCGCGGCCGTGGGGTGCCAACTCGGTCGCCGCCCACGCCCGGCACATCCAGTTCAGCCTCGCCGCGTCCGCGGCCTGGATCTCGGGCGACCGCGAGGCCCGCGACTGGAACGAGAGCTGGAACGTCTCCGCCGTCGGCGCGGACGAGTGGAGCGCCCTCCAGCGCCAGCTCGGCGCGGACTACGAGGACCTGCGCCAGGCCATCGCCACGCATGGGTCGAAGGACCCGGAGACGCTGGCCGGGGCGGTGGGAGCGATCGCGCACGTGGCCTATCACGTGGGGGCGATTCACCAGAAGCTGACCGCGGCGAAGAGCGCTCAATAGAACGGCAGCCCCAGCTCCGTCATCAGCTCCACGTAGCGCGGCCGGATCTCCTCGCCGTCTTCGACGCGCACGCCGGGGAGGGCCTGGCGGAGCTTCGGGTTGACCCGGGCCTCGGCGGCGATGCGGTCGAAGTAGTACGGGCCCATCATGTCCTCGAGCGGACCGGCGGCGAGGGAGCCGATGTAGTCCTCGTCGTCGGTCCGGCGGAGCATCTCCAGGAGGACGGCCCACGCGTTATCGGGATCCTCGGCCATGAGCGTGTGCATGGCGTCGAAGGCCCAGAAGTTGTGCTCGTAGGCGAACCAGTCCTCGAGGAGGCGCTCGTCCTCGGGGGCAAGCCGGCGCGGTGCGGGCTGCGGCTCGGTGTCGTCGGTGAAGTCGGTCGTTCCGGCCTGTGCAGCCAGGACCCGCGGCCAGATGTCCTCGGCGACGGCGTAGGCGGACGGCCTGGCGCGCTGGCCGGGAATCATGCGCCAGAGGGCGCGGCGAACGAGATACGAGGAGACGGCGATGGCCTCGAGCCGGTCGATGACTGCCGCGCCGTGATTCACGAGGAGCGTGCGCAGCGGATCGAACGTGTCGAAGCTGGTCAGCCCTTCCGCGGGCCCGCGGTGGATGATCTCCACGGCCAGGTCGAAGCCGCGGCCGGGATCGTCGCGGACGATGTCGTCCAGCGCGCTCGCGCCGGCGATGTGGCGATGCATCGTCTGATGAGCGCGGATGAACTCCTCGACGTCGACGAGCTCGCGATAGTGCTCCGGATCGAACAGATCCTCCCCGGCGATGCGCGCGAAACGCGGCGTCTCGCGCACGAGCTTCTCCGCGCGCTCGCGGAAGGCCTCGAAGTCCCGCTGGAGAAGGAGGCGCAGGCGGTAGGCGACCTGGTAGAGGGTCTCGTCGTCGGAGCGCAAGGCCACGATCTCGACGAAGACCGGCCAGGCCCGCTCCGGATCCTCGCGGATCCAGCGCTCCCACTCCCAGAGAGCGCTCTCCTCGGGGGGATCCGGCCAACGCCCCTCGCTGTCCCAGGCCTCGAGCTGCTCGATGTAGCGCGCCGCCAGCTCCTTCGCTTCGGTCATCTGTCGCATTATCCTCAGATGTGTCATCCCGAGCGTGAGTCGAGGGACCTGGGCGGGTGGGAGGCACGTGACGCGCGCCACCGCCCACCCAGGTCCCTCGCTCACGCTCGGGATGACACACAAGGTCATGATCGACGAGCCCCGCGAAGTCCGCGAAGGCGAAGAGCTCGACGCCGCTGCCGTGGCCCGCTTCCTCGGCCGCGAGGAGGTCCCGCGCATCCGCCAGTTCCGCGGCGGCGCGTCGAACCTCACCTACGAGATCGCCTTTCCCGACCGCACGTTCGTCCTCCGCCGCCCGCCCTTCGGGACGAAGGCGAAGTCGGCGCATGACATGCGCCGGGAGTTCACGATCCAGAAGGCGCTGAAGCCGCACTACCCCTACGTGCCGGAGATGGTCGCCTACTGCGACGATCCGTCGTTCATCGGCAGCGACTTCTACGTGATGGAGAAGCTGACCGGGATCATCCCGCGCAAGGACTACGATCCCGGGACCTCGGACGTGGCCGCGCTCTGCCGCAACGTCATCGACCGGCTGGTCGAGCTGCACCGGATCGATCCGGCGAAGGTCGGCGACTTCGGGAAGGGCGCCGGGTACGTGCGCCGGCAGATCGAGGGGTGGTCCGACCGCTACCGCCGCGCCCGCACGGAGAACGTCGGCGACTGCGAGGCGGTGATGCAGTGGCTGGCCGCGAACCTGCGCGACGAGGTCCGCCTCTGCGTGATCCACGGCGACTTCCGCTTCGACAACGTCGTCCTCGATCCGGACGACCCGACGCGCGTCATCGGCGTCCTGGACTGGGAGATGGCCACCATCGGCGACCCGCTCATGGACCTCGGCAACAGCCTGGCCTACTGGATCGACCCGGGCGACCCGCCGTTCGCCCAGGCCACGCGCCGCCAGCCCACGACCCTCCCCGGGATGATGACCCGCGACGAGGTCGTCCGCTACTACTGCGAGCGGATGGGCCTGAGCGACGTCGACTTCCTCTTCTACCGCGTCTACGGCCTCTTCCGCCTGGCGGTGATCGCCCAGCAGATCTATTACCGCTACCATCACGGCCAGACGCGCAACCCGGAGTTCGCGCAGTTCGACGCGTTCGTGAACTATCTCGAGCGGTACTGCATGGAGCTGATATGCGACTCGCCCTCCTCCGATCGGTAGGGCGGGCGTCTCGCCCTACACTGGAGCGGGAAGATCACCAAGTACGCCATACGCGGCGGACGTGCCGTGAAAATCAAACATTGACAGAGAGCCGGTAGGAATATGGGGCGGTCGTTCACGTCCTCCCGAGGCGAGAGATTCCAATCGGAAAGGACCGCCTCATGTGGAAAACCTGCATTGCCGCTCTTCTGCTCTTCGTCTCGACATCCGTCCTCGCCCAGAACTGTCCTCCGCTCGGCACCCCGTCGCCGGTGCCATCGAACAGTCCCGATGACATTCCCCCCGGCTCGAACGCGTGGCTGGTCAACCACAACGGCCAGCTCTATCGCGGCGGTCCGAATCACATGATCGCGTACGTACAGACCGGCGCCAACGAGCAGAAGGTCTGGTACAGCATCGACGCGCACGGGCCGCGCTACTTCATCTATTACAACCGCCGCTACCGCGCCTCGGCGACGTCGCCGTGGAATTGGGAGTATCAGTACAGCCAGCCGGTGACGACGTTCTCCGCGTTCGTCACCAGCGTGCTTTACAGCTCGACCGCGAAATACAAGGACAACGCCGGCGTCCCGCACAAGTACGTGATGTACCTCGTCTATCAGCCCCAGGCCTGCGATTACCAGACCGCCGGAGTGGCCATGGTCTCGTTCTCGGACAACGGAACATGCTGGTCGGAGATGGTGCCCCTCCGCCACGAGGGGGGCCCTTCGCATGCGTGCGTTCCCGAGCTGGGCAGCAACCTGGTGCTGGTCGAAGCGATGTCCGCGATCGACTCGGGCATCCGGGTCTACCTCCTCGGCGTGGAGGGAGACGTTTCGATCCTCGCTCCGCCGCAGAACATGGACGATCCCCGCACGAGCTGGGGCTATTCGGGGTACGGCATGATGACCACGCTGCAGATGACCTCGCAGCATGCCATGAGCAGCTACGGCGTCTTCAGTCCTCTCGCGCCGGGAACGCACGTTCCGTACAGCCCGAGCGATCCGAACCGGTTCCGTTCGTACGCCTACTTTTTCAATCTCTCGACGACCTTCGATCCGACGACGGGCGATCTCTACGTCACGCGCGGGTATCCGTATCCCTACGACCGCCGCAGCGATCTGGGCGTGAACACCTGGATTCCCAGCCTGGCCCAGCGGACGGAGGGCTACGAGTGGAATTCGGCCGCCGGCGTGAATCAAAGCGTGCAGGGCTGCGGCGCCAGCCCGGTGACCTATCCGAACCGGTATCAGGTCTATCGGATGCGCATCTACGGGGTGGAGAACTTCAGCATGATCCACACCGGCACCTGGACGCTGGTGACCGACAACGGGCGCCATGTCGGCTACGAGAACATCAACGGCGTGAACGTCCCGCTGGTCACGTACCAGACGGCCGGAACGCGCGACTCGGGAGCGGCGACCTTCATCCGCAACGGAGCAGGCCATCTCGTTCGTGAGAACGGCGTGGCCTCGGTCTTCGCCGGCAACACCATTCGCGAGAGCCTTTCCGTCGGCCCATGCCTGACGACGGGGTTCGAGCGCGTCGTCCTGACTCCCATCCCATGACTTCGTCCGGAGGGCCTCGTAAACTCGAAGCCGATCGATGACTGCGTCGCGGCTCGCCTTCTTTCTCTTCGTGCTCACCACGGCGAACGCCGTTGCCGGCCGCGATGCGGCCGGCAACGTCGTTCAGCAGTTCTATCGAGCGTGGGCGGCGGGCGATGCTGCGTCCGCCGCCAAGCTCTGGGCTCCGGAGGCGAGGTCCGGCGTCGAAGCCAGACTCCGCCGCCGCGCCGTCGCGCGCTGCACGGTCCTGCACGCACTGCGCATCGACAGCATCGACGTGGATCCGTCGGGCACGGAGGCCGTGGTCGCGGTCACGCTCTGGACCACGAGCTGGAGCACGTTCGGGCAGCGGCGCGCGATCGCGGAGGAGCGTCGCACCCATCTGCGCCTGAAACAGATCGGCGGCGAGTGGCGGATCGCCTCGGAGACAGACCGGGAAGAGCGTTGGATCGATGAGCTGCTCGCTGCCGGCGACGCCGCCGTGCGGCAGGAGATGCTGCATCAGCACAGCGCGATGGGTTCGCCGCGGCTGGCGCGGGCTCTCGCTTCCCGTTCCATCACCCTCATCAATCGCGACGACTTCGCCCGCGCGCGCGAGGCGATGGATGCGTCGATGGTCATCGCCGAGGCCGTCGGCGACGACGGCGCATTGTCCCTCGCTCTCGGCGCGCGAAGCGCGCTCGAACGGCAGCTCCGGCCTATGGACCTCAGGCCATCCGAGGCATACGGACGTGAGGCCGTCGCCGCGGCGGAGCGCGCCGGCGACCCGGACGTACTCGCATACGCTCTGCTCCGGCTCGGGCGGGCCGTCGCGGCCGCGGGTGGGGACGAGGCGCCGCTCTGGAAGCGCATTCTCGACATGGCCGACCACATCGAGGATGCCACCGTCTTGACCATGGCCGCGACGCAATCGTCGCGGCATCACGAGTACTACCGCGATTTCCGGCAGGCGCTGATTCTGGCCGCGACCTCCGCGCGTTACGCCGAGGAGAGCGGAAGCGCGACGGCGGCGCTCACGGCGGCGACCAACCTCGGCAATCTTCACCGCAACATCGGGGACTTTCAGCTCGCGGCCCCGTATCTCGAGCGCGCGGTTGCGGTGGCCGACGCCAGCCGGTTTCCGACCCTCTATTCCTCGGCGGTGGCGAATCTCGTCGAGGTGTACCGCAGGCTGCAGGAGCCGCAGGACAAGCTCCTGCCGATGATCGCCATGGCCCTCGATCGCACGCAGGACCGAGTGGTGCTGGCCGATCTGCATGCCATTCGCGCGGGCATGCGCATGGACGCGGGAGATTTCGAGGGCGCCGAGGCGGACGTCGCCGAGAGCAAGTGCCACACCACGGCTGTCGATCCGGATCACGTCGCATTGCACGGCTTTTCCGTCGAGGCTGCGCTTCGCAACGCCCAGGGCCGGTTCGCGGACGCGATCGCGGCAGCGCCATTCATCCATGGCGCCCGCGAACAGAATTTCGATTCCTTGAGAGGATTGGGCAGAACGGATGAGGCCATCGCCATCGCGGAAGCCCTCATCGAGTCTCAGGACTACGACTGGACCCGGCTCGGCGACGGCTTCCGGCAGAGACAGACGTACCTCGACGAGCGGCGCGAGGTGTACCGGCAGCTCGCCGAAATGCTGGTCGCCCGTGGGGACGTCGAGGCCGCGCTCGATGTCGCGGAACGGTCGAAGGCGCGGCTGCTCCTCGAGATCGTCGGGCGCGGCGCGCCGAAGCGGGAGAGCGACCTCGCGGAGCGCAGGACGGTCGAGACCATCGAGGCGCTCAACCGGCGCAGGCTGGCGGAGCCGGCGGCCCGCTCCGCGATCGATGCCGATCTCGCCCGGGCCCGGCTGGAGCTGTCCGAGATCCAAACGCGACGCGACCTTCACGAGCAGCGGCTCGGACTCTCCGGGTTCGCGCCGGTGCAGCCGCCTCCGGGCGCGGTGGCGCTCGAATACCTGACCGGTGTCACGTCCACCGTGATCTTCACCATGACCGGCACCGCCGGCGGAAAGCCCGATATCCGCGCCAAGGTCGTACCCATCGGCCGCCGGGCGCTGGAGGCGGACGTGAAACAACTGCGCGAGCGGATTGCCGCGCGCGATCTCCGCTTCGACGAGCCGGCCGCGCGCCTCTACGACGCGCTCATCGCTCCGGTCGAGGAGATCGCGTTCTCCGGCGGTGCCATCTGCATCGTTCCGGATGACGTGCTCTGGACCGTGCCGTTCGGGGTGCTCAAACCGGCGCGAGGGAAACGGCTCATCGAGCGCGCGGCCGTCTTCTACGTACCGTCGCTTCGCGTGGCGGCAAGCCTGCGCAGAAACGACGCGGCCGAACGTCCGGCCCAGCTCCTGGCCTTCGGGAATCCGCGCAGTGACGGCGCGTCGCCGGCACGGCTCCTCGCACCCGCCGCGTTCCGCGCGCTGTCCACCGGTGATCTGCCCGAGGCGGAAACCGAAGTCCGCGCGATCGGCCGCATTTACGGCGAGCACCGCGCGTCGGTCTTCGTCCGCGAGGATGCGCGGGAGACGACGTTCAAGTCGAGAGCGGAGGCCGCGGATCTCATTCACCTGGCGACCCACGGCGTGGTGGACGATCAGTTCCCGATGTTTTCGGCGATCGTCCTGGCGCACGCCAGGGGCGACCCGGACGACGGCCTGCTGGAGGCTCATGAGATCGCCGAGATGCGTCTCAAGGCCCGGCTGGTGATTCTGTCGGCGTGCGACACGGCCCTCGGACGCACCGGAGGGGAGGGGCTGCTCGGACTGTCTTGGGCGATGTTCAGCGCCGGTGCCGAGGTCGTGGTCGGCGCGCAATGGAAGGCGGACTCGCATGTGGCCTCGCTGCTGATGACCGCGTTCCACCAAAACCTCAGCCGCGGTCTGGCTCCGCATCAGGCCCTTCGCCAGGCCCAGCTCGCGCTGCGAGCCGATCCCCGATACGCCCATCCATTCGACTGGGCCCCGTTCGTGACGGTCGGGTCACCATGACAGCGCCCGCGAGCATTCCGGCGTTGGGCCACGTCAATGACGACATCCTCGCGCCGTTGATCCGGGCCGAGGATGACCTGCGCCGCCGCGAAGCCATCCAGGAGATCGTCACCGGGCATGCCGTTCCCGTTCTCGAGAGTCTCGCCGCCCGGTTTCGACGATCCGAATCCCTCACTCCCGACGAGTCCGACGAGCTGGTCTCCCTGGTGCTGCTTCGCGTCATCCGCAGGCTGCATGCGGTTCCTCATGACCTCGACGACGCCATCGCCCAGTTCGACAACTACGTGGCGACGCTCGCCTATCACGTGCTCTACGACATGCGGCGGACGCGTCGTCCGGAGCGGACGCGTCTCAAGAACCGGCTGCGCTACGCGCTCAAGCACGATCCGCGGCTCGCGCTCTGGTTCGTCGCGGACGATCTGCTCTGCGGCCTCGCCCAGTGGAACGGGCGCACGACGTTCGCCCGGTCGATCGACATCGCTCCCGAATCCGCGACGCCGGCAATGCTCGATGCCTCGCGGCCCGCGGATGCCGTGGTGGCGTTGTTCCGGGCTCGCCCGGAGGCGGTTCCGCTCGACGTGCTGGTGAGCGTGTTCGCGCGGCTGTGGACCGTGCGCGATGTCCCTGCCGCGCCGCCTCCGGCCGCCTCCGTGGAGCCGGAGCAACTGACCGCCCTCGAAGGACGGGAGTCCCTGGAGAGGCTGTGGCGGGAGATTCGCCTTCTCCCGGCCGGGCAGCGCACCGCGCTTCTGCTGAACCTACGCGATGCCGACGGCGGCAACGCCCTGCTGCTCTTTCTCGTCCTCGGCATCGCCACGCTCCCGGAGATCGCGGAGATCGCCGGCGTGGAGGAAAGTGAGCTCACGCGGATATGGGACGATCTGCCGATGAACGATCAGGCCATCGCCCGCCGCCTGAACACGACCCGGCAGCAGGTCATCAATCTCCGCAAGTCGGCGCGGGCGCGTCTGGCTCGCCGAACCGGGCATTTGAAATGAGCGTCGGGCACGTCAGCACGCAGCAGCTGGAGGCGTTGCAGCGCGGCCGGATCGGACCGGCGGAGGCCGCGTCGATCGGCGCACACGTGCGCGGGTGCCCGCAATGTGCGGCGGCCGTGGCGGAAGCGAGCTCCGTGGCCCGGCATGCGGCGGCGATCCACCGGCAGCTCGATCGCGACGACGAGGCGGTGCAGCCCCGCCGCCGCATGCGACTCCTGTTCCGCGCCGCGGCGGCGATGCTTCTCATCGGCCTGGCTGCCGTCGGCCTCTATCGCATTCTGCCGGGAGTGCGTGAGCCTGCGGAGGTACGGCCGGCGGAGCGGGTCGTGCGCACGGATCCGCATGCGACGCCGGCGGTCGCGCACACAGGTCCGCCGGTGCGCCCGCAATACGCCCGCGCCGGCTGGACCGACGCCGTGACGCGCGCACTCGAGACAGGAAAGCTGCCCATCGGCGTCGTGACCTCGCTTCGCCGACCTGCCGCGGCATTGCGCGGCCAGGACGGCCCTGCGGGCGCGCCGGCTTCTCTCCGGCCGCAGGGTGAGGTGGTGGAGTCCGTGAGACCGCAGTTCCAATGGCCCGCAGCCGCCGGTGCGACCTACGTCGTGCTCCTCTTCGCCAACGAGGACAGCGTGGCCACGAGTGAAACGCTGTCGGCCCCTCGCTGGACTCCGCCGGTCGATCTCGCGCCGGAGCGAACGTATGCCTGGCAGGTCCAGGTCACGACGGCCGAGGGAGTCACGCTGTTGCCCAGGCCGCCCGATCCGCCGGCCTTGTTCCGCGTTCTGGACGAGAAGGGACGCGCGGAGCTCGCCGCCGCGCGGCGCGCCCATCCCGACGATCACCTGCTGCTGGCCGTTCTCTATGCCCAGCACGGCGTCGTCGCGCGAGCGCGGGAGGAGCTGCGAGAGTATGCGCGATCCGGCGACGCGAAACGGGTAGAGGAACTGCTCCAGTCGCTGAAAACGCCGTAACACGTGTCATCCCGAGCGTCAGTCGAGGGACCTGGGCGGGCGGGGCACAATGCACATGCCTCG
>JBIOTX010000192.1:0-7137 GCA_044866315.1 Thermoanaerobaculia bacterium | reverse complement strand
ACGCGGTTGGCGAGGCCGCGGAGGAAGGTGCGGTCGTGGGAGACGAAGAGCATCGTCCCCTGGAACTCCTTGAGGGCCTCGACGAGCATCTCCTTGGTGGCCAGGTCGAGGTGGTTGGTCGGCTCGTCGAGCACGAGGAAGTTCGGCGGGTCGAGGAGCATGCGCGCCATCACCAGGCGCGACTTCTCGCCGCCGGACAGGGACCGGATCTTCTTGTCGACGTCGTCGCCGGAGAACTGAAAGGCGCCGAGGAGGTTGCGCAGGACGCCGATGCTCTCCAGCGGAAAGTCCTTCTGGATCTGCTCCCAGACGGTGAGGGTGGGATCGAGCAGGTCGAGCGACTGCTGGGCGAAGTAGCCCACCTTCAGGCTCGCGCCGAGGCGGACTTCGCCGGCGTCGGGCGTCAGCGCGCCGGAGACCATCTTCAGGAGCGTCGACTTGCCGGCGCCGTTCTTCCCCATGACGCACCAGCGCTCGCCGCGGCGCACGTGGAAGTCGAAGCCGTCGTAGACCGAGCGCGCGCCGAAGGCCTTGGACACGGACTTGAGCGTGGCCACGTCCTCGCCGGAGCGCTGCGGGGAGCGGAAGTCGAACTTCATGGCCTTGCGCTTCTTGGGCGGCTCGATGCGCTCCTGCTTCTCCAGCATCTTGACCCGGCTCTGCACCTGCGCGGCCTTGGCGGCGTGGGCGGAGAAGCGCTCGATGAAGCGCTGCTCCTTGGCCAGCTTGGCCTGCTGCCGCGCGTACGCGGCTTCCTGGTTGGCCTCGCGCAGCTCGCGCTCGCGGACGTAGAAGTCGTAGTCGCCGGAGTAGGTGAGGATGTCGCCGTCGTCGATCTCCACGACCTTGGTGACGATGCGGTTCATGAAGTCGCGGTCGTGCGAGGTCATGAGGATCGTCGCCGGAATGCTTTTGAGGAAGCGCTCCAGCCAGACGATGGACTCGATGTCGAGGTGGTTGGTCGGCTCGTCGAGAAGCAGCACGTCGAACTTGCCGAGGAGGATCTTGGCCATGGAGACGCGCATCTTCCAGCCGCCGGAGAGCGCGCCGACGTCGCCGTCGATCTGGGCGTCCTCGAAGCCGAGGCCGTGCAGCACCTCCCGGGCCCGGGCTTCCAGCTCGTAGCCGCCCAGGTGCTGATACTCCTCCTGCACGTGGCCGAAGCGCTCCAGCACGGCGTCGAGGTCGTCCGTGGCCGGATCGGCCATCTTCCGCTCCAGCTCGATCAGTTCGTGATGCAGGTCGCCGAGCGACCCGCTGCCGGCGATGGCCTCGTCGAGCACCGGCCGGCCGCTCATCTCGTCCACTTCCTGCTTGAAGGATCCGACGGCCAGCTTCCTGGGCACGTTCACCACGCCGTCGTCGGCCTCCTCCTCGCCGGTGATCATCCGGAAGAGGGTCGACTTGCCGGCCCCGTTCGGCCCCACCAGCCCGGCCTTCTCGCCGGGATTGAGCTGGAAGGAGGCGTCGACGAAGAGGATCTGCCGGCCGTACTGCTTGCTGACGTTGGCGAAGGAGATCATGCGCGGCGGTGAACAGGGCGGGCGGGGGAAGTGTTCCGCGCGAAGCGGGCGTTACACTGCCGCACGATGCCCGGCGCACGCCTCCTTCTTCTGCTCGTGGCCGCGCTGCTTCTGAGCGGCTGCTGCGGTCCGTGCCTGGTGCCGTGCATTCCGGGCGTATGGCCGCGGCCCGTGCCGGCCCAACCGCCGCCCGCGCCGATGCCGGCCCCCGACGACGACGCGTGCCCGACGACGGATGCGAGCCCATCGGAGATGGAATCGAAGCCATCGCCGATCGGGTGAATTCGTCCATGGATCAGATGAATCCGATCGTGGATCAGCTGAATTTCATCCATGGATGAGATTAATCCGATCGTGGATCAGCTGAATTTCATCCATGGATGAAATCAAAGCGATCACTGAGCGGATGAATGCCGTCGCGGATCAGATTAAAGCAATCACCGGTGGATAAATCCCATCGCAGATGAAATGAATGCCCATCGCGGATCGGGTGAATCTCATCCATGGATGAAATTCACGTGATCCGCGATCGGATTAATCTCATCCATGGGTGAAATCAACGTCATCGCCGATGGGATGAAAGCCATCGCGGGTGGGGGGCGAGCCGAACTCGCCCGCCCCCGTGGCGCGTTAGCCCAGTAAGCCGCTGAGGATGTCCAGGATCTGATTGAGCAGATTGGCGATGTCGATCAGCGCCCCCGCCCCGTCGAGGAGGCTGACCACCGCGCAGAGCAGGTTGCCGAGGAGGTTGCCGGCGCCAGTCTGGGCGGCGATCTCCAGGACGACCTGGTTCAGGTCGACGGTCAGGCCGAGGAGGTCGAGGTGGAGCGGGCCGAGCACGAGATTGAGGATGTCGCACGTGGCCTGCGTGCTGACGCGCTTGCCGGACGCGGCGGCGGAGGTGGTGGGGAGCTGCACCGGCCAGGAGACGGTCTTCATCACGCTGCCGACGGGATTGCCGAGGGAGTCGGTGAGCGTGCCGGACAGATACCCGTTGGCGAGGAGCTGGGTGGCCGTGGCTTCGAAGCGGGTGACCTTGAACGTGCCGGAGAACGAGCCGATGCCGCCCGCGGCATCGACGAATTTGCCGGAGACGGGGAGGGTCAGCGCGCTTTTCGCGGCCGGGGCGGCGGTGGCGCTCGCAGCGGTGAGGAGGAGAACGACAAGGGTGAGAGAGAGCAGTTTCTTCATTCGTCAGAGTCCTTTCGAGAACGTTTGCACAGCGGGCGGTGAGGCTGCGCGACACGTTCCCGTTTGCCATTTCCGGGGACGGAGAGAAGTCTCGCCGGAGATTGAAAAAGGTCGCTGAGACCGCCGACGAAGGCATGCGACATGCGTTGTCCGAAGGTGGGCAGGGACGCCGGGAGAGAGAGGGGCTCGGAGACCAATTGCTGGTCATTCTTCTCGAGCCCGACTACTGGCGTCGTCGCGGACTGACTGCGGTTCTGGAGGAGACCGAAGGGATCGAGGTGGCCGGCGACCATGAGGATCGGGCGGACATCGTTCTGCTCGCGCACCGTCTCCTGACGGAGCGTGGACCGTCGTGTATCGCTGCGCTGCACAAGCGCTGGCGCGCGCCGGTCCTGGTGTGCGGCGACGACCGCCGGCTGACCGCGGCCGCGGACGCGTTCGCCGCCGGCGCCGGCGGCTACTTCGACCTCGGCAGTGCGACGGAGCTGCTGCCCAAGGCCATGGCCACCGTGATCGCCGGCCGGATCTGGGGTCCGCGCGAGGCCCTGCTGCTCTTCGCCCAGCGCGCGAAAGGCGCGGCCGAGACGCTGGAATCGTCGCAGGAGGAACTGCTGCGCCTCCTCCACGACGGTCTGTCCAACAAGGAGATCGGCCACCGCCTCGGGCTGGCGGAGGCGACCATCAAGGCGCGCATGAACCGGCTCTACCGGCGCTTCGGGGTCAAGACCCGGCTGCAACTGCTGGCGGCGGCGATCCGGCGGGGCGCGATCGAGGTCCTCCGCGACCGCTAGCCTGACGGGCGGAAGGACACGCTCCGCAGCTTCCGCGCCTCAGCGAGCAGCTCGGCGATCGCCTCCTCCACGCCAGGCGCGGCGGCCTCTTCGTCGGGATCGCCGAGTCCCGCGTCGCGCTGCAGGCGCACGCCTTCGCGCAAGAGGTCGCGGATCTCCTCGGCATTGTCGACGCCGCGGAAGTAGGCCACATGCATCGGCTCGCGGGCGCCTTTCTTCCCTTCCATCTCGCTCGACGAGCCGCCGCCGCCGGCGGTTTTGACCTCGACGTCGGCGATGCCGAGGAGGCGCTGCAGCGGGCCCTGGCGCACGGCGAGGTTCTGGATGTTGGCCAGGGCGATGGTCTTCTCGCGCACGGTGGTGATGCCCTCGCGGATGCGGATGGCGCGGTCGGAGAGCATGTACCAGCGCAGCTCGTAGTCGAGGCGGACCAGGATCCAGCCGAAGACGATCTCGAAGGCCAGGGCGGCGATGCCGAGGATTTCGCCGGCGCGCCAGAACCAGAGCACGACGCTGGGCATCTTCGGCTCGGCCTGGCGGAGGAAGAAGATGGCGATGACGACGCCGGCGACGGCGACGAGCTGGGTGGCCGACCAGCGCAGGAGGCGCAGCTTGAAGAAGTTGGGCGCGGCGCGGAAGACGCGCGGCGGCGAGCCGGGCGGGGGCTCGGGCGTGGGGGGCACGCGCATGACCCGGAAGACGAGGTCGCGCCAGGTCATCGGCGCTCCAGGGTCTCGCGGAGGGCGCGCAGCTCGGAGGCGACTTCGCGGAGGGCGGTGGCGAGATCGTTTTGAGGTGCAACGGTGGGTTGAGCGCCCGCCGCGCCACGGACGCCCCGCATCTTGGAGTAGAGAAAGTCGCGCACGGCCTCGAACTCGTGCAGGCCCTCGAGGGTCATCTCCGCGCTGGCGCTGGCGCTGGCGGTCTGGATCTGGATGCGCGCCAGGCGGAGCCAGCGCTCGACGAGGTTGCTGGTGAGGTGGATGTCCTGGATGCGGGCGTAGGTGAGGGTGATCTCCCGGCGGAAGAGGATGCCCCAGCGCATGGAGATCCCCTCCTCGTCGAACGCGTAGCGCATGGTGTGGTAGCGGAACCAGGCGTAGATCAGCGCGAACGGAAAGAGCGGTCCGAACAGGAACGAGGCCAGGACGTAGTAGCGCATCAGCGCCGGCGCGGGGCGATGAATCGCGAAGATCCGCGAGTCCAGTTCGGACGACATGTGTCCATGAGACTACCGCACTGCCGCCACGTCGTCGCGCCCGACCCGAAACTCCAGGCGCTTGGGCTTGCCGGCGCCGTCCAGGCTGAACGTTACGAGCATGTCCCGGTACTCGTACACGCGGTCGCGCCAGCGGGCCATGAACGTGTCGTAGTGCCAGTGCTCGAGATCGGCGATCTGGCCGCCGGCGAACTGCAGCGAGAGCTTGCCGTTCTCGTGGCGCACGCTCATCGTGCCGTAGAGCGGATCCTCGTACGCGCCGGCGTAGTCCTCCAGCGGACGGGAAGGCTTGGTGTCCGCCACGCGCGGCGGCTCGGCCGGCGGCGGGGTGCTCCGCAGGGACGCGAGGGCCTCGCCGGCCCAGTCGCGCGGGGTCTCATCGAGCAGCTGATCGAGGATGCGCGAGGCGATGGCGCCGTGCAGCGTCGGCGCGTCCCAGGTGTTCACCATCACCCCCACGCCGATCTTCTCCTCGGGGAGGATGGCCATGTACGTCGGCATGCCCTGCGCGCCGCCGCTGTGCCAGAGCATCTTGTGGCCGCGGAAGTCCATGATCTGCCAGCCCAGGCCGTAGCCGGCGAAGAAGCGCACGCCGCGCGCGGCGCGCATCGCGGGCGTGGTCGCGATGATGCTGTGCGGCGAGTGCATCTCATTCATCGCCTCGGCGGAGATGATGCGCTTGCCTTCCCACGTGCCGTCGCCGAGCTGAAAGAGGAGCCACTTCGCCAGGTCGAGGGCGTTGGTGTTGACGGCGTTGGCGCCGAAGATGTTCATGGCTTTGCGGTCGCGGATCGGTCGCTGCTCGGCGCCGCCGTAGGTGTAGTGCCCGGAGGCGTTGCTCGAGGCGACGACGTGCGGCACTCCGGCGGTGGTGTCGCGCATGCCCAGCGGCTCGATCAGGCGTTTGCGCAGCAGATCCGGGAACGACATCCCCGCCGCGGCCGCCGCGGCCTCGGCCACTGCCGCGTAGCCGAGGTTCGAGTAGTTCATCCCTCCGCGCAGCGGCTCGCGCTCTTTCAGGGATCGCATGCGGCGGATCACTTCCGCGGTGTCGTACTCGCCGAAGACGAAGATCGAGTCGCCGCGCTCGAGGCCCAGGCGGTGGGCGAGGAGATCGCGGATGCTGACGTTCTGGGTGCGGTACGGATCGGAGAGCTCAAACTGCGGGAGGTGGCGGCGCACGGGATCGTCCCAGCGCATCTTCCCCTCGTCCACGAGCGTGGCGATGGCCGCGGCGGTGAAGGACTTCGAGAGCGAGGCGATGTCGAACACGGTGTGCTCGTCCACGCGCTCGGGCTTTCCCAGGGTCCGCACGCCGAAGCCTTTCGCGGCGATGACCTTGCCGTCGCGCACGACGACGACTGCCAGCCCCGGCGTGTTCCAGTCCACGCGCGCCTTCTCGATGTAGGCCTCGAGCTCCGGCGTCCAGTCGCCGGCGAAGACGCTGCATGTCAAAAAAATGACACCTGCGGCACAAAAAAAGACTCGCTTCATCGGGTAGCCTCCTGGGCAATCGCGCGCACGGCCATGTGCCGGTCGCGCTTCATCGGTTCGATCAGAGCCTCGGCGCCGCCGAGGGCGGCGAAGTAGCGCACGGCCTCGTGGCGGACCTGCCAGGCCTCGTCGTCGAGCGCGCGCTGCATCGCGTCCGCGGCGACGGGATCGGCGAGGTTCGCCAGCGCGGTCGCGGCCATCGCGCGCATGCGCCAGGCGGAATGCTCGGTGAGGGGCAGGAGCGGGGCGGTGGCGCGGCGGTCGCCGATAATGCCGAGGCCCCAGGCGGCGTAGGCGCGGACGCGCCAGTCGTCGTCGCTCAGTTTCTCGATGAGAGGCGCGACGAGCTCGCCGCCCTTGACCTGGGCCAGGCACCAGCGGGCGCGCGCGGGGACGAGGTCGATCTCGTCCCGCGGCGGCTGCGCAGCGGCGTGCTCCAGCACGTCGAAGCCGGTGCCGCGCACCAGCGGTACGTCGGGCAGGCGCTCACTGTGCGGCGAGGCGATCCAGTCACCGCGCAGATCGGGCTCGATGCCGCGGGTGGAGAGCGCGGCCAGGACCGGTGCAAGGACGAGGGCCGCGACGGCGACCATTGCCCGGGCTGCGCGCGTGCCGCGGCCGCGCTTCGAGGGATCGAGGATGGCCCGGATGCGCGTCGCCAGCTGCGAGCGCTCGGCCATGGCCATGCCGAAGGAGCGCTCCCGCGCGACGTCCAGCAGCGCCGCGGCGTAGGAGCAGGCCGTGACGCCCTGCGCGAGCACGGCCTCGTCGCAGGCGCGCTCGCGCTCGAGCCGGGCCCGGGCCGCGACGAGCCAGGCCAGCGGGTGGAACCAGTACACGGCGCAGGCGAGATCGCCGATCGCGCCGAGGAGCGAGTCGCGGCGGGCGACGTGCGCGCGCTCGTGGAGCAGGACCGTGG
>JBIOTX010000191.1:0-9249 GCA_044866315.1 Thermoanaerobaculia bacterium | reverse complement strand
ATCCGCGGGCTGTCACGGCACCGGCGTGCCGCGCCTAGAAGCGACAGAAAGGACCCGCACCCACATGTTCGAGCTCCTCCTTGCTCTGTCGCTCCTGCTCACGACGCCCGACGGCGCGAGCTGTTGCACCACCACAAAGGCGGCCGATGACGGCACGCACTGCGCCAGCCCCGCCGGAGAAACCGGCGCGGCGGCGGCGCTCCGCCCGCTCGCAGCCGGCGCGCTCGATCATTACCGGAGGATCGGCGTCCTCAGCGCCGACCCTCGGCCCGGGCATCCCGGGCTGGACCGGCAGCAGTTCGCGCTGTCGGCAATGGGGCCCGCCTATCTGAAGATCCTGGACGTCAAGCCGGCGTACCTCGACGTTCCCCCGACGACCTTTTCCCTGCCGGAGTTCCCGGCGAACAGCTCTTCGCAGACGCGCGCGGAGCTCGATCATCTGCTCGAGCTGCAGGCACGGCGGACGGGCGAGGAGATCGCCACGAGCCAGCAGCTCGCCGGCGTGTACTACCGGCTCAGCGTCCGCCCGGAAGACCCGGACTGGCCGCGCATGCGCCGGAATCTCTTCCACATGGGGCACCAGCTCGGCGCATGGTTCTCCCCCGAGTCGCTGCCGGTCACGGCGGATTTCATGGCCCGGGTCTGGTCGGACGCGAGCTATTACCTGTGGGCGGCGAAGTTCCGGTTCAACCGCGTGCGGCCTTACACGATCGAGCCGCGCCTCCAGAATCTGGAGACGCCGAACTTCCCGGCTTATCCGAGCGGGCACTCCAGTAACTCGTACGTGGCGGCGTACGTCTACGAGCTGTTGCTGCCGGAGCACCGCGATCTCTTCCTTCAGAATGCGCGCGACATGGCCTTCTCGCGCGAGATTCTCGGCGTGCACTTCGCCAGCGACTCGGAGGCGGGACGGGTCTTCGCCCGGCAGTTCGTCGACCGCCTGATGCAGGAGCCGGCGTTCCGGAAGGACCTGGAGGCGGCCCGGGAGGAGATTCGAAAGGTGAAAGCGGCGGTCCGGTGATTCTCGATCCGCAGGCGCGCGCGGAGCTGCAGCGCGACCTCGCTCGTCTCGCCGACGGCGATCGGCAGGCCTTCGATGCGGTCTTCGCGCATCTGTGGCCGCTGGTGCATTCGCTGGCGGCGCGCTACCTGCCGCCGATCGACGTCGACGACGCGGCGCAGACCGCGCTGCTCCGGCTGTTCGAGCGGGCGGCGGAGTTCGATCCGGAGCGCGACGCCGTGGCTTGGGCGATCGGCTTGGCGATGTGGGAGATCCGCACGGTGCGCCGGCGGGCCTGGCGGCGGCGCGATCGCGTCGAGCTGGAGGACGCGACGGAGCTGCCGGCCGGCGGCGCGAGTCCCGAGGAGATCGCGATCGCGGCCAACCTCGCGGCGGCGATCGATCGGACCCTGGCCACGCTCCGGCCCGACGACCGCGATGCGCTGCTGCGCTACGCGCGCGACGAACGCACGGTCGGGGCGGGGTTCCGCAAGCGGCTGCAGCGGGCGCGGGAACGGATGCGCGCGGCGTGGAGGCTCGGACATGAATGACGCGGTCCTTCTGACATCGGCCCGCCACGCGTACGAGCGCGGACGCGTGAAGAAGGGCCTGCGCCGCGCGCTCTTCGTCCTTCCGGTGTCCCTGCTGCCGCTCTACGACTGCATGGCCGCGGGCCGCGGGGCGCTGATGCTCTCCGTGATCGCAGCGGTGGCGACGCTGGTCGTGCTCTTCCACTGGCGCGGGCAGGGCTACGCTCGCGGCGCGAACGTCGGCCTCGTCGCCGGTCTGAGTCCGCTGCTGCTCCCCTTCCTGGCGAGCTGGATCGCGCCGATCTGCTCGACGCTCCTCTGCGGGGTGTTGCCTGCCGCCTCGGTCGCGGGCGGATTCGTCGCCGCGCTCTGTCTCGCCGGAGGACGCCTGTCCGGATTCCACCGCGGCGCCGGCTTCTGGCTCGCCGCGGTCAGCGTGACCGTGACCCTCGGCGTCGCCGGATGTCTGCACGTGGGCCTGGCCGGCCTCGCCGGCCTGGCTCTGGGGCTGGCGGCCGGAACGGCGATGAGCATCGCCGTGTTGATGGGGACAGGAGAATCGACGTCATGACCGATCGCGAGCGGGCCGCAACGTTCCGTCGCCTCCATGCCGCCGGGGAGCTCCTCATCCTGCCGAACGCCTGGGACGCCGGAAGCGCGCGCCTCATCGAGTCCGCCGGCGCGCCGGCCATCGCCACCTCCAGCGCGGCGGTGGCGTGGGCGAGCGGCTATCCCGACGGGAACGCGCTTCCCCCGCCGCTGCTGACGCGCGTCATCGAGTCCATCACCCGCATCATCGACATCCCGCTTTCGGTGGACAGCGAGGGCGGCTACGCCAGCGAGCCGGTGAAGGTCGGCGAGACCATCTTCGCGTTCGCCAGCGCGGGCGCGGTCGGGATCAATCTCGAGGACGGCACCGACTCGCCCGATCTGCTCTGCGCGAAGATCGAGGCGGCCAAGAGGGCCGGCGAGCGCGCCGGCGTCGACCTCTTCGTCAACGCCCGCGTGGACGTGATCCTCAAGCAGCTCGTGCCCCGCGAACAGGCGGTCGAGGAGACCCTCGCCCGGGCGGCGCGGTATCGCGACGCCGGAGCCGACGGGATCTTCGTGCCGCGCCTCTCTGATCCGGACGAGATCCAGGCCGTCGCCCGCGGCGTCGATCCGCTGCCGCTCAACGTAATGGCCGTCCCCGGTCTCGCCCCGGCCGCCGAGCTGCGCCGCCTCGGCGTCCGCCGCCTGAGCGCCGGAGCGTCGGTCGCCCGCGCCGCGATCAGTCTCACTACGCGGCTGGCCGCCGGCTTTCTCGCCGACGGCCGGTCGGACGCGATCTACGAGCACATCCAGGACAAGACCAACCTGAACGAGCTGTTCACGCGCGGCGCCCGAGCTTAGGGCGCCCGATCCACCCGCGCCCGAAACGTGGTCACATTCCGCCGCCCGTTCACGTCGACGGTCCGGGCCGTGACCTGAACGGCGGCGCCGGACAGCAGCAGCTGCGTCGGCAGGGTCCAGCGCTTCACGAAGCTGAATCGCAGATAGCGCCCCGCCTCGACGCGATCGGGATACCCGCGGGCGGTGATGTACGACCCCGGATGGGTCTCGCTGCGGACGATGACTCCGCCGAGGGCGATGGCGTCGATGGTGAAGCTCTCGATCTGCGTGTCGACGCCCCCTTCCTCGCGCATCACGATGTCGAAGGCCATCTCGTAGGCGTCGCCGCCGAGGGGCTTCGCGATCAGCGGATTGGGGACGGTCTCGAGCACGAGCTTGCCGCGCAGGGGGACGCTGTCCTCCCGGGGGAGGTTGCTGCAGGCGGCGAGAAGAAGCGACAGGAGAAGGAAGAGCGCGCGGGCCACCACGCCCGCATCTTCTCACCTCTCGCGCGTTATGCTGACGCACCGATGAAGCCGACGCGGCTCTATCTGGTCCGCCACGGCGCGACGCAGCTCACCGCGGAGGACCGCTTCGCCGGAGCGGTCGGGGTCGATCTCTCCGAGGAGGGACGGTGGCAGGCGGAGCTCCTCGGCGAGCGGCTGCGGCGGGAGAACCTCCAGGCGATTTACTGCAGTCCGCTCTCGCGCACGATGGAGACGGCGCGGATCATCGCCGGGCGGTGTGCGCTGGAGCCGGCGCCGGTCGACGCGCTGCGCGAGATCAGCCACGGGCGGTGGGAAGGACTCACCCGGAGCGAGGTCGAGCAGCGCTACGGCGAGGAGTACGCGGCCTGGGAGGAGGACCCGTTCACGTTCGCGCCGGAGGGAGGCGAGACGGGCGTGGCCGTGCTGGCCCGGGCCCTGCCGGCGGTGCGCGCGATCGTCACCCGGCACCGCGAGGAGCGAGTGCTGGTGGTCTCGCACAAGGCCACCATCCGCATTCTCCTGAGCAGCCTCCTCGGCTTCGAGGCCCGCGGCTACCGCGACCGGCTCGATCAGGCCCCGGCCTGCCTGAACGTCCTCGACTTCCGCCACGCCGTGCACGCGCGGCTGATGCTGTTCAACGACACCTCGCATTACTCCGAGCGGCCGCGAGTGGTGACGGACAGCCTCTCGAAGTGGTGGGACGAGGAGCGCTAAGTTCCCACGATCCCCCTCCGCGGGTGCTTCTCGGTGATCCGCACTTTCAGCGCGGCGTCGGCGACGTGGGTGTAGATCTCGGTGGTGGAGATGCTCCGATGGCCGAGGAGGCGCTGGACGTAGCGGATGTCGACGCCTTCCTCGAGCAGGTAGGTGGCCACGGAGTGGCGGAACATGTGCGGGGTGACGCGGCTCTGGACGGCGCAGCGCTCGCCGTGGATGCGCACGAGGCGCCGGATCATCTGCGGGCTGGCGGCGGCGCCGCGGGAGTTGACCAGGAACGTCTCCGCCGCGGCCGCGCAGCGCTCGCGGGCGGCGCGGTAGTCGCGCAAGAGGGACTTGAGCTCGTCGGGCACGAAGACCCGCCGCTGGCGGTTGCCTTTGCCGATGATGGTAATGGTGCCGTCCTCCACGTCCACGGCGGAGTCGAGCAGGCCCGCCAGCTCGCTCACGCGCATGCCCGTGGCGAAGAGGAGCTCGGTGGCCACGTAGGCGGTGAGGTCGGCGAACGTGACCGGCCGCTCGAGGAGCAGCAGGCGCCGCAGGTCAGCGCGCGGGATCACCCGCGGCAGGCGCTTGGGCGTGCGGATGCGGATGCGCGCGCCGCGGAAGGGATCCTCGATGCCGTGGCCGTCCTCCTCCAGCCAGCGGAAGAACGAGCGCACCGTGGCCAGGTGGCGCTTGACGCTCGCCTCCTTGAGCGCGCGCACGTCGAAGAGGTGGCGCACGTAGTCATGGAGCACGGCCTTGTCGCAGGAGGCGACGGCGGCGCGCTTGCCGAGGAACTGGGAGAGGCGCTGGAGGTCGAGCTGGTAGGCGCGGATGGTGTGGGGCGAGAGCTTGCGGATGGACTGGCAGTGACGGATGAACGCGGCCGCCGCATCGCGAAAACGCACGGCGGCGTACGTTACCAGACCCGGCGCAGCTCCCGCGCATGGAACAGCTGCGCGCCCGCGAGCATCAGCAGCGCAAGGAGCGCATAAGCTCCAATCACCAGCGGCGTGGCCGTGCCGAACCATCCGGCGAAGTCGAGCTCCGGCGACGCGCCCTTGTCCTGGGTGGTGATGTACCAGAACATCAAGAAGGCGACCAGGAACGTCTTCGGGTTCGCGCTGACGATGCCGAGGGCGGTGGCGGCGGCGCAGGTGAAGACGACGCCGACCAGAAGCGGCAGCGCGGCCTCGGGACGGAGGGCGATGGCGCGGATCAGCGGGATGCCGAGGAAAGCCAGGGCCACGAGCAGCGTGGAGGCGAGCTTCCAAGCCACGAAGCGGCCGCGCAGCGCGGGAGCGGCGAAGACGAGCGCGGACGTGCCGGCGCGCTTCTCGCGGCAGGCGATGTCGGCGATGGCGATGGCGCAGCCGGCGAAGGCGATCGGCATCACGCCGGTGAGGAGCGACTTCGCGTCGGAGGAGAGCGCGGCGATGGCGAATCCGATGATGGCCACGGTCGTCAGCGGGAACGCGGCGAGCGTGGTCAGAGCGTCGGTCACGGCGGAGCGGAACAGCGACGCCGAGCCGGACGCGGAGACGACCCGGTTGCCGATGGCGACGAAGAGCCGCGCCAGCGGCTTGGCCATGGCGTTGAAGCGCCCGATCCAGCTCCGCCGCCCCTTGTCCGCCACGGCGCGCAGGCGCGCGGGGTCGAAGCGGTGGAAGAACACCCGCGCGACGACGAGCAGCGACAGCGGCCAGAGCGTGGAGCCGAGGCGCGGGGCGAGGAACTGCCAGTCCATGCGCAAGCCGGGGAAGACCAGCGCGGCCTTGGTGGCGTCGAACGACGACGAGCCGATGGAGAGCGAGTTCGTGTGGTAGTAGAGCTTCATCTGCTGCATGACGAAGCCGAGGCCGGAGACGTCGAAGTACGGGGCCCATCCCTTCCCGAAGCCCTTCTCGATCGCCGTCACCACCGTCCCCATCAGCGCCATCCAGACGAAGAAGTAAAGGACGTCGCCGAACTTCGTTCGCAGCACGGGCGTGCACTCGAAGAGGATGGCGATCGCGGAGACGGCCATGATCGCCGGCGGCACGAGCAGCAGGTACTGACTGGCGAAGACCAGCGGCTCGAGCGGCGCCTCGCCGCGCACGAGGACCATGGCCATGGAGGTAGTCATGAAGCCGAGCATGAACACGCCGAGGAAGACCACGTTCCCGGCGAACTTGCCGGCGATGTACTCGCTGCCGCGCATGGTCGTGGAGGCGATGACGTATCCGCAGCGCGAGAGCACGTCCCGGCGCAGGGCGTTGGAGACGACGTAGAACCCGGCCAGGCCGACGAAGAACGTGCCCAAGACGGCCGTGGCCATGCCGATGGCCGCGGAGTTGTAGAGCGCGCGCTGGCCGTTCACCTGGATCAGCGTCCGCCCCGTCGACGGATCCGGAATCCAGAGGTACGGGAGCGCCGACAGCAGGAGGAAGATGATGACCGTCGACGGGCGGCGCAGGCGGATCAGAAAGTCGGCGCGGATGACCGCGACGAGGCGGTGCAGGCGCTCGCTCATGCGACCATTTCGGCGGGCTGAGAGCCCGCCGCTCCACGACGCATCGTGAACATGTACGCGTCTTCGAGCGTCGGCTCGGCCGGCGTCGCCGTCGGCACCGGGCGCACCGGGGCGACGATGCGCGCGTGCACGCCGTCGGCCTTGCGCACGGCGTTGGAGACGTGCATGGTCCGCCGCAGCTGTTCGAACGTCTCCGAGGGCACGACGATCTGCCACACGCTCCCCGCGGCCTCGCGCATCAGTGCCTCCGGCGTGGCCATGGCCACCAGCGAGCCCTCGCGCATGATCGCGATCTCGGTGGCGATGGACTCCACGTCGGACACGATGTGCGTCGAGAGGATGACCAGCCGCCCCACGCCGAGATCCGAGAGCACATTGCGGAAGCGCACCCGCTCCTCGGGGTCGAGGCCCGCCGTCGGCTCGTCGACGATGACCAGGTCGGGATCGTTGACCAGGGCCTGGGCGATGCCGAGGCGCTGCTTCATGCCGCCGGAGAATCCGCCCACGGCGCGGCTCGCGGCGTGGTGCAGGTTCACCAGCTCGAGCATCTCCTGGATCTTGGCCTTCCCGCGCACGCCCTTGAGCGACGCGAAGTAGCTGAGGAACTCGTAGGCGGTGAGGTTGTCGTAGACGCCGAAGTCCTGCGGCAGGTAGCCGAGGCGGCGGCGCAGGTCATCGGGCTTGGCGACGACGTCGATGTCGTCGAAGAAGATGCGCCCCGCGGTCGGCGTGGTGACCGTGGCGATCATCTGCATGAGCGTGGTCTTGCCGGCGCCGTTCGGGCCGAGGAGGCCGAGAACGCCCGCCTTTGCGGTCAGCGAGAGATCGCGGACGCCGTAGTTGCCGGAACGGAAGCGCTTGGAAACCGACTCGATGCACAACATGGCCGGTTATTACGTGGGACGCGCGGCGAGGTTGCGCTCAGTGCTCGAAGCGCGGACGGCTGAGCGTCTCCAGGAGGCGCACGTTCGCGGCCTCGATCGCCGTCAGCGCGGTGGAGAAGTACAGCCACTCGGCGTCGCTGAGGACGGCGATCTCGGCGCGGATGCGCTCGACTTCGGCGGCGATGAAGAAGAGGGTGGAGACGAGAGAGTCGCGGTCGTGGGCCACGGCGGAGATTCTCCGCGCCGAGGGAGGTTTCCATCTTTGCGGAACCGTAAAGTCGGCGCGCTGTTGGCAAGAAAATCCGGCGATGGACGGGCAGAACCGCCTGCTGGCTCATCTGTCGGGACACGCCCTCGGGGCGCACCTGACCCGCATCACGCCGTCGTTCGGGCAGACGATGATCCATCAGGGCGAGCCGCTCAGACACGGATACTTTCCCCTTCACGGCGCGGTGGTGTCGCTCACGCGGGCGGTGGAGGACGGCACGCTGGTGGAGGTGGGCCTGGTCGGCCACGAGGGATTCGCCGGCGTGGCGGCGGTGCTCGATCCGCGGCGGCACCTGGACACTGGAGTGCTGCAGGCCCAGGGGCCGCTGATGCAGGTGCCAATCGACGTGGTGCGCGAGGAATTCGGCCGCAACGCCGAGTTTCGCGAGGCGCTGATGCGCTACGTGAACGCCTTTCTCATGCAGATCGCCCAGACCGCGGTCTGCAACCGCCTGCACCCGCTCGAGCAGCGGCTGGCGCGTTGGATCCTGATGATGCACGACCGCGCCGGCACCGACGAGCTGCGCATGACCCAGGAGTTCCTCGCCGCCATGCTCGGCGTGCGCCTCGCCGGCGTGAACGAGGCCGTGCAGTCGCTCGAGCGCTCGGCGCTCATCCGCCACTCCCGCGGACTGGTCACGGTGGTCGACCGCGCGGGACTCGAGGCGGCATCGTGCGAGTGCTACGCGGTGATCCACCGCGAATTCGAGCGCGTGTTCGAGCGATAGCGTGGTATCTCTTCCCGCCGCATGGCGAAGATCGCGACGGTCGTCGCGGCCTGGAACGAGGAAGAGAACATCGAGGCCCTGACCCGCCGCATCCACGCGGCGCTCGAGGGCCACGGCGAGCCGTGGGAGCTGATCTACGTCATCGAGGGGACGGATCGCACGCGGGAGATCGCCGAGGGCCTGGCGCGCGAGCTCGGCGGCGCGATCCGCATCCTCTACAACGACCGCCCCAGCGGTCTCGGCGCCGCGTTCCGCCGCGGCTTCGCCGCGCTTCCCCCGGACGCGGACCTGGTCGTGACCATGGACGCGGACCTCAACCACCAGCCGGAGGAGATCCCGCGCCTCGTCGCGGTGCTGCGCGAGACCGGGAGCGACATCGTCGTCGGCTCGCGCGTGGTCGCCGGGAGCCACGTCACCGGCACGCCGGCGTGGAAGCGCCTCCTGTCCTGGACCCTGAACCTGATCATGCGCGTCCTCTTCGGCATCCCCATCCAGGACAAGACCTCGGGGTTCCGGGTCTATCGCGCCGAGGTCGTGCGGGCGATGCGCTATCGGAACGACCAGTTCGCGTTCCTGCCCGAGATCATCATCCGCGCGCACAAGGAGCGCCGGAAGATCACCGAGGCGCCGATCCACTTCATCTTCCGGCGCGAGGGGGTGTCGAAGATGAAGTTCCTGCCGACGAGCCTGAGCTACATCTCGCTGCTGCGGACGCGGTTCTCGCGGAAGTGACGTGGAGCGGCGGGCTCTCAGCCCGCCGAAACGCG
>JBIOTX010000190.1:0-11663 GCA_044866315.1 Thermoanaerobaculia bacterium | reverse complement strand
CGCCGCGGCGCGCAAGACGTCGCGCAAAACCTCGCGATCCTCGAAGAAGAAGTAAGCGTCATAATCGGGAGCGTTGGACTCTTCCCCCCACATCGACCCGGTTTGCGGCATGACGGTCAACCCGTCGACGCCGCTGCGCACGGAGTACCGCGGCACGACGTATTACTTCTGTGCGCCGTCGTGTCTCGAACGGTTTCGCGCCGACCCCGAGCGCTATCTCGCGCCGAAAGCGGACGCGCCGCCGTCCATGGCCGAGCTCGAGGCGATCTACACCTGCCCGATGCACCCCGAGGTGCGGCAGGTAGGTCCGGGCTCCTGCCCCATCTGCGGGATGGCCCTCGAACCGGAGACGATCACCCTCGAGGAAGAGGACACGTCCGAGCTCGACGACATGAGCCGGCGCTTCTGGGTCAGCGTCGTCCTCACCGTGCCGCTGGTGGTCTTCGCCATGCTGCGCCACCTGCCCGCGGCGCACTCGCTCTTTCCGCACAACCTGTTGGCCTGGGCGCCGTGGATCGAGCTGGCTCTGGCCACGCCGGTCGTGCTCTGGGGCGGCTGGCCGTTCTTCGTGCGCGCCCGGCAGTCGGTGGCGAACCGCAGTCTGAACATGTTCACCCTCATCGGCCTCGGCGTGGCCGTGGCCTACCTGTACAGCATCGTGGCGACGCTCGTGCCGGGACTCTTTCCCGCCTCGTTCCGCGACGCCTCGGGACACGTCGGGGTCTACTTCGAGGCCGCGGCCGCGATCGTGACGCTCGTGCTCCTGGGGCAGGTCCTCGAGCTCCGGGCCCGCAGCCGCACCGGCGCGGCCATCCGCGCCCTCCTCGGCCTCGCCCCGAAGACCGCGCGCCGCATCGGCAACGACGGCCACGAGCACGACGTCCCGCTCGACCAGGTCCATCCCGGCGATCTGCTGCGCGTCCGCCCCGGTGAGAAGGTGCCGGTCGACGGCGTGGTCGCGGAAGGCTCGACCAACATCGACGAGTCGATGGTGACCGGCGAGCCGCTGCCGGTGGAGAAGCGCGCCGGCGACCGCCTCATCGGCGGGACGGTGAACGGGACCGGCGCGCTGATCATGCGCGCCGAGCGGGTCGGCGCGGAGACCCTGCTCGCCCAGATCGTGAGCATGGTCGCCCAGGCCCAGCGCAGCCGCGCGCCGATCCAGAAGCTCGCCGACACGGTGTCGGCCTGGTTCGTGCCGACCGTGATCGCCGTCGCGGTGACCACGTTCGTGGTCTGGACGATCTACGGTCCCGACCCGCGCTTCGTGTACGCCGTGATCAACGCCGTGGCCGTGCTGATCATCGCCTGTCCGTGCGCCCTCGGTCTGGCCACGCCGATGTCGGTGATGGTCGCGGCGGGGAAGGGAGCGACCGCGGGAGTGCTCTTCCGCAACGCCGAGGCCATCGAGGTGATGCAGAAGGTGGACACCCTGGTCGTGGACAAGACCGGCACGCTGACCGTGGGCAAGCCGCAACTCGCGTCCGTGGTGGCGGTGAACGACTTCGACGAGAACGAGATGCTCCGCCTGGCCGCGAGCGTCGAGCGCGCCAGCGAGCATCCCCTCGCCGCAGCCATCGTTGCCGGCGCGGAGAAGCGCGGCCTGGCCATTCCGAAGGCCCAGCACTTCGAGTCCGTCACCGGCAAGGGTGTCTATGGGGCGGCCGAGGGACGGCGCGTGGCCCTCGGCAACCGGGCCATGCTCGAGGAACTGCACGTCGACGCCGGCGAGCTGGCTTCGTTCGCCGAGTCGCTGCGGCGCGACGGGCAGACGGTGATGTTCGTGGCCGTCGACGGCCGCCCGGCCGGCCTCCTCGGCATCACCGATCCGCTCAAGGAGTCCAGCGCCGAGGCCATCCGCGCGCTGCACGGGGAAGGCCTGCGCATCGTCATGCTCACCGGCGACAGCCGCACGACGGCCGAGGCGGTGGCCCGGAAGCTCGGCATCGACGAGGTGGTGGCGGAGGTCCTGCCCGACGCGAAGGCCGACGCGGTCAAACAGCTGCAGTCCGACGGGCACGTCGTGGCCATGGCCGGCGACGGCATCAACGACGCCCCCGCGCTGGCCCAGGCTCACGTCGGCATCGCCATGGGGACGGGCACGGACGTGGCCATGGAGAGCGCGGACGTGACCCTGGTCAAGGGCGACCTGCGCGGCATCGTGCGCGCGCGGCGGCTCAGCCGCCTGACCATGCGCAACATCCGCCAGAACCTCTTCTTCGCCTTCGTCTACAACGCCCTGGGCGTGCCCATCGCCGCGGGCGCCCTGTACCCGCTGTTCGGGGTGCTCCTCAGCCCCATGATCGCCGCCCTGGCCATGAGCTTCAGCTCCGTCTCGGTGATCGCCAACGCCCTGCGCCTGCGGCGCGCGGAGATCTGAGCGTCTTCCCTGGGTCTTGACGAATGCCATTGAGACGATTAGCGTCTTAGTGCGTAGTTGAGACTAAGTCTCAGTTGCAACGACAAGGGAGACCGATCCTGGCCATCCGCAAGACGCTGTTCTGGCTCCACCTCACCGCCGGCGTGTCCGCCGGGCTGGTGATCCTGGTCATGTCCGTGACGGGCGTGCTGCTCGCGTTCGAGAAGCAGGTCATCGCCTTCGCGGAGCGCGATCTGCGCGCCACGGCCGCCGAGGCGGCGGGCGCGCCGCTGCGCCCATCGCGGCTCGTCTCCGCGGCCGCGGCTGCCGCTCCGGACGGGAAGCCGTCGAACCTCGTCGTCCGCTCCGATCGCCTCGCTCCCGTCGCCATCGCCTTCGGCCGCGAGCGCACGCTCTTCGTCAATCCGTACACCGGCGCGGTCCTCGGGCAGGGCGCGACCGGCGTGCGCGGGTTCTTCGAGGCCACCAAGAGCCTCCATCGCTGGCTGGCCATGAAAGGGGAGGCCCGCGAGCGCGGGAAGGCCATCACCGGCGCGGCGACTCTCGTCTTCTTCTTCATCGTCCTGTCCGGTCTCGTCCTCTGGATCCCGCGGCGCCGCGCGCTGTTCCGCCGCGGCTTGCGCGGCCGCGCGCGCGATTTCCATTGGCATCACGTCTTCGGCATCTGGGCGTTTCTGCCGCTGGTGGCCATCGTCTTCTCCGCCCTCGTCATCTCCTATCCCTGGGCTTCCGCCCTGGTCTATCGCGCGTTCGGAAGCACGCCGCCGAAGCAGCAGGACGCGGCGGGCCAGCGGGGCGGCGGCCGGCTCGACCTCGCCGCGCTCGACCGCCTGTCGGCCGCCGCGCGTGCCGAGGCCGGCCGCGTCGCGCCGGCGTGGAAGTCGCTGTCGCTGCGCCTGCCGATCTCCCAGAAGGGGCCGGTCACCTTCGCGCTCGACGAAGGCAGCGGGGGGCGGCCCGACAAGCGCTCGCAGCTCCTGGTCGATCCGCGCACCGCGCGCCTGGTCGAGCACAAGACCTACGCCCGGCAGGAGGCCGGCCAGAAGGCGCGCTCGTGGCTCCGCTGGATTCACACCGGCGAAGCGGGCGGCATCGCCGGCCAGCTCGTGGCCATGCTCGCCTCCGGCGCGGCGATGATGCTCGTCTACACCGGCCTCGCCCTGGCCCTCCGCCGATTCGCCCGCCTGCTCCGCGGCGCGCCCGCGCCGTCGCAACAACTCGTGGAAGAGGAAAGCAACGCATGAGTGGACGCAGAGCGAAACGACTCCGGAAGATGACCGCCGGCGCGCTGGTCGCGTGCTCGGCCTTCACGACGCGCCTGGCCATCGCCCAGAGCGCGAGCGGCACGGCCGCGGACGGAGCAACGCGCTCCACCGCCCAGCTCCCGCTCCGGCAGTTCGCCATCGCGCCGGGATCCGTGGCCGAGGCGCTGCGCGCGTTCGAGGCGGCGACCGGCATGACCGTTCGGGTCGACTTCGATCGCGCCGTGCTCGACGCGCTCCGCAGTCCCGGTGCGACCGGCCTGCTCTCCGATGCCGAGGCGCTGACGCGCGTGCTCTCCGAGAGCGGCATCCGCCATCGCTTCACCAGCCGCCGCAACGCCGTCTTGACCCTGCCGACGCTGACCGACACGATCGACGTTTCCGCTCCGGCCCCGGAGATCGCCTCGCCGAAGTTCACCCAGCCGCTGCTCGACACCCCGCGCACGGTCTCCGTCATCCCGGACGAGGTCTTTCTGGCCCAGGGCGCGACCACGCTCCGCGACGTGCTGCGCAACACGCCCGGCATCACCTTCCAGGCAGGGGAGGGCGGGGCCGCGCCGGGCGACGTGTTCAGCATGCGCGGCTTCAGCTCCGGCAACGACGTGCTGCTCGACGGCGTGCGCGAGCCGGGCGCCTACGCGCGCGACGCCTTCAATCTCGAACAGGTCGAAGTGGTGAAGGGTCCCTCGAGCGCGATCGCCGGCCGCGGCGGAACGGGGGGCACGGTCAATCTCGTCACCAAGACTCCGAAGCCGGAGCCGTTCACCCGGGCGACGCTCGGCGGCGGCACGGCGGGCTACTCGCGCGTGACCGTCGACTCCAACGCGCCGCTGGCGTCGATCTCCGGCGCGGCGGTGCGCATGGCGGCGATGTACGCCTCCGCCGGCGTGCCGGGCCGCGACGTGGCCCACAACGGCAGCTGGGCCGTCGCGCCTTCGGTCGCCTTCGGCCTCGGCAAGCCGTCCCGCTTCACGCTCGCCTACCAGCACCTCTCCCAGGACAATGTCCCCGACTACGGTCTGCCGTGGGCGGCGCTCGAGGAGAAGGTCGATCAGAGCAACTTCTACGGCCTCGAAGGCTACGACTACGAGGACATCCGCGGCGACCTGGCCACCGCCATGCTCGAGCGCGACCTCGGCGAGGGCTGGACGCTGCGCAACGTCTCCCGCTGGGCGGACAACCATCGCGACTCCGCGATCACCTCGCCTCGTCCGCCCAACCGCCAGCTCCAGCAGCGGCGCATGGATCAGAGCCAGCTCACCAACCAGACCAGCGTCACCGGCTCCTTCCGCACCGCCCTGGTGCGCCACGATCTCGTCGCCGGCATCGAAGTCGGGCGCGAGTCGACGCTGGTGCGCCGGCAGTCGCAGACGACCAATCAGCCCCAGACCAGCCTCGACGATCCCGATCCGCGCCAGCGCCCGCTCGGCCCCATGCCAGCCAATAACGGGAACCCCGAGGACACCGGCCTCGGTCTGGCCGGCATCTACGCATTCGACACGCTGCAGTTCGGGTCGCGCTGGGAAGCCACGGCCGGCCTGCGCTGGGACTCCGCCGAGGTCGACTACGAGCTGACGAACGTCTCCACCGGCGCGACCACGCGCCTCGGCCGCGAAGACCGCATGCTCAGCTGGAGCTCCGGCATCGTCTTCAAGCCCCGGGCGAACGCCAGCATCTACGCGAGCTACGCCACGTCCTTCAATCCCACCGTCGAAGCCGGCGCCGGCGGGGCCGCGCTCTCCGACACTCCGACCGCGGTGAACAACGTGAACCTGGCCCCGGAGAAGAGCCGCAACCTCGAAGTCGGCGCGAAGTGGGAAGCCGGCGGCGGGCGGGCGGTGGCCACGGCGGCGCTGTTCCGCACGGAGAAGACCAACGCCCGGACGCGCGGCGCGACCGACGAGCCGTTCGTGCTCGACGGCGAGCAGCGCGTGCAGGGCCTCGAGCTCGGTCTCACCGGGAACCTCACCGAGCGCTGGTCCGTGCTGGCCGCGTACGCCCATCTCGACAGCGAGTTCGTGGCCTCGCGCAATCCGCTCGAAGAGGGAATGGCCCTGGCCTTCGTCCCCGAAAACTCGTTCAACGTCTGGACCGAGGGGCGGCTCCCGCGCGGGATCAGCATCGGCGCGGGCGCGCAGTTCATGGACTCGGTCTTCCGCAACGCCACCAACACCGCCGAGGTGCCGAGCTACTGGCTGCTGAACGCGATGGCGGCGTACGAGGTCTCGCACGCGCTCACCCTGCGCCTCAACGTGAACAACCTCGCCGATGCGGCGCACGTCGATCGCGTCGGCGGCGGGCACTACATCCCCGGTCCGGGGCGCTCAGTGGTGATGAGCGCGGAATTCGATTTCTGATGCTGCTGCAGATCCCGAACGTCCTGACAAAAGACCAGGTGCGCGATGCTCGCGCCGTGCTCGATGCGGCCGAATGGGTGGACGGCCGCGTCACCGCCGGGCATCAGTCCGCGCGGGCCAAGGACAACGAGCAGGTGCCGGAGGGCCATCCGGCGGCGCGGCAGGTGGGGGAGATGATCGTCTCCGCCTTGGCGCGCAGTCCGCTCTTCCGCTCGGCCGCGCTGCCGCTGCACGTCTTCCCGCCGCTCTTCAACCGCTACACCGGCGGGCAGTCCTTCGGCGCGCACGTGGACAACGCCGTCCGCCAGGTCGCCGGCACAGGCCATCAGCTCCGCACCGATCTTTCGGCGACGCTGTTCCTCTCCGAGCCCGGCGACTACGACGGCGGAGAGCTGGTCATCGAGGACACGTTCGGCGTGCAGTCGGTCAAGCTCGAGGCCGGGAACCTGATCCTCTATCCCGCCAGCAGCCTGCACCATGTGCGGCCGGTGACGCGGGGGGCGCGCGTGTCGTCGTTCTTCTGGATCCAGAGCATGGTCCGCGACGACGGCGAGCGCACCCTGCTCTTCGACCTCGACCTGGCCATCCAGCGCCTCGGCGCGGACCACCCGGAGCACGCCTCCGCGCTGCAGCTGACGGGCGTCTACCACAACCTGCTGCGGCGCTGGGCTGAGATCTGAGGTCGACCGGCAGGTTCATGCCCTGGGCGACCTGGATCAGCTGCCGCGGACTTGTCTGTTTGGCAAGAATCAGTCGAATGTTGTCTACTTGGCTGGCGACGTGCAAGCGATCAGGTCATGTACGGACGAATCCTCAGGCATCTTCGGGAGTCGAAGGGCCGCAGCCAGGCCGAAGTGGCGAAAGCCGTGGCGATTTCGCCCGCACACCTCGCCAGGCTGGAGGCGGAGCAGCGCGGGTTGTACGTCGAGGATTTCGTCCACATCGCCGAGGCGCTGGGAGAGAAACCCGGCAATCTCCTTCCGAACGACGTCGGAGCCATCGGTCATATGAAGCCGCTCGTCGATCGCCTTGCCACCGTCCCACCCGAGCTCCTGCCGCAGGTCACGGCGATCCTCGCGAAAGTGGTGCTGCTCGCCGAAAGCGTGGGCCTCGCCGCGCCACCGGCGGGCACGTCGCAACCCCACTCACGGCCCGCATCGCAGCGGAAAGGCCGTCGATGATCAAAGATCGCTCCGCGTCGTCGCCGCTCTCACGAGGAACCACTGTATGTGGCTGATCGGGTCAATAGTGATCGGTGTCATCGCCGGCTGGCTGGCCGGCCGATTGAGGAGAGGCAACGGCTTCGGTCTTCTCGGAAACAGCATCGCCGGGGTTCTCGGCGCCGTCGTTGGTGGATATGTGCTGTACATCACGGGCATGGATCTCGGCGGCGGGCTGACCGGGCGGCTGATCGTCGCCTCCATCGGCGCGGCGATCGTTCTCTTCCTCGTGCACTTTTTCACCGGCCGTCGCGACGGGCACAGGTCGTGGTCATGAGGATCAGCAGGAAGACAGGGCAACGCCTCCTGTGGCTGTCGCGGTGCGCGCACGATGGCCGGCTCCAGCGCCGCCTCCAGACGGTGACCATTGGCCAGTTGGAGGACTCGCGCCGTCCGCTTCTGTTTTCCCTGCTGCCGCGGATGTTGCGTCGCGACGGCAGCACGCCGCGATCTCTACAGGCTGCGTTCGGGTACATCGAACAGGGCCGCGACCGCGCGCCGGCCATCGTTGTTTCGAGTCAGCGTTGGAGCCGCGCGCTCGCAACGTCGCGCAAGCTCGCCGCTCGACGGGCGGCCCAGGGCGGGGACCCATGATCCAGGCCCCAGTCACTGAGCGTTGCATCCCGGGCGGGGAGTCCCTGGTATGACATCCCCGGAAACGACCGTCCTGCGGCAGCGTCTCGTGCGCGTGATCAGGCATCGCGCCGGTTCTTCCGCTGATGCGAGTGTTGTGGCTGCGGCGGCACGTCGTGCACACGACGACCTGGCCGCCGTCTTCGCTCCGCTCATCAGCTCGGCCGGTGTCGAGGCACTGTGGGGACGGGCGTTCGATCTGGCCCAACGCGAGTATCCAGCCGACGAGCGCAGGGACGACAACTGTACGACCGATGAGCCTTTTGCTCAGGTGAGTCTCTGGCTGGAAAGGCAGGTGCCATCGGCGGCGACCGACGCTGCGGCTGCGATGTTCGCGACGTTCGCAGAACTGCTCACCACGCTGATCGGGGAACCATTAACGACGCGGTACTTGGAAAAGGCGTGGCCCGACGGGTTTTCCGACGCACCGCCGAAGGGGAAGAAGGCATGACCGACAAGGTTTCGATTCGACAACTCCCGACCACCGTGCCGGGGCTCGACCAGATCCTGGGCGGAGGCTTGCCGGAGTTCTCCTTCAATCTCATCGTCGGCTCGCCGGGCTCGGGCAAAACCACGCTCGCGCACCAGATCATGTTTGCGCTCGCCACGCCCGAGCGGCGAGCCGTGTACTTCACGGTCGTGGGCGAGCCTCCGCTGAAGATGCTGCGCTACCAGCAGCAGTATGAATTCTTCGATTTGGAGCGCGTCGGCGAATCGATTCGCTTCGTCAGCGTCGGACAGGACATCGTGAACGGAACGCTCGACCAGCTCCTCGAGCGGATCATCACGGAAGTCGAGACCACCAATCCCGGCCTGGTGTTCGTCGATTCGTTTCGAACGGTGGCGCAGGTGGCCGAGGGATCGCGGGACGGAGGTCTGAACCTGCAGAGCTTCGTGCAGCAGCTCGCGATCCGGCTGACCGGATGGCAGGCCACCACGTTTCTCATCGGCGAGTATCAGCCGACCGAAGCGGAGCACGACCCGGTCTTCACGGTGGCCGACGGCCTCTTGTGGCTGCACCAGAGTCTGGACCGCAATTCCATGGTCCGGAAAATTCAGGTGAAGAAGATGCGCGGACAGGCCCCTGTGCCCGGCCTGCACACCTTTCGAATCACCAGCGGGGGCATCGATGTGTTTCCGCGCGTGATCGTCGGTCCACCCGACCAGGCAAGGCGCGATTCGCGCAAACGTCTTCTGCTCGACATCGACGCGTTGGACGAGATGCTCGGCGGGGGCATTCCGGAGGGGTACTCCGTGCTGGTTGCCGGCCCTTCCGGCTCGGGCAAAAGCGTTCTGGCTACGGAGTTCATCATGGCCGGAATTCGCCACGACGAGCCCGGCGTCCTCGCCGTCTTCGAGAAGCGTCCCAACGAGTATTCACAGACGCCACCGGGCGGCCGCACGTTCGGAAAGATGGTTCGAGAAGGGAAAGTAGGAGTGATTCATTCACGCCCGCTCGATCTGTCCATCGACGAGACTCTCTATGAGATCGTCGAGCAGGTGGAGCGCCTGAAGGCCCGGCGGCTCGTCGTCGATTCGCTCTCCGGGTTCGAGCTGGCGCTGGCCCCGACGTTTCGCGAGGACTTTCGCGAATCGCTGTACCGTATGGTCGCCGTCCTCACCGGGATGGGGGTCACGATGATGATGACCGCCGAGCTGGAGGACAGTTACACGGAGCTTCGCTTCAGTCCGCACGGCACGGCGTTTCTCACCGACGTGATCATCATGCAGCGCTACATCGAGCTGAATGGTTGTCTCCAGCGGGTGATGTCGGTGGTGAAGGTGCGGGGCAGCGCGCACAGCAAGGAAATCCGCACCTTCGAGATCACCAAGACCGGGATCGCGGTCGGTGAGCCGCTGCCCCATTACGACGGGCTGCTCACCGGTCATCCCGACGAAACTGCAAGGGTCGCGCGTGCGACAGGAGAACCGCGCAAACGGCGGGCGAGATCATGACCAACGTGCCGAACGACGAGGAAGTCCTCCATTCACGGGAAGAGCACATCGAAGGTCGAGAACAAACCGCCGCCGATGTTCGCGCAGAGTTTGAATCGCTCATGGAGGCCCTCCGCGAAGCGAACGGTCATCTCGTTCTGGCCAACCTCCGATCCCAATCGCTGGCCGAGCAGATGAATCAGTTGTACGAGGAAGCCAGGAGCGCCATCCAGGCAAAGGACGATTTTTTCAGCGCGGTCTCGCACGAGCTGCGAACCCCTCTCACGTCGATCACCGGATGGGCGGCCCTGCTGCTGGACAGTCCGGACGCCGCGACGATCTCGGAAGCGGCGCGCTCGATCGCCACCAGCGCGGCGCTTCAGGCCCAACTCATCGACGACCTGCTCGATGTCTCCCGGATCATGACCAACAAGTTCGCGATCACTGAGGCAAAGGTCGATTTGCGGGAGGTCATCGAGGACAGCGTGAGCGGGATGCGGCCCATCGCAGCAGCGAAAGACATCTCGCTCAGAAAGCAAGTGGAACAGTCGGTCGTCGTGGACGGTGACCCGGCACGGCTGCGCCAGGTGCTCACGAATCTTCTGACCAACGCCATCAAATTCACTCCGGCCGGCGGGCTGATCGAAACCCGGTTGTCGCGCGACGGCTCCTTTGGGGTGATCGAGGTGTCCGACACGGGCGAAGGCATCTCCGCCGAGTTTCTCCCGTACGTCTTCGAGCGGCGGGCGCAGGCTACGGAGAGACGCTTCGCCGGGCTCGGTCTGGGGCTGGCCATCGTCAAGCACATCATCGAGTTGCATCGCGGCTCGGTCGAGGTGAGAAGTGAGGGGGAAGGGAAGGGAGCGACGTTCACCGTTCGCATCCCCTGTACGCCATGATCCACGCTCGCCGCCAGCGCGTCCTCATCGCCGACGATGACCCGAGCATTCGACGCCTGCTCGCGGTGTCGCTCGAGAAACAGGGATATCGAACGGCCGATGCGTGCGACGGAGGCGAAGCGCTCGACGCGATGCGTGCAGGACAGGCCGATCTCGTGCTGCTCGACCTCATGATGCCGAAGGTCACCGGCTGGGACGTTCTCACCGAACGCGCAGCCGCGCCGGAGCTGCGAAAGATCCCCGTCATCGTCATCACCGCCGCGCGAGGCGACGGCGTCGCAAAGACTCTCGACGACGGCATCTGCGCGCTGTTGCCAAAGCCCTTCGATCTCCAAGCTCTGCAGGCGTTGGTGAAGTCTTGTCTCGTCCAAGCCGGATCCGGCGCGCAGAGCGGCGCGGCGACGGAGTCGCCGGCTTCGGCACCTCCTTCTCCGAAGTAGGATTTCTGGTTTCGACGGCGGGACCTTCGGTTTCGAAAGTCGGTCCCCTAGAATGCCGCCTGCCATGCGGCCGTTGTCACCCCTCACTGGCCCCGTAGCTCAGCACGGATAGAGCAGCGGTTTCCTAAACCGTGGGTCGGAGGTTCGAATCCTCTCGGGGCCACCAATCCTCCTCCCCCTCCAGGGTCGTTATCTGACCGTTTCCTGGGTCTGAATGTGAGCCATTGGCTCGGTCGCTAACCCCTTGCGCCGCTCCCCCCGAAAGCGCATCATCTGCAATCACAACCACTTGTCATTTCGCAGGCCATGGCAGGCCGATTGCCATTCGTTCACGCTCGATTGATGTTTCGTTTACGGAAAGAGACAGCGTGTGGCTGTTTCAATTAATGATCAACGGTCAACCCGCCAACTAAGGAGAGTTCATGCATCGTCGTTTCCTTGTCGTCCTGGTTCTCCTCGTCCTGGCCGCCGTCCCGGCCGTCGCCAGCCACTCCTGGGGTGGCTACCACTGGGCTCGTACCGCCAATCCCTTCACCC
>JBIOTX010000189.1:0-34179 GCA_044866315.1 Thermoanaerobaculia bacterium | reverse complement strand
TGCGCGACCTCCGCTCGCCCTCCGGCGCGTTCTTCGCGGCCATGGACTCCGACCGCAAGGGCCGCGACGAGAAGATCATCGCCGACTGGAACGGCCTGATGATCGCCGCCCTCGCGTACGGCGCGTCTGTCCTCGACGAGCCAAAGTACGCCGACGCCGCGAAGCGCGCCGCCGCCGCGGTCCTCGATCGCAAGCGCCCCTTTCTCGACGACTCCGCCTTCCTGGTCTGGGGCCTGCTCAATCTCTACGAGGCCACGTTCGAGCTGCGCTGGCTCGAGGCCGCGATCGCGGTCGAGAACGAAGCCATCCGGCTCTTCCGCGACGACAGCGGCCGCTTCTACCTCACCCCGGCGAATGCCGAGAAGCTGCTCGTCCGCCCGCGCGAGGCCGGCGACGGCGCCATTCCCTCCGGCAACTCCGTCCAGCTCATGAACCTCATCCGCCTCGCGCGGATCACCGCGAAGCCGGAGTACGAGAAATACGCGGGCGAGCTCCTGAGGGCGGCCGCGGACGAAGTCAGCCTGGCCCCCTCCGCCTCCACCCATCTCCTCAGCGGCCTCGACTTCGTCCTCGGGCCCTCCTTCGAGATCGTTCTCTCCGGCCGCGATCCCGCCGCCATGCGCCGCGCGGTCTTCACCCCGTTCGCGCCGAACAAGGTCGTCGTCCACCGCCCCGAGGGGGACGCGCCGCCGATCACGAAGATCGCGCCGTATGCATTGGAGCAGAAGAGTCTCGGCGGAAAGGCCACCGCCTACGTCTGCACGAACTACCTGTGCAAGCTGCCTACGACGGATGCGACGAGGATTGCCGCGCTTCTGAAGCCTGCTGGGCGATAGCGAGCATCCGCCGCAGCTCGGCGATGGCCTCTTCCAACTCCTCCTGCTCGCGCGCCAGCGCGGCCACGTCGCCGCCGCAGAATGGGCAGGTCGCCGTGCCGGCGTGGACGTAGTGCTTGCACCCCCAGCACAGGTCGAGTGTCGGCGGCACGCGATCGTGATCGCGGATCTCCGGCTCCTTCATCTCCCACAGCGGCGGCTCGGCGACGTCGACGATCCGGCCGCCGTCGATGGTCTCGGTGATGAGGTCGAAGCGGCCCTGATCGAACGGCGTGCCCGGCGCCTCCTGGGTCTTCACCACCCGCTCGCGCAGTCCCTGCTTCTCCAGCTCGAGCGCGCGGTAGTGGCAGTACGGGTTGTTGCCCGGGCGGCCGAAGAGCACCGTCGAGGTCCACGTGCAGCCGCCCCGGCAGACGTCCGCGTAGTAGCAGTCGCGGCAGCGCCCCCACAGCTCGTGGATCTGCCGGTCGCGCGAGAAGCGGATCTGGCGGCTATACGTCCAGATGTCCTCGATGGTCATGTCCCGCACGTTCCCGCCGCTGAACTGCACGGTCGGCAGCGACGGGCAGCCCTTGATCACGCCGTCCGCCTCGATGCCGAGGACGGCGTGGCCCGCGGCGCAGCCGCTCCAGTGCTTCTCCTGATTGGCCAGCCGCCACTTGTGCTCGTACGGGCCGAAGTAGCCGATGTTGTTGCCGGCCTGCATGGTCACGCCGAGCGACTGGGCCTCGTCGCACAGCTCGCCGAGGAGCGGCATCAGCTCCAGCAGCCGATACGGCTGCAGCAGCAGCGAGTCGTTGTCGACGGCGTTGCCCATGGCCACGGTGAGCTGGATCTGCCAGCCGCGCGCGCCGCGGCTGGCGATCTCGTGCAGGATGCCGCGCATCTGGGGCATGGTCCGGCTGTGCACCTGGGTGTTGCAGCCGCTGGGGATCTCGTACTTTTTGAGCAGCTCCAGGGCCTGCATGGCCGAGCGGAAGGAGCCCTTCACGCCGCGGATCTCGTCGTGCAGCTCCTCGAGGCCGTCGACCGACACGCCGCACGTCCCGAGGCCGGCCTCCTTGGCCGCGCGGACGCGCTCTTCGGTCAGGGCGCGTCCCCCCGTCTGCATCGAGGCCAGCATCCCGTGGCTGGTGATGCGGGCGATGATGTCCGTCCAGTCCCGGCGGAGGTAGGCCTCGCCGCCGATGATGGTGATCTCCCGCGTGCCGAGGCGCGCGAGCTGATCGACGACGTCGAAGCATTCCTCCGTCGAGAGCTCGGACGGGCGGCGTTTCCCCGCCCGCGAGCCGCAGTGCGCGCAGCGGAGATTGCAGGCGAGAGTGATCTCCCAGACCACGTGCACCGGGTGCGCGTGGAGGAGATCGTCCTCGACGAGGGCGCGTGGGGGGCGCGGCAACGCGCGCCCCTACTTCTTGCCCATGCTGCCGCTGCTGCCGCCGCTCTTGTTCACGTGCGTTTCGAGCTTCTGCACCGCACTCTGCAGGTCGCCGCTGACCTGCGCCTTGGCGGCAGTGAGAAGCTCCCGCAGTTCCTCGGGGTTGTTGCGCTGGATGGCCTGATCGATGACCACGCCGTACAGCACGTGCGGGCGCCGGTCGTCGAAGTACTTCCGCGCTTCCGTGAGGACCTGTTTGAGCTCGTCGGGATTGCCGCTCTGGACTGCCTGATCGATCCAGACGCCATACAGGGCCCGAATCGGGCCGCCGCCGCCGCTGCCACCGCTACCGTAAGAAGACATAGATTCCTCCTTCTCCTCTCCGTGGGAGCACGCTGCCAAGACGGAGGAAAACATAAGTTCCGGAATTCCATTCGTCAATGGCTCGTATAATTGATTTGTGATGCAGAGGCCGCTCACCGTCTTCCTCGTCGCCGCGATGCTCGCGGCGCTCGTGGTCCCCGGCGCGCTCGTCTTCGCCGCGGCGCTGCTCCTCCTCGCCGCCGTCCTGCCGCTCGCTCCCCTCGTCGCCCTGCGCCGGCCGCGCGTCGAAACTCAGGCCGCGCCGCGCTTCCTCCGCTCCGCCGCCGCCCTCCTCCGCGCTCCTCCCACCCGGCCGGCCTAACGCGCGCGCCTTCGCCGTCGGTCCACGGAGGAAGTCATGTCTCTCGGAAAGAAGCTGGGACAGCTGTTGCTGTTCGGGGTGATCAACATCGGTGGGTACATGGGCGTGCACATGCGCCCGGACGACATCGAGAAGCTGCTCGAGGTCATGAATCGCACCCGGGTCGTGCACATCCTGAAACGCGAGGAGGACCTAGACCCGCCGGGCGGCGTCGCGGATCCGCTCGACCAGTAGCTCGCTCATCGCCACCGCGAATTTCGCCAGGAGCTGCGGCTCGAACGCCAGCGCCTCGGAGAGGGTGCGCTTGTCCCACGTGCGCACGATCGTCTCCTCGCCGGCCTGCACCGACACCGTGCGCGGCGAGTCGTCGATGAACGACACCTCGCCGAGGACGTCGCCCGGGCCGACCGTGGCCACGACCTGCGCCTGCCCGTCGCGCATGGCCACGATGTCGAGGTGCCCGTCTTCGACGGCGAACAATGCCGAGTCGAGCTCGCCGGCGCGGATGAGGAACGTCCCCTCCGGGATCCGCTCGACCTCGCCGATCCCCTCGATGCGATCGCGCTCGGCCTCGGTGAAGTAGCGGAACAGCGGATGGTCGGACTCGGGAGGGAAGATCTTGTTCATTGCGGGGGGAAGTGTAATGGGGCACGGGGAGGAACGGGGTTACGGGGTTGCGGGGGATGCTGGGCGGGTGGGGCGCGAAGATCGAGCCTCGTGCCTCCACCCACCCAGGTCCCTCGCTCCCGCTCGGGATGACACGCTGGCGCAGGTCACTCCCACCTCAACCTCCACTCACACCACTGCCCGCCTTTCGCGGCGCACTGGGCGTGGTCGATGGAGACATTCTTCACTCCGGTCAGCTCGGCCATGCGCTCGATCCAACCCTGCAGGCGCGCGCAGAGGGCGGGGTCGGAGGGGAAGTTGGTCAGGCGGATGCGGGCGCTGTTCTCGGTCTGCTCGTCCACCCGCAGCTCGCCGCGGTTGTAGAGCGAGCTCCACATGCTCGAGGCCTTGCTCAGCAGGGCGGGCGGGGTCAACACCAGGGCGAAGAAGCGGTAAACGCCCTTCATCGCGTCGCCCGCCCCCTCGCGCCCGGCGCGGCGGGCGAACGACTCCAGCGGCTCGCCCTTCACCCTCGCGGCCTCTGCCGTCATCCGGTTCAACATGTGCACGGGGATGGTCTCCGTGGCCAGGATCGGAGAGCGGAGCCGCGAGGCGTACTCGGGTGGAAGACTGCCCAGGACTTCTTCGCGTTGCTCCGCGGTGAGCTCGCTCTCGATGAACCTCTGCAGGCTGCGGACCGGGGACCCTTTCACCGTGACCGATTCATCGACCATCGCCGCTCTCCCCACGCGTCGTTCGCAAGGGCCGAAGTTGCTGACGCGGATGAGTATAATCCCCACTCTCCGCGTCGCCCCCCACCCCATTCCCGAGGAGGATTCATGCAGGAACCCACGCCCGGCAGCGCCGCAGCCGAAGGTGCCGCCGCGATCGCCGTCGCCGAAGAGAGCAACCGCCCGCTGATCGGGAAGAAGGACCGGCTCGAAGAGCTCTGCGTCAACACCATCCGCTTCCTGGCCGTAGACGCCGTGGAGAAGGCCAAGTCCGGCCATCCCGGCACGCCCATGGGCATGGCCGACATGGCCTTCGTGCTCTGGACGGAGTTCCTCCACCACGATCCGCTCGAGCCGAACTGGCAGAACCGCGACCGGTTCATTCTCTCCGCCGGCCACGCCTCGATGCTTCTCTACTCGCTGCTCCATCTCACCGGCTACCCGGACATGACGATGGACGAGCTGAGGAACTTCCGGCAGTGGGGCTCGCGCACGGCGGGCCATCCCGAGTTCGGCCACGCGTCCGGCATCGAGGTCACCACCGGTCCCCTCGGGCAGGGATTCGCCAACGGCGTGGGCATGGCCCTCGGCGCGAAGATGCTGGCCGCGCGCTTCACCACCCCCGAGGAGCCGTTCGTCCCCATCAATCACTACGTCTACGCCATCTGCTCCGACGGCGACCTGATGGAAGGCATCAGCTCCGAGGCCGCCTCCCTCGCCGGCCACCTCGGCCTCGGCAATCTCATCTACTTCTACGACGACAACAACATCTCCATCGAAGGGGAGACCCGCCTGGCGTTCTCCGAGGACGCGAAGAAGCGCTTCGAGGCCGTGGGCTGGCAGGTGCTGACCGTGGACGGCCACGACCGCGCCGCCATCCGGAAGATGATCCGCCGCGCCCAGCGCGAGACCGCCAAGCCGACGCTGATCGTCGCCAGGACCATCATCGGCTGGGGGAGCCCGAAGTACCACGGCACCGCTCGCGCGCACGGCGAGCCCCTCGGCGGCGACGAGGTGAAGGCCACCAAGCAGGCCCTCGGCTGGCCCGAGGAGCCGGCGTTCTACGTTCCCGACGAAGTGAGCGCCGAGTTCCTGGCCCGGACCAAGAAACTCGCCCGCGAGCGCAAGCGATGGGAGAAGGAGATGACCGCCTGGCGGGCGCGGCACCCGCAGCTGGCCGAGGAGTACGACCGCTACTGGTCGCACTGGCTGCCGGACGGATACGAGAACGTGCTTCTCGAAGGGGCGAAGACCGAGAAGCCCGTGGCCACGCGCGCGCTGTCGGGGCAGGTCATCCAGAAGATCGCCACCATCGCCCCGTTCGTCGTCGGCGGCTCGGCCGATCTCGCGCCGTCGACCAACACGCTGTTCAAGGACGCCGGCAGCATCGAGCGCGCGAAAGGGACGGAAAAGAGCCTCCCCGGACTGGACGTGTTCCGCGGCCGCAACCTCCACTTCGGCATCCGCGAGCACGCCATGGGCGCGATCGTGAACGGCATGACCCTGTACGGCGCCTGGCGCTGCTTCGGGGCGACGTTCCTGATCTTCTCCGACTACATGCGCCCCTCGGTGCGCCTCGCCGCGCTGATGCACATCCCCTCGATCTTCGTCTACACCCACGACTCGGTCTTCCTCGGCGAAGACGGTCCGACCCACCAGCCCGTCGAGCACCTCTGGGCGCTGCGCCTGATTCCGAACATGACCCTCTTCCGCCCCGCCGACGGCGCGGAGGTGGCCATGGCCTGGGCCCACGCGCTGGCGAAGAAGGACGGCCCGGTCCTGATCGTCCTCACGCGCCAGAAGGTCGACATCATCCAGCGCCCGCTCGACTTCGATCCCCAGCGCATCCTCCGCGGGGCGTACGTCCTCGACGGCTACGACAGCGGCGACATCACCATCATTGCCAGCGGCTCCGAGGTCCCGCTCGCGGTCAAGACCGCGGACCTGGTCGGCAACGCGCGTGTCGTCTCCGCCCCCTGTCTCGACCTCTTCGACCAGCAGACCGAGTCCTATCGGAACGAAGTGCTCCCCGACCGCAGCCGCGTGGTCTGCATCGAGGCCGGGCGTTCCGACGGCTGGCACAAGTACGTGAGCGACGACGCGCTGGTCCTCGGCATCGACCGCTTCGGCGCCAGCGCGCCGTACGAGCGCATCGCCGAGGAGCTGGGCTTCACGCCGGAGAAGGTGGCGGCGCGGATAAGGGAGTGGCGAGGGTCGTCCTCAGGATGAGGATTTTTTCGTGATCGCTTTTGACGGAAGTAAACGTCAGGAGGAATCCCGCGGAATCGTGATCTTCACGTTGCGGATACGGTGGTCCGCGTCCGCGCCTCCGTTGGCGGCGCTGAAGCCGATCCCTTTGAACTCGGTATTCAGCGGTCCTTTCCAGCTCAGGACGTCGAATCCGGCGTAGTTGACGTCCACGCTGTCCCGGGTGACGGCGATGCGCACCTTCCGCCAGGCGCCGTCCGTGTAGATGTCCGGGAGCCTGGACAATAGGGACCGGGACACGGCGTCCATGTTGTTACCGGGCTCGAGATTCGACTTGCTGCCGTCCTGCAGGAAGAGGGCTCGATCGTACATGTTGACGCCGAACAGCTGAAAGTGAATCGCGTAGCCGGTGCTGCCGACCGTTCCACGGCTACTGCCGCCCTTCGGATCGACGCCGTCGTACTCCGCCCTGTTCTTCAGGAACATGAAGGTGATCCCGTCGGCGGGCGCACCCTCCCAGCCCGATCCCGGGTCCTCGGAGTTGCTGATCGAATACTCGAATTCCACGATGAAGGGAGGGGCCAGGTCGTCGTGCAGCAAGGCAGCGGCGGCGGCGTTCTTCAGGGTGTCCGGCACCAGCAGCAGCTCGCCCTGGTCCCATCGTGGAAAACCATAGTTGCGATCCGCCGCATTGGCGAAGAGCGTGACGGTGCTTGGGGTGAATTCCGGGACCGCAGCGCCACCTGCGGTCGTAGCCGCTTTGGCTGCAGGCGACTCGACCGTGTCGAAAACATACTTCCGGGCTGCCTCGGCCATGTCTGCATTCCATCCCGCGAGGCTCGCATTTTCCATTTTGTATTCGAGCGCCTGCTCGAATGCGGTTTTCCATTGAGCCAGCAGATGGTTTTTCCGCGACCAGGGATCGCGCAGGAACTCCTTCAGGTTCTGCTCTTCGTCCAGAACGAGGGCGTCGAAGCGCAGGCGTCGCACCAGTCCGCCGTCGGTGGCGTAAGCGACGGCGTCCCCGTCTCTGCTGAAGGCGACGGACGAGATGGAGCCCCGTTCGCGGATTTCCGCCAGCAGCCGGCCATCGGTGAAGTCCCAGATGAAAAACCGGTTGTTCTCATGACCGGAGATGACCACCGTCCGGTCCGGACTGATGGCCACGCTGGAGGGCAGGACGGCGCGTTCCCGGGCGCAAGTGCGCTTCATCGCGGAGGTCGAGAGATCCCACCAGCAGAGTCCCTCCTGGTCATATGCGGCGGCAAGAGCATGGGAGGGCGTGGAGTCGTACGAGGGATTGAATGCCAGGTAGTAGACAGGCCGATCGGCCGTGATCCCCCGGCGCTTCCGGAGCACGGGCCCGTTGGGGCCTTGTTTCACATCCCAGAGCAGGATCTCCTTGCCGGCCGCCGCGGCCAGAATCGCGCCGTCGGCGCTGAATGCCATGCTGTAGAGGGGATTTACGGCGTTGTCGTGGCCCGAGGTGATGGGCTCTCCGAGCGCGGCGCAGGGTGCATCCGTGCTCCACAGCTGAATGGAGCCGTCGTCTCCCAACGATGCCACCATCCCGTCAGGACTGAATGCGACTTCATAAATCGCCAGCGGCGTGCGGTCCGGAGGCTGTCTCTCCGGATCCCATGCGTTTTTCGGGTGGATCGAGCAGATGGGTGATCCCGCCGTCGTCCAAAGATCGACGACGGCGTCGCTTTCGCTCGTCGTCGATGCCGCGGCGACCGTCCGCCCATCCGGGCTGACCGCCACGGCAAAGACCTCGGAGCCCTTGGAGCTGTTCCACTGCAGCGGTGTCGGACCCCAGAGCTGGACCTGGTTCGCTTCCGCCCAGCGGCCGACGACGAGCGATTCTCCGTCGGCCGTGAAGGCGATGCTCGAGACCGGCTTGCCGCCGTCGCTCAGGTAGGCGCTTCCTGCGTGATCGATCCCCGGACGAACCTCCGGCAAGAGCAGTCTGCCCATGGACACCGGAGCGTCGGTGCCCGCATTCCGCGCCGTCGAAAGCGCCTCCAGCGTATAGAGCCAGGTCTCCAGGAAGTCGTTCCGGTCGTAGGCGCTGGCGGCACGCTCTTCGTACAGACGGCCCAGACTGACCTGGGCGTCCCGCAGCGCCGTCTGGGCTTTCTGATCGGATTTGCTCGCCTGATCCGCGGATTTCCTCGCCTGATCCGCCATTTCCTGGGCCTTTTGTTTCGACTTCGTCGCCTCGAAAAGAGCTCGCGTTGCGTCGAACGAAGCCTGCCTCGCCCTGAGCTCGGATCTCTTCCCGTCGAACAAGGATCGGGTAGTCTCGAACGAGGCCATCTTGGCCGCGAACGATGCCAGCCTCGCCTGAAACTCCGCTCTCCTGGCCTTGAGCAGGGCGAGCACCGCGGCCCCTCCTAAGAGAAGACACAACACCGCGGCCACGGCCATCACCGCGGTCAGCCTCCGCGAAGCCCGCAGCTGCGTGGCCTGCTGCTCCCTCTCCTCGAGCAGCTTCGCTTCCCGCTCGTCATGCGCGCGCCGCTCCTGTTCGTGCCGCAGGCGCTCGTACCGCAGGTCCCGGCTCTGCTGGACCACGCGGTTGAGCAGATCGTGGGTCAGCTCGAGGTGGGCGATCTTCAGGCGCTGCTCGCGCCGGATGATCCGCCGGTCCTCGAGCAGGCGGATCACGCCCACGGACAGGCCCGCCTTGATCGCGTCTTCCTCGGGCGCCGTGCTGCGGAAGCCGGATGCCGTCAGCAGGCGGTCTTCGACGAACCAGCGCGCCTCGACCGGGACGCCTTCGAAACTGCGCTCGTAGAAATCCCGCAGCACGTCCGCGCTCGAATGCGACACCTGTTCCGAGGTGATGACCGGCGTCTCTTCCCGGATGCGCTGGAAGTTGAGCTCGCGGCAGACCACGCTCAGCAGCGCCGGCTCGACCTCGACGTCCCCGTCGCTCGAGGACGGCGCGTCGGCGACGAAGTCGACGATCTGCCGGGCCACGTCCTCGGTCACCAGGCCGGCGCCCGGTTTCAGTACCGCCTCCAGGGCCTGGCTCGGGGTCATACGCGTCAGCGGAAACCGGTTCTGCATGATCGACGGCATCTGCTTGCGCAGGCCGTCGAGCTTGTGGACGAAGTCCTCGCGCAGGCTCAGGACGACCTTGTACCGCTGCATTTGCGGATAGGACAGACCGGTCCCGCGCTTCGCCAGCCGGGCGCGGACGGAGGCCGGCGTGTAGTTCTCCACCAGATCCGCGAGATCGGCGAACAATGCCGCGGTCTCCGAGCGCCCGGCCCCGATGGTGAACGCCTCCTCGAACTGGTCGAAGAACAGCACCGGCGTGATCGGGTTGTTCTGTGCGTCCCACAGCTCGACCCGATGCAGATACTCCCACGACGACTCGCCGTCCTCCGCGGGCGCGAACGAGGACACGTCCAGTCCCCGGTTCTGGATTTCCTTCTCGATCCGGGCCCGGATCTGCCGGTCGCCGGCCACGCTGCCGGGGTTGTGATCGAGACGGATGTAGACCGGCAGGAAGTCTTCCCTGGCCAGCGTCGGAGCGATGGCCGCATTGAGCAGCGAGGTCTTTCCCGTTCCGGAAGGGCCGAACACCGTGGTCAGCGGCTCGCGGCGGATCATCCGCAGCAGGACCTCGGTTTCCCGGCTGCGGCCGAAGAACAGCTCCTGATGGTCGGAGGTGTACGAGAGGAGACCGAGCCAGGGCTCCCGGGCGGCGCCTTCGGGGCTACTCATTGCGCGACTGCCTTGCTGCGCCGGGAGCGGATCGTGTCGATCATGTTCGCCACGAATCGATCCGGAACCCGGCCGTTCTCCAGCCGGGCCAAGTCGACTTCCCGGAATTCCGGCCATGCGGCGAGATCGTCCGGCCTGGTGTCATCCACGATGACCGGCTGGATGAAACGGCTGCCGGGCACCCACTCTTTGGCGCGGTCGCGCGCCTCGTTCCATTCGCGGAACAGGAAACGGTGGCTCTGGGAAAGGGCGTTGCGGGAGAGCACGGGCACGAACACCGAGCATTGGCGGATCGCTTCCGCGATCTCCGGCCGGAACTCCGAGCCGTACCGGAGCTGGTCTCGATCGATCCACACCTTGAGGTTCTTGGAGGTCAGGGCGTTGCGGATCGTCTCGGCAAAGGTCTGATCCTCTCGCGCGTAGCTGATGAAGATCCGGTTCTCGCGCACTTCCGCCGTGTCCGGGGCGACGGCCACGGCGGCGTGCTTCCCCGACCGGGCGCCGTCCGGAAACTTCGCCTTCCATTGGCGATACAGCTCGTCGACGAAACTGACCGCATCCTCGGGATAGAGAACGGCCTCGTTGCGCTCCAGGAACAGGACCAGCTGCTCGTCCGACGGCGACAGCCGGTCGGCGAGGATGCCTGCTTTCAGCGGGCGCGGAAAGCCGCTGAACATCAGCCCCTGCTTCGCAGTGGCGAGGACGAAGCGGGTCAGCCAGCCGGGAAAGCCTGCGCCGAGCAGGAGCAGGTCGCGGCCGTTCAACAGGTCGAACAGGTTCGGCGGCCGGCGGTCCTTGGCTTGAAGGCGCTGGCAGAAATGCAGGAGGTCCTCTTCGCGCAGCGTGTAGTCGTTTTCGACCGGCCCCGCTTTTCCGAACAGGTGATACACGGCCGGCGACTCCGGCACGGCGTCCCCTTCCTTGTATTCCGCCTTGTAGGCCAGCGGCAGGTCGTCGTCGTCGCTCAGAGGCCGGCCGATCGAATACACGCGCGTGAGCGTGTTGTCGACGCCTTTGAATCGCACCTCGTTCACCGCCTGCTCCAGGAGGGTGTCGAACGAGATCGTCACGAAGACGTCGAAATGAGCGATCGAGGCGAGCTGGCGCAGCGGCTCGGGCGTCGGCCAAGCCGTCTTGTTCACGATCTTGTGGACGCTGAAATACAACCGCCGGGTCTCGCTGTCCGGATCGCGAAGGTACTCGCGGACGACGCGATCGAGGGATGATCCTGGCTCGGGCGGCTCGTTACTCCAATCGAGCTCGCGGATCAGCTCGCGCGCAACCACATCGTACAGGGTCGTTCGTCCCCCGCCGACGTCGAGGACGCTCAGCTCGGGGCCGACGATGGGAACGACTCTACGAAATTCGATTGCCTCGAGAAGATTGGACCACTTCACCTTCTTCAAGGTGCAATCAGTGTACACCCGGGCCGGGAAGCCGGCGCTCCGGCGCATAATGACCTTCCGATGACCAAACGCGCCCTCGCGCTGCTGTTGCTTCTCCTCGCCTCGACCGCCCGGGCCGAGGACGACGCGGAGATCGCCAAGGGCTTCGAGAACATCCGGAACGTCTATGCCATCGCGCAGATCCTCGACGCCCGCCACGCGTTGGGGAGCAAGCCGGCGCCCCTCCCGCCGCTGAACGATCCCTGGGGCACGCCGTACCGCGTCGACGTCGCGGCCTACAGGGTGGTGGGTGCGGGCAGCGACCGCGCGTTCGACGAGGCCAGCTGGCAGGCCGGCGAGCAGTTCGCCGGACTGGAGGGCGACGTCGTCTTCGAGAATGGCCGGATGTTCCGGACCAACCGGAACTGGCTCTACCAGCGGGTGGTGGCGGGCGGGCGGTCGGCGCAGGAGCTCGCGGCGCTGCAGAAGGCGGAGGTCAGGTTCATCCTCTTCCGCACGCCCGAGGTGCGCCGGGCCACCGGTGTCGAGCTCACGACCATGGCCATCGAGGAGCTGGCCGCCCGGATCGAGGCGCACCGCAAGAGCGGCGGAAAGCTGAGCACACTCGTCTCGTCGCCGGAACCGCTGGGTTATGACGCCTGGGGCACGCCCCTGGGGCTCACGATCGACGGCGACGCGTACCGCATCGTCAGTGCCGGTGCGGACCGGGTGTTCGATCCGGCGAGCTGGGACCAGCCGGCGGTGCAGGATCCTGCCGCGGACATCGTGTTCGCCGGCGGACGTGTGACTCGCAAGCCCGATCCGCGCGCGTTCGTCAAGTCGGTCACGGCCGGGCCTCTGCCGCAGCCGCTCGATCCTGCGCGGCCGGCCGATCCGCGTTGGCGGCGGATCGGCGGCGAGGTGAAGGCCCCGGTCGTGATCGAGCGCGTGGAGCCTGTCTACCCGGAGGACTACCGGCGCCTCCGCCTGAGCGGCATCGTCATCATCGAGTGCCTCATCTCCGAGACCGGCGAAGTGGTCGACGCGCGGGTGCTCAAGAGCATCGGCCCGGAGATCGACATGGCCGGCGTGGACGCCGTGCGCAAATGGAAGTTCCGTCCCGCGACGTTGAATGGTGAGCCCATCCCCGTCATCTTCAACCTCACCATCAACTTCAAGCTGGAATGAGGACGCGGCCGGGGCGGCCGCCTGGAAGGCGGCGCTCCGGGCATAATCACACCATGGCCAACCTGAAGATCATCGTCGAACGCCATGCCGACGGCTATGTTGCCTACCCCGTTGGGCTCAAGGGAGTGGTCGTTGGGCAGGGAGACTCGTACGAAGAGGCGCTCAATGACGTGCGCTCCGCGATCCGGTTTCACATCGAGTCGTTCGGAGCGGATGCTCTGGAATCCGACTCTCCGGTTCTCGAGGCCTTCGTCGCAGAGACCGAAGTCGCCGTCCGATGACGAAGTTTCCGGTCGACGCGCCCAAGGCGCGCGTAGTCCGCGCTTTGAAGACGCTCGGTTTCGAAGTCGTGCGTGACCGTGAGCACATCTCGATGATTCGGCGGAATGCCGACGGGTCGACGACACCGCTGACGATGCCGAGTCACGCGCTCATCAAGGGATCTACACTGCGAGCAATCTGCACGCAGGCCGGCATCTCACGCGACGATTTCGTCGAGGCATACGAGCGAAGCTGATGGCTCGTGAGCACGATCATCCTCACGTCGAGGATTTTTCGTTTTCGCATTTGACGGAAGTAAAACGCGGAGCGCCGGCATCCTGCCGGCCGCCCCGCCGGCTTCCAGCCGGCAGCCCGCAGGATGCGGGCGGGGCGGCCGCCTGGAAGGCGGCGCTCCTTGCGCTGCTTTTCTTAACCTGCGGCCGCGAGCAGCGCACCGATGTCTTCCCCCGCGCCCCCGTCATCCTGATCTCCGTCGACACGCTGCGCTCCGACCGCCTGCCCGCGTATGGCTACGGCAAGGTGGCCACGCCGCACATCGACGCGCTGCGCCGTGACGGCATCCTCTACAGCCACGCATACAGCCACTGCCCGCTGACGCTGCCGTCGCATGCGTCAATGCTCACCGGCCTTCTGCCGACCGAGCACGGCGTGCGCAACAACATCGGCTATCGCTTCGACGGGGAGAAGTTCCCGACCCTGGCGCGGGTGCTGCGCGAGGGCGGGTATCGCACGGGGGCGGCGGTGTCGTCGTACGTGCTGCGGGCGGAGACGGGGATCGCCCACGGCTTCGAGTCGTACGACGACCGCGTGGCGGTGACGGCGGGCGGGGCGACCAGCGAGTATCAGCGCTCCGGGATGGACACGCTCGCGCCAGCGACGCAGTGGATCGCCCAGCACGCGAACGAGCCGTTTTTCTTCTTCCTCCATCTCTACGAGCCGCATGCGCCGTACACGCCGCCGGAGCCGTTCCGGAGCCGCTATGCGGACGCGTACGACGGCGAGGTCGCGGCGGCGGACGCGGTCGTCGGCCGGCTGATGGAGACGCTGAAGGCGAGCGGCGTGTACGACCGGGCCATCATCGTCTTCGCCTCCGATCACGGCGAGGCGCTGTGGGAACACGGCGAGGACCAGCACGGGATCCTGCTCTACCGCGAGGTCCTGCAGGTGCCGCTGATCGTGAAGCTGCCCGGCTCCGCACAGGGCGGCTCGACCATGAACGAGCCGTTCGAGCTGCGGCGAGTGTTCGATCGCATCCTCGATCTCACCGGCATCGAGCACGCGCGTCGCGAAGCGGCGCGCGGTCTCTATTCCGAGACGCTCTACCCGCGCATTCACCTCGGCTGGAGCGAGCTGCGCTCGCTCATCGACGGGCGCTGGCACTACATCGAGAGCTCCAGCCCCGAGCTGTACGATCTCGAACGCGATCCCGGCGAGACGCGCAACCTCCTGAGCGCGGAGCGCCGCGTCGCGGCGAGCATGCGCGCCGCGCTGCAGTCCTTCCCGGCGACCAACGCGCCGATGGAGCGCATCGACCCCGAGGAGGCGGCCAAGCTCGCCGCCCTCGGCTACCTCGGCACGCCGCGAGAGCGGACTGGCCCGCTCCCGAACCCGCGCCAGGAGATCGGCACGCTGCAGGCCATCAAGTCGGCGTTCCAGCTCGCCGCGGAGCGGCGGAACGACGAGGCCGCGACCGCGCTGCGTGCGCTCCTGGAGAAGAACCCGCGCCTCACCGACGCCTCCTCACGCCTCGGCGAGGTGCTCATGGAAGCCGGCCGCCACGACGAGGCCGTCGAGGTCTACCGCAACGCCATCGCCCAATCCGAGCGCTTCTCCCCCGATCTTGCCCTCGCCCTCGCAGTCGCGTACCTCAAGGCGGGCAAGCCGCGCGAAGCCGCGCAGCACGCCCGGCTCGCGGAGCGCGTGAACGCGCGCGAGGCCAACGAAGTGCTCGCCCGCGCGGCCATGCTCGAAGGCCGCCTCGGCGACGCGCACGCCCACATCCAGCGCGCCTTGGGCGCCGGCGGACAGCAGCCGAAGACGCTCCTCCTCGCCGCGGAGCTGCAGCGCGACGCCGGAAGCCTCGAAGAGGCGCTGAAGACGCTCGCGATGGCGGACCAGCGCGCCGCGGAGCTGAAGATCGACCTCATGGGCGCCGATCACCTGCGCGGCGACGTCCTGGCGCGCCTCGATCGTCCGGACGAGGCAGTTGCCGCCTATCACCGCGAGATCGCCCGCTTCCCCCAGCACCTGCAGAGCTATGCCAATCTCGCGGTCGTCTATGCCATCCAGGGACGGCGCGCGGACGCGGAGCGCGTGCTGGGGGAGATGGTCCGCGCCAATCCGCATCGCGGCGCGCGCTCGCTGGCCGAGCGAACGCGCGCCGCGTTGAGAGATTCTTAGAACCGCACGCCCAGCGAGAACCGGTACGTGCGCGGGAGCTGGTACGCGTCGGCCGACGTCGGCTTTCCGAAGTTCGCGCCCTTCTGCCAGTGCGTGCCTTCCACCGGCTCCTCGCCTCGGAGCGGGTTGAAGGCCAGGCAGCGGGTGTTCGTGCCGGTCTGCAGGCAGCTCGTCTGACGGCGCGTGAGCACGGTCTTGTCCACGAAGTCCGGGTCCTCGATGCCCTGTTCATTGAAGAGATTCAGCAGGTCGGTCTCGACGAACAGGCGGATAGCGCGGAAGGGGAAGCTGTAGTTGAAGCCGAGGTCGGTCGAGCTGATGTCGTCGACGCGGAAGCCGCCGCGCTCGCCGAAGGTGTAGCCGACGTTCGTCGGCACGGTCTCGTAGCCGGGATTGACCACGCCGTTGGCCGGGCCGTTGGCCGCGCCGGCGCGCACGTCGATCGTGCCGCGCGCCGAGTACGAGAGCGCGGAGTGATAACGCTCCAGGAGCGAGACGTTGAAGTCGCCGAAGGCCGTGGGGATGTCGTAGCTCAGCCAGATGTTCGCCCGATGGCGCATGTCCGGCAGCAGGTATCCGACCGGGTTGAACTCATCGAATCCCGTGTACTCCGGACGGTCGGGATTCTCGGTCAGCACCGTCGCCCCGCCGGGCGACTCACCCTCCACGTTCCCGCGCAGCTTCGACCAGGTGTAGTTCCCGCCGATGGTCATCCGCTTCCACGGCTTGTACGAGCCCTGGAGCTGCACGGCGTGGTAGTTGCGCTCGAGGCCTCCGCGGCTGTTCTCGATCACGCCCTGGTCGACGACCAGGCCCGTCGGATCCTCCACCTTTCCGGTGTCGAGGGTGCGCCGGATGGCGTAGAAGTCTCCCCACTCGCGGTCGATGTAGTCGGCGCGGACGAAGCCGCGGTCGCGGAAGGCCAGCGAATAGCCGATCGTCCACTCGTCCATGTACGGCGAGCTGAGCGACTCGTCGAAGCGGGTGGTGTAGCCGGGGATGCTGATGTCGGAGAGGAGGCTGGTGTTGTTCGTGCCGCCGACGGAGTTGAACCAGGCGAAGATCATGGCGATGACCTGCGGCGTCGGGACCATGTTCGCCACCGGCGTACCGCGCGGGTTGATCTCCGGCCCCTTGTAGTCGAAGAGGTAGTACGCGTAGCGTCCGGCCCCGGCGGTGAGGTCGGCCGGGCCCTGCTCGACCTTGGCCACGTAGCGCCCGTACGTCGCGCTGAAGCGGTGGTGCCCCTGCCCCGTCGGATCGAACGTGGCCGCCAGGCGCGGGCTGAATGCGCTGTCGTCCACGGTCTTCACGCCGGACTGGTTCTTGCCGAAGGCCTTGTCGTAGCGCAGGCCGACGTTGAAGCTCCAGCGCGGGCTGAGCTCCCACTTGTCATTGACGAAGAGCGAGCGGACGGCAAAGTCCGAGGTCCGGGAGAGCGAGGGCACCGGATCCCACTCGATGGCGCCGTCCGACTCGTTGATGCCGAAGAACAGCGTGGCCGGGTTGGACGGGTCCTGGAGGATGTGCCCGTGGAGCCAGAAGTCGCTTCCGGACTGGAAGTTGTTGTCATTGCGGAGCTGGTGGAACTCCTCGTAGCCGCCGGCGATGCTGTGGTTGCCGGTGCGCTTGGTGCTCAAAAAGTACGTGCCCTTGCCCTGCCAGCTCTTGTTGTCGTGCTGCTTGGTGCCGCAGGGCGAGCCGCAGCCCGAGGGCGACCACATGCGGTTGCCGCTGGCGGTGTCGCGGAGGAGCGTGCCCTCGATCAGGTCACGGGTCTCCGCGCCGCGGGTGAGATCGTCGTCCATGCGGCTGAACTGCGCTTCCAGGAGGAGCGAGCTGGTGATCACCGCGTTGTAGTTCAGGCCGAGGAGGGTCTTCGGTTGGTCGCGCGTGGTCAGGCTGCGCATGTCGATGACCGGTCCGAAGGTGACGATGTTGTCGCGGTGGTTGTCGCTGCTCAGGTACGACACCACGGCGTTGTGGCTCGGGGTGATCTGGCCGGTGAACTTGCCTTCGATGCGCCGGTCCTCGCGCGACTCGACGTAGGGGATGTTCGTCAGCCGGAGCTGCTGCGAGGTCTCCCGATCCTCGGCTCTTCCGGCCAGGAAGAACCACAGCCGGTCGGCGATGATCCGGCCGCCGAACGTGCCCTCGTAGCTGTGATTGATCTCGTCGATCGGATCGGCCTGCGCGGCGTAGTCCGTCTTCGCCGTCCAGTCCGAGTTCGTCATCGTGTCGCGCACCGAGCCGCTGAACACGTTGCCGCCGGACTTGGTCAGCGTCGAGACCACGCCGCCGGTGAACCGACCGTACTCCGCGGAGACACCGCCGGTGAGCACGGTCGTCTCCTGCACCGCGTCCTCGACGAAGAGGTCATGCGGCTGGCCGCGCAGGTTCTCGTTGACCACCACGCCGTTCACCAGGAACAGGTTGTCGAAGGACATGGCGCCCGAGATGGTGATCTGGTCGTTCACCGCGCCGTCGGTGACGCCCGGCGCGAGGAGCACGGTCTCGCGGATGTCGCGGCCGGTCGGCAGCTCGCGGATCTGCTCGACGTCGAAGTTCGCCGAGACCTCCGTGGTCTCGACCACCGCCTGCGACTCGGCGGTGACGGTGATCGCCTCCGAGGCCGCGGTCAGGTGCATCTCCGCGTCGGCGCGGTTGGTCTGCAGCACGCTCACCGTCACGCGCTGGTCGACGCGCTGCATGCCGTCCAGCTCGAACGAGATCGTGTAGTTGCCCGGCGGCAGGGCCGGGAAGTGATAGCCGCCGGCCTCGCCGGACGTGGCCGTGCGCGTGCCCTGCAGGGCGGGGGAGGACGCCGTGACGGTGACGCCGGACAGGGGATTGCCCCCCGAGGTGACCGTGCCGACGAGCGAACCGGTGGTCTGGGCGAAGAGGTTGACCGTTGCCAGGACGAGGATGACCAGGAGTACAGCGCGGGAGAGCCTCAATTTCCACCTCCGATGATTTGGGTTGGACGGCTTCCGGGGGAGAAGTGGGGCTCATTGTATGCGAGGAGGGCCGGCGGCTCGCCGGCTATCGCTGCTTGTTCTTCTTGAACCGGTCGAAGCCGCCGGCCGGGCGGCCGGCGGAACGGCCGGCCGGCGGCCGGCGCTCCGGTTTTTCGAAGCGGCGCTCGGGTTTGCGGTGCGGCGCGGGCGGCGCCGCCTCCGCCTTCTTGAGCTGCACGGCCCGGCCGCGAAAGCGCTTGCGTCCGACCTTCTCCAGCACGCGCTCGACGTAGCGCTCGGGGACGCCGACGTAGGTGACGTCCTCGCGGATCTCGATCGGGCCGATCTCGCGGCCGGGGATGTCCGCCTCGTTGGCGATCGAGCCGACGACGTCGGCGGGGCGGATGCCGTCGCGCTTGCCCACGGACATCTGCAGGCGCACGGTGCGCTCTTCGCGTGTGGTGCGAGCCTCCGGCTTGCTCGGGTGGGCGGGGGCCACCATCACCGGCTCTGCCACCGGCTCCGCCGGCGCGATCTTCCGCGCCGCCGTGGCCAGTTTCGCCGCCGCGGCGGCGATCTCGGCGATGTCGTGCTGGCCTTCGTCCACCATCTGCTCGACCAGGTCGAGGTACAGGTCGAGCTCTCCCTCGGCGATGGTCTTGCGGATGTTCTCCTTGAACGCCGCCACGCGGTGCGCGGCGATGTCCGCGCGGGTGGGCATCTTCATCGGCTTGATGGGGGAGCCGGTGTAGCGCTCGATCTCGCGCATCATCCGCCGCTCGCGCGGGGTCACGAACAGCGTGGCCACGCCGCTGCGGCCCGCGCGGCCGGTGCGGCCGATGCGGTGCACATAGGCCTCCACGTCGTAGGGGATGTCGTAGTTGATGACGTGGCTGATCTGCTCGACGTCGAGGCCGCGCGCGGCGACGTCCGTGGCCACGACGATGTCCACCTGCCCCGCGCGCAGCCGCCGGATCACGCTCTCGCGCAGCGACTGGGTCATGTCGCCGTGCATGGCTACGGCGGCGAAGCCGCGGCCCTCCAGCTTTTCGGCCAGCTCCGCCGCGCCGGTCTTCGTCCGCCGGAAGATCAGCACGGCGTCGCTTCGCTCCAGCTCCAGGAGCTGGGTCAGCACTTCCAGCTTCTGTCCCTCGGAGAGATTGAGAAAGCGCTGTTCGATGTCTGGCGCGGTGAGGGCCTTGTGCTCGATCTCCACCCGCTCCGGGTTCTCGAGATACCGCTTGGCGATGCGCAGCACCTCGTCCGGCATCGTCGCCGAGAAGAGCGCGGTCTGGCGCGGCTTCGGGGCGCTGGAGAGGATCTTCTCGATGTCGTCGATGAAGCCCATCTTCAGCATCTCGTCGGCCTCGTCGAGGACGATCATCTTCAGCGCGCCGAGGCGGAGCGTGCCGCGGTCGAGGTGATCGATGAGACGCCCGGGCGTGCCGACCACGATCTGCGCGCCGCGCTCGAGCCGCTTGAGCTGCGGGACGATCGGCGCGCCGCCGTATACCGGCAGCACCTGCACCGTCCCCAGCTTCTGGGCGTACGTGTGAATGGCGTCGGCGACCTGCATGGCCAGCTCGCGGGTCGGGGTGAGGACGAGCGCCTGTGTGTCCCGCGACTTCAGATCGAGCTTCTGCAGGATCGGCAGCGCGAACGCGGCGGTCTTGCCCGTGCCGGTCTGGGCCTGGCCGATCAGATCGCGCTCGCCCAGCAGAATCGGGATGGTCCGCTCCTGGATGGGCGTGGGCGCTTCATAGCCGAGGATGCTCAGGGTGGAGACCAGCTCTTCGCGGAGGCCGAGGGCGGCGAATGCATCAGCGGACATCGAGTTGGATGAGTATGCTTCACCGATGCCATCGACGCGCCGCTGGGTGCTCACGGCCACGATTCTCGGCTCGGCGATGGCCTTCATCGACACGACGGTGATCAACGTCGCCCTGCCGGTGATGCAGCGGGAGCTGCGGGCGGGCGTGAACGACGCGCAGTGGATCATCGACGCCTATCTGCTCGTCCTCTCCTCGCTGATCCTCGCCGGCGGCTCCCTCGGCGACTCCCTCGGCCGCGCGCGCGTCTTTGCGTTCGGGATTGCCGTCTTCGCCGCGGCCTCGCTCTGGTGCGGCCTGGCGCCGTCGAGCGCGCAGCTGATCGCCGCGCGCACGTTGCAGGGCGCCGGCGCGGCGCTGCTCGTGCCGGGGAGCCTGGCCCTCCTCAGCGACGCCTTCCCGAAGGAGGAGCGCGGCCGGGCGATCGGCACCTGGTCCGCGCTCACGTCGCTGGCCATCATCGCCGGCCCGGTCCTCGGCGGCGCGCTGGTGCAGGCAGTGTCCTGGCGGGCGGTTTTCTTCATCAACGTGCCTCTCGCCGCGGTGGTGCTGTGGATCGTGTGGCGTCACATGCCCGCCGGCGGGCTGAAGCCCGCCGCTCCACGTGCCGTCGACTGGGTCGGCACCGCCCTGGTAACCCTGGCCCTCGGCGGCCTGGCGTACGGATTCATCGAGCGGGTGTGGGCGGCGGCGATCGCCGGCGCGGTCCTGCTGATCGTCTTCGTGCTCGTCGAGAGGCGGGTGAAGAACCCGATCGTGCCGCTGGCGCTCTTCCGCTCGCCGACCTTCACCGGCGCGAACGTGCTCACCCTCCTGCTCTACGCCGCCCTTTCCGCGGCGACGTTCCTCCTGCCGTTCAACCTCATCCAGGTGCAGGGCTACGGGCCGGCGAAGGCCGGCGCGGCGCTGCTGCCGTTCGTGGCCACGATGTCGCTGCTCTCGCGCTGGACGGGCGCGCTCGCGGACCGCATCGGCGCGCGGCCGCTGCTGATCGTCGGGCCGCTCCTCGCCGGGGCGGGGCTGGCGCTGCTCGCGTACCCGTCGATCGGCGGCTCGTACTGGACGACCTTCTTCCCCGGCGTGCTGGTCCTCGGCCTGGGCATGGCCATCGTCGTCGCGCCGCTGACGACCACGGTGATGACGTCGTTCGACGACGAGAGCCGCACCGGCGCGGCGTCGGGGATCAACAACGCCGTGGCCCGCGCCGCGGGCCTCCTGGCCATCGCCGTCTTCGGGGCGATCGCCATCTCCGTCTTCGGGCGCGATCTCGACGCCCGGCTGCGCGACGTGCGGCCGGACGTGCGGCAGGCCGTGCTCGCGCAGCGGGTCAAGCTCGCCGAGACGATGCCGCCACGGGGGATCGACCCGGCGACGCGGGCGCGGATCGAGAGCGCGGTGAAGCATTCGTTCGTCCGGGCGTTTCGCGTCAACGTGCTGATCGCGGGTGGCCTGGCGGTGCTCGCAGCGGCCGGAGCTTTTGGAGTGCGGCGGCCGCAGCCGCCGCTTTGAAAGCGGCGGCGATGCCGCCGCACTCCGAAAGGTGCGCGAGTTGCACGCACCTCGCGCGTCATGAAGCACCTCGCTTTTCTCGCCGCCTTCGCTCTCACCGGCTGCTCCTACCTCGGCCAGATCGCCTGGAACGCGCTCGATCAGGCCGGCCGCTACTCCGCGAAACGCGTGGTCGTCGACGACATCACCGCGCCGGACGGCTTCCGGGCCGTGCGCGTGGTCAACGGCCTCAATTTCCCGAGCGCGGTGACGTTCGGCGATGACGGCACGATCTACGTCCTCGAGTCGCACACCGTCCCTGCGCCGATGCTTAAGGCCAAGATCGTGCGGATCGCGAAGGACGGGCGCATCGACCGGGTGAATCTGAGCGGCCCCGATGCGCCGAGCGGCGAGACGGCGATCGGTCTAACCTTCCATGACGGCTGGCTGTACCTGTCGCACGAGCAGAAGGACGGCACGTTCTCGATCAGCCGGGTGCGCCCCTCGGGCGGGAGCGTCGAGGCGGTCGTACGCGGCGTGCCGGTGACCGGCGACCACGACGTGAACCATCTGGCCTTCGATCGGGACGGCACTCTCTACTTCGGCGTCGGCAGCGCGACGAACTCCGGCGTCGTCGCCTCCGCCGATCCGGTCAACCAGAAGTGGCTGAAGCAACACCCGCAGACGCGTGACATCCCCTGCAAGGACATCCAGCTCACCGGGCAGACCTTCACCGACGAGGGCGGCGCCACCGGCGCGTTCCAGCCGTACAAGCAGTCCGCCGCGAAGACCGTGCGCGGCGAGCCGATGTGCACCAGCGCGGTCTACCGCCTGCGCCGCGGCAGCTCGACGCCCGAGCTCGTGGCCTGGGGCTTCCGCAATCCCGTCGCCCTCGCTTTCGACGGCGACGGCACGCTTCTCATCGGCAATCACGGCGCCGACGTGCGCGGCACGCGTCCGGTGAAAGACGATCCCGACAGCGTGTTCCGCGTGCGCGAGGGGGCGTGGTACGGCTGGCCCGACTACTCGGCGGCGCTCGAGCCGTTCCCGATTCCGCCGGTGATCGATCTCACCGCGAGCAACCTTTCCGCGCCCGACCGCGCGCTCCTGGTCGTGGCGACCGAGCCGCACGCCGCGCTCAGCGGCATGGCCGTGATGGGCGACGGGACGATCCTCGTCGCCGAGATGGGCGATTTCAAGCCGGACACCGATCCTGACGTGTCCGTGCGCGCCGGCTTCCAGGTCGAGCGCATCAGCGGGGGCGCCATCACGCCGTACCTGCGCAACCGCAACTCCGGCCACGCCCAGCCGGCGTCGACGCTCGACCTGCGCAACGGCTTCGAGCGGCCGGTGGACGTGCGGGTCGGTCCGGACGGGATGATCTACGTCCTCGACTTCGGCGTGTTCATGACCGGAGGGCAGCCGAAGGCGATGCCGAAGACGGGGAAGCTGTTTCGGATCGAGCCGATTCGCTAGCATGCGCGGCATGCGCCGCGTCCTGCTGCTCCTCCTCTTCGCGACCGTGGCCCGGGCCAATTACCGGGAGTTCGTCGAGCTCCCGCCCGACCCGTCGATCGAGACCAAGCTCCGTCACGCCGCGGAGGCGACGCTGAAGGCCTATCCGAAGCTGAAGGCCGAGGATCTGGCCATCAGCGTCATCGACGTCACGAGTCCGAGCACCATGAGCCGCGGCGACTATCACGGCGACGCGCCGTTCTATCCCGCGTCGGTGATCAAGCTGTTCTTCATGGCCGACGTGTACGCCACGAAGAAGGAGAGCGTGCCGGACGTCGACCGCGCCCTCAAGGAGATGATCGTGGTGTCCGACAACGACGCCACGGCCTACATCGTGGACGTCCTCGCCGGCACCGAGCCCGGGCCGCCGCTGGAGGGCCGCGCCCAGCGCCGCTTCACCGAGCGCCGCCGGGCCATCAACGAGCGCTTCCAGCGCCTCGGCTACGCCGGCAACGTCAGCGCCATGATGAAGGCCTGGAGCTTCGGCCCCTACGGCCGCGAGCTCCAGCTCCTCGGCGAGAATCGCGTGAACCGCAACAAGCTTACCGCCAACGCCACGGCCTCGCTGCTGCTGTGGATCGTCCGCCGCCGCGCCCCCGGCGCCGACGCGCAGATGGCCCTCCTGGCCCGCCCGCTCTCCCCGCCGCGCGCCGAGGAGAACCAGGTCAAGGAGTTCATCGGCGAGGTGCTCCCGGCCGAGGCGAAGCTCTGGTCCAAAGCCGGCTGGACCAGCGAAGTCCGCCACGACGCTGCCTACATCGAGCTGCCCGAAGGGCGGAAGCTCGTGGTGGTGATTTTCACCCGCGGCATCGCGGATGATGTGACGATCGTGCCCGCGGTAGCGCGGAACGTGCTGGCGGAACTGAAGTAGCTGCTTCCGGAGCTCGCGGGAGAGTTTCTAGGGCATCGCAAATGCTTCGAAAAGCTGCAACGGTGCTCCGAAAAGCCTCACGCGAGCTGCGCGAACTGACGGCGGAGGTTTTAGAGCGTCGTGGGAGTTCTCGGAGCATCATGGGAGCTTCTCGCAGCATCGTGGGAGCTTCTCGGAGCGTCGTGGGAGCTTCTCCAGCATCGTGGGAGCTTCTCCAGCACCGTGCGAGGTATTTGAAGCGTCGTGTGGGCTGTGCGAAGCGTCGTGTGAATGGAACTTTGCCGCAATTCAAAGAAGCGATTGCACGGACTCTCCCATCTTCAACGACCGAAGTGCAGCGCTGACGGCTTTCACCATGGTCCTGCGCGGTTCGAGAGCGCGCCATGCCGCGGTGATGTCGCCGGGCCGGTCTTCGGCCAGCACTTCCAGCAGCTGTTCGGCCTGAAGGCGATCCTTCCGCGCCTTCACCTGCTCCGCGACCGGCCGTTCGCTCGAGACCCATAATTTGTGGAATGCGAATCGTGCAGGCGCCGGCACGTTCACGAGGATGCCGCTATTGGCGATGATGACGGCAGGAGCGGGATCAGCGATCAAGTAGTCGATTCCCGGCAGCGGCGCGGCCGCGATCTTGAAACGGGGCAGCACGACAGGATCGCTGTTTCGTCGCCGCGCCGTGGTCAGGAAGTCGATGCGAAGGTCGCGTCCGCGTACTTTCATGGACGTGCTCGGCTCCCTGGGATCGAGCCCGGGAACGCTGACGAAGCGCGGCTCGATCTGCTTGAGGGCGGCAGGCACGTCGACGGACGGCTCCTCGCGCCCGAGGGCCAGTGCCACGCTGGCGTCGTGCGCGATGTCCACGTCCGCCGTGCGGATCGACTGCTGCTCGAAGCGCACCCCGAGCATGTTCGCGTAGCTGCCGAATGCATGCGTTCCGATGAGCACGCCGCCCAGGCGAAACATACCGGCGTCACGGAGCGTGCGCAGGATCTGCCCGACCGGCGCCGATTGTCGCGGAACGCCGCCGGCCACGAGCATCCGCACGAGCTCTCTCCTCCGGCGCTCGTCCTCCTTGACGGCATCGCGGATCTCCGACGCCCTCTGCATCCGCTGGAGAAGGGCCGGCGTCTCACGGCCGAGATAAACCTGCTGCTTCCGGCCGCCCTGACTCTCCTGGCGATACCAGTAGGTGATGCCGTTGATCGTTTTCGAGACGAACGATCCGCGCTCGAACGCCTGGGCCTCGGCTTCCGCCTGGATGCACTGATCGAGAAGCTCGGCGTAGAGCGTCGCGAGGGCCTCGGGCAGTCGGGCGATGGCCACGCGCGAATTATACGCACGCCGTAACGGCGTGCGTATAAACGCGCGGCGTTACTCCCCCGTCCCGACGAACACCAGCTCCGCGCCGGGATGCTCGAGCCACTCGGCGTCGTCCAGCTGCGCGTAGCGCCGGCCCCGGAAGCGCGCCTGCAGGGCGGGCGGGAAGGGGGTGGGGATGGTCACGTGCAGCTCCAGCTCGTCGAAGAGCTCGGACTGCAGGTCCGGCACCTCGGTGAGACCCCACACGGTCGGGTCCGGGTTCATGACCGTCACGATGTAGTCCGCCTCCGGCTCGATGTGCACGTCCGCGGCGACCGGATCCTCGGCGACCCGGCGGGCCGTCCAGCGCAGGTGCGAGTGCGTGCCGTGGGTGGTGATCTCGTACGTCCCGGTGGCGAAGGGGCGGGCGGCGGGGAGGTGGCGGAGGCCGCGGGTCTTGGTGCCGTAGACCTGGGCGTCCAGGGCGGCGTTCATGTCGTAGGGGGTGAGGACGAGGTCGACGAAGCCCCAGAAGCGGTCTCGGCGGGCGGAGCAGGGAAGGTTTTTCCGGCCCACGGCGATCAGCCGCTCGTGTAGGCCCCCCTCGGGGGAGAGGAGGAGCAGCACCCGTTGCACGTCATCCAGGTCCTGCGGATGCTGCTCCTCGACGCGGGGGCGGTACAGGAAGGTGATCGAGCCGGACTCGAGGACCGCTGTCTCGGGCGCGGCGGCGTGGGCCGTTCGGCTCATGCCGAACGACCCGCAAATACCGTGCGCACCTGTCGGTGCGACGTGCGTGCTTACTTCGACGCGACTTGCTGCGGGGGCGGGGGAGCGAGGATGGCGTCCGGCACCTGGTTCTTGACCGGTTTGATCGTTCGCAGGTACGCGTACACCGATTTGAGGTCTTCGTCGGTCATCTTGGCGTAGTTGAACCACGGCATCGGCGGCAGGATCGGGCGTCCGACGCCCCAGTGGCGGCCGCTGCGGATGGTCCTGATGAACATGGCCTCGTCCCAGATGCCGATGCCGGTCATCGGCTCGGGAGTGAGGTTCTTGGTGAAGCTCACGCCCCAGGGGCCGGCGAAGGCGGTGTTCGTGCCGGCGCTGGCCACGATCCACGGGCCGTTGCCCTTCGGCGGCTCCGGCATGGGCAGGTTCTCGGGATGGCCGGAGAGCATGCGGTCCATGTCCGGCTCGGGGCCGTTGGGGCCCATCTTCCAGGGGGTGTGGCAGTCGTTGCAGCCGCCGATGGTGACCAGGTACTGGCCGCGGGCCACCCGGGCCTTCTGAATCGCCGCGGTGTCGACGACGGCGACCTCTTTGCCCTTGGGGTTGGCGTTGCCGGCGGTGAGGGTGACCGCTGCCACGATCGCGGCCGTGACGACGGCGGTTGCGGTGATTCGGTGACGGGTGCTCATGTTGTCCTCCAGTCGAATGTTCGCCCGTCAATCTGGGGCCGCCGCCGCGGCGCGGTTGCTAAGTCTTCGCTATCGAGATCCGAAAAGTTTCCCCGGCGCGCGCGGCGCCCGCCGGCGTTTCCTAAGAAAACCCTAAGGGCCGCGCTTGCTCAGGCCCCGCCGGCGGAGGGAAGATGTCCCCATGGCTCGAGGATGGGAAAGCAAGTCGGTCGAGTCACAGCAGAGCGAGCGCCGCGGCCCCGAGGCCGGATCGCGGCAGTCGCGGGAGGAGATGGAGCGGACCCGGAAGCGCGAGGGACTGGAGATGTCCCGCCGCCGCGTCCAGCACGAGCTCGAGACCAGCCGCACGGAAACGCACCGGGCGGCGCTCCAGCACGCGCTCCATTACCTCGACGACGAGCTCGCGAAGCTGTAGGAGACCGCGTAGATCACGCCCGCGTAGTCATCCGTGACGAGCAGGGTCTCGTCCTCCAGGCGGAGCACATCCGCGGGCCTTCCGACGACCTTCGCGCCGGCCAGGAATCCGGTCATGAAGTCCTCGACCTTCCCGTCCCGCACGCGCGCCACGCGGTAGCCGTGCCTGAGCTTCTTCTTCGATGAGCCGTGCAGGGCGACGAGGAAGCCGCCGTCCACGCGCGTGAGTCCCAGCGGCGAGGCGTGCGCGGGAAACGCAGCCAGGGCCTTCGGCACGCGCGAGCACGGCTTCGCCTTCGACGCATGCAGCGGATCTTCCAGGATCCGCCCCCTCGCTTCGTAACACTGCGGCCAGCCGTAGTCCGCCCCGTCTTTGAGCGCGTACAGCGTGTCTGCAGGGACGTCGTCGCCGAGGTGGTCGGCGCCCATGTTCGTGGCATAGAGGGTGGGGCCGTCGAACGCCAGCCCGACGGCGTTGCGCAGCCCCGTCACGAAGCGGCGCTGGCCGGAGCCGTCCGCATTCATCTCCAGCACCGTGGCCCGGATGTCCTCCTTCTCGTCGCAGGCGTTGCAGCTGCTGCCGACGGACACGTAGACCTTGCCGTTCGGCCCGATGGCCACCGTCCGCGTGAGATGCCATCCGCCGTACTTGTAGTCCAGGCCGTACGCGGGGAAGGTGGCGATGACCTCCGGTTCGCCGCGCGGCTTCACCGAGCCGGGCTCGTATCGGTAGCGCACCAGCTTGTCCGTCAGCGCCACGTAGAGCCAGTGCGTGCCCGCCGGGTCGGTGTGGAAGGCGATGCTGTTCGGGTTGCGCAGCTTCTCCAGATACGGGGTGACCTTGGCGAAGCGCTTCGTCTTCCGGTCGAAGCCGTCCAACACGTAGACCTTGCCGCGGGTGTTGTCGGTGCGGTTGTACAGGTCCGTGACGAACAGCCGCCCATCCGGCGCCAGAGCCATGAACCGCACCCGCCGCAGCCCCTCCGCCGCCACATGGACGTCGTAGCCGCGCGGCACGCTCAGAGTGATCCGCCGCCCGTCGGCGAGGGTGAGCTTGTGGGGTACGAGAGAGAGGACCGCGAGCAGCAGTAGAGACACTTTTTGCTCTTTCTATGGATTCCAATATTAGTTGGCTAAAATGCGTGCCGCGCGCGCATCATCTCATTCCCAAGGAACCCCTCATGTCCCATAACCCCAAGCAGTTGTTGTGTTTGCTGTTGACCCTTCTCGCCGCCTCCGCGGCCTACGCCGGAAACAACGCCCAGTTCATCTCCCAGTCGGTGCCGGCCCGGCTCGCTCCCGGCCAAGTGTCTTCCGTCTCCGTGACCATGAAAAACACCGGCACCACGACCTGGGATTACTCCTGGTACAAGCTCTCGGCCCAGAACCCGTACGACAACACCGTCTGGTTCGGCGACACCCGCGCCTACCTGCCCTACGGCACGTACGTCGCTCCCGGCCAGCAGGTCACGTTCAATTTCAACATCACCGCTCCGTCCACCGCCGGCATCTACAACTTCCAGTGGAAGATGATCCAGGAATTCACCGAGGTCTTCGGGGAGATCACCCCGAACAAGGCCATCACCGTCTCGGTCAGTCCCTGCTCGAGCTACGCCGATCCGAATGACACCGTGGCCGATGACGTCGCCCTGCAGTGCCTCATCGACCAGGGCGGAACCTTCAAGCTGGCCCCGACGGCGCCGGGATTCGAGAGCACCGGCGGTTACATCATCGGGGGCAGTGGCCTGAACAATCACCAGCACGACCTGACCCTGGACAGCGCGCCGGGAACGAATCCGAAGGCTACGATCATCGCCTCCGCCACTCTTTCGGGAGCGATTCCTTTCCGCTCGATCGGATACCAGAACGTCACCCTGAGAAATCTGATCTTCGACGGCAATCGCGACGCCCGGAACTGGATTCCTCTCTGTCCGAATGGCTTCCGCCCCAACGTGGCGACGGTGGAGGTGGGCGACACGTACGGCTCGACGCTCACCAACAACGTGTTCCAGCGCGCCGTCTGCGGCGCCGCCCTCGGCGTCAACGGCACCAACTACGTCATCGACAGCAATACCTTTGTCGACAACGGCACGGGCATCGAAAGCCCCATTCCCTCGGGGACCGAGCCCTGGGCGGACGGCATTCGCGTCGGCGAATGCTATGGCGGCCGGATCACCAACAACACCTTCGACGACTCGACCGATCTGAGCCTCTCCATCGAATACACGTCGAACTGCCAGATCAACGGCAACCTGATCCGGCAAATCAACCGCTACGCGTTCGGAGGCCTCGGCTTCGCCAACCACGACCATTCCGGAACCACGATCCAGAGCAACACCATCCAGGGGAACCACAAGATGTCGATGGGCATGGCCATCGGAGGCAATCCCTGGTGCGGAAGCGGTCCGCAATCGGGGGCGACGATCTCGGGCAATTCGATCAGCGGCACCAAGGTCGGGCTGAACGTGCACGACTCGTCCCACCTGATCACCGGCAACACCATCACCCAGGTGACCTCGGGCACGAACAACTGCGGTTTCCCGAACGTCCGCTGCAACGTCTGGAACTCGACGAACATGCAGACGTGCCTCACCTCGAGCTCCAACGACTACTACTGCTGCGTCCCGTAAACGGCTTTCCCCGGTGCGGCGGCCCGTTATGGCCGCCGCACCACCCGGGACGCTCCGCTACACTGTTGCCGTCCCATGAACGTCTTCCTCGTCGCGGCGGCGGTCGCCGGCGTCCTCGCCATCGCCGGCGTGGTGATCGGCAAGCGGCACGCGCGCCGGCTGCAGCGCGAGCGGCGCATCCACATCGACCGCTTCAAGCTCAAGCGCCGGCATGCCGAGATCGAGCTGGAGGTCTTCGGCAGCCCGGAGATCGTCCGGGCCGTGCAGACCTACGCCAAGGAGCACCGCGTCTCGGTCGAACAGGCCCGCCAGCAGGCCAAGAAGTACCTGCAGGAGATCGTCCCCAAGTTCAACCTCCTGGCCTACTACCGCATCGGCGCGCCGCTGGCCCGGGCGATCATGCACTTCCTCTACCGCGTGGTCGTCGAGCGCAAGCCGATCCGCGACTTCACCGAGCGCCAGCGCGCCAAGGGCGCGACGATGGTCTACATCATCAACCATCGCTCCAACGCCGACTACGTCCTGGTCGCGCACATGCTCTTCAAGTTCATCTCCCTCTCGTACGCCATCGGCGAGTGGGCACGCGTGTGGCCGCTCAACCACGTCTTCAAGTGGTTCGGCGGCTACTTCGTCCGCCGGCGCTACCGCGAGCCGCTGTACCACGCCGTGCTCTCGAAGTTCGTCCAGACCATCACCAAGCACGGCGTGACCCAGGGGGTGTTCATCGAGGGCGGCCTCACCCGCGACGGCGCGTTCCTCAAGCCCAAGCTGGGCATGCTCGACTACCTGGTCAGCGCCAAGCGCGATCCGGAGTTCGGCTCGGAGCTGTTCATCATCCCCACCGCCGTGAACTACGACCGCGTGCTCGAGGACCGCAACCTCACCGAGGAGCTCCTCGGGCGCGAAGAGCGCTCCACGAAGACAGAGAAGCTCCGGACCACGTTCGACTACCTCTTCAAGAACTTCTTCCGCGGCCTCTTCAAGCGTTTCAAGCGCTACGGCTACGCCATCGTGACCTTCGGCAACCCCATCTCCGTCGACGACTTCGCGCGCGCCCATCCCGGCCTCCTCGCCGCGACGTACGAGGAGCGCAAGCCCGCGATGCAGCGTCTGGCCGAGGCGGTGATGACCGAGATCTCGGACGCCCTGCCGGTCACGCCGGTCACGCTCGTCGCCCACCTCTTCGTCCGCCAGGAAGTGATGTCCGAGGGGGAGATCCTGCGCGGCCTCGGCGCCTTACGCGAGCAGTGGCGCGACCGGGTCTGGCTCCTGCGCGAGAAGACCCCCGCCGAGATCTGGAAAGCCGCGCGCTTCGTCCTCGAGCTGCGCCGCCTCCTCGTGCCCGCCGAGCGCTGGAGCGACGACCTCTTCGGCCAGGGCGGCGTCCCCGCCATCGAGGACGCCTGGCAGTGGAACCCCGAGGAGCGCCTCCTGCGCGACTACTACGCCAACTCGCTGATGCCGTTCGAGGACGTGAAGCGGCGGGGGTGGCCGGAGCGGCGGAGCGCCGACTTCCAGTCGGCCGCCCCGCCGGCATCCATGCCGGCGTCTATCCGGCAGCCGGAATAAGCAATGGCGACCGAAGTTACCTACACCCAGGCCCGCGCCAACCTGAAGGCTCTGCTGGATGAGGCGTCCGACAGCCGCACGCCGGTCATCATTCATCATCGCGGAGGCGAAGCGGTGGCTCTCATCGCCATCGATGAGCTTCGTAGCCTCGTCGAGATGGTGCATCTCCTTCGGTCGCCGAAGAATGCGAAGCGCCTCCTCGAGGCTCTTGCCCGCACACAAAGAAGGAAGGGTCGCCCGCCATCGATCGCGAAACTTCGGCGCGATCTGGGTCTCGACGAGTAGCTCCCGAACATGGTGGACGGAGCGCCGACTGGAAGTCGGCGCTCCGCTAATTCGCGGTCACGCTGTCCAGAAACCCATACAACGCATCCAGCGTCCGCTGCGTCGCCGTCTCCGCGGCCGCGCCTTTCTCCGGGGTGTCGCACAGGTCGCGCAGAATCTCGCGCGAAGTCTGCGAATGGGCCACGTCGGCGTCCATGTGCACGGCGAAGAAGGCCACGTCGCGCTCGGCGGAGATGCCGTAGTTCTTGGCCAGGCCTTCGATCTTGGCCTTGGCCACGGCCGGGATCTGCGACTCGTACGCGTAGAGCGCGGCCAGGCCTTCGTGCAGCGCGCCCTCGCGGGCGAGGGAGCGCATGGTCTCGATGAGATGCCGCACCGCGGCGTTGGGGGAGCCGCTCTTGACCTCCTCGCGGGTGAGGCCGAGGGACTCGCAGAAGCGGAGCCAGAGCTCGGGATGGTTCTCCGGACCGCGCTCTTCTTCGATCAGGTTCTCGAGGAGGAGCTGGCGCGTGGCGATGTCCTCGGTGTGCATGTGCATCGCGCTGAGGAACGTCGGGAAGGCCATGGCGTAGTGGAAATACTGCCGCGCGTAGTCGCGCAGCTCTTCGCGGGTGAGCGTGCCGGCGGTCCAGCGCTGATAGAAGGTGTGGTCGAGCAGGTGTCGGGACGAGATACGGGCATCGAGGGTCTGGATGGGATCCATGGGGTGATTACCTCCGTCGAGTTGTCGCGGTCGCGCGCAGTGTATCAGGGGTAGGGAAGGGTGCCCCTTCCGTCACTCCCAAGACATGAGCTACCTCGATACGCCGCGCCTCACCTTCGCCGGTCAGTTCATCGCCAACCCGTCGACCATCAACAACACGCCCACGAACTACAACATGAGCGTTCCCGTCGGAGACCTGGCCTGGAATCCCAACGGGAAGCACAACTTCTCGTTCAACGAGTGCGAGGTGACGAGCATCGTCACCGACGCCGGGCCGGCCACGAGCGGCGATCCGATCATCGGCGCGGCCCTGGCCTCGGTCGGGCCGGCGGTGCTGGTGGATCTCGACACCGAGCAGCAGGGGGCCTCGCAGATCATCGGCCTAGTGGTGCAGATCTCGGCCGGCGGGGCCACGATCACCGGCAAGCTCACCACGATCAATTTCGTGGACATGTTCGTGCGGCCACGACCGCGCGTGCCCGGCGACGGGAAGTTCTCGGCGGTCTATCAGTCGGTGCTGACGAACGTCGAATGGAAGGGCAAGTGGACCTCGCCGTTCGTCGACGCGCTGCAGAAGGCCAGCGGCTCGACGCTCTCCATCCACTTCGTCGTGGACGGCTACCACGACGACGCCTACCAGCAGGGGCACTTCACCGTCGGCCGCGTGGTCGGCACGATCGGGCCGTACCTCCCCGGCGAGCCGACGAACTTCGTCAACGGCCGGCTGCTGCGGCCGACCGGCGTCTCCAGTCCGGACGGCAATTTCAACTTCGCCTACGCCAAGACCGACCTCGTGCGCAAGAAGATCACCATGGACTTCGGCAACGCCGTTCCCTCGCACTGGCCGCCGGACGAGCTGTTCCCGGTGTTCACGGTCCAGGGTCTCCAGGCCGCGATTCTGCCGTCCGCCGGCGGCAATCCGATCATCCTCGGCGCGATCGACACGACGACCGAGGCCTACACCACGACGGCGTTCGTGCAGGAGTTCTCGCTCGACGACGCGGCGATGGCGGCGATCGGCTCTTCGCCGACGGCCATCCTCACCACGACGCCCGGCGGACAGGTCACGCTGGCGCAGGAGAACGCGACCGGCGCCTACGCGAACTACGACCAGTACGTCTTCCGCCTCAATCCCGGTGACACCGGAAAGGTCACCGTCTGGGCGAACATTTTCGAGAAGCCCGCCGAGAACGAGACCATCCCCCTGCAGATGTACCTGGACATGCTCGGCGGCCCTCCGGGAAGCCCGGCGGTCGGCGTGCCCCTGTCGGCGATTCAGTTCCCGTCCACCATCACCACCGACGACGAGGGCAAGGCCACGTTCACCATCAGCGCCGGCAATCCCGCCAACCCGCGGATCTACATCGACGGGCAGGTCTACGGCGTCCAGCTGAACTGGGCGAAGGACACGAATCCCGATCCCTGGGCCTTCGTCAGCGTGAAGATCTTCGACGCCGTCACCGCCGCCGACAACCCCCCGACCTGGTGGACCGACGTCCTGCCGATCCTCAACCAGTACGCCGTCCTCTACCCGGCCATGCGCCAGATCATCCTGATCAACGACTACAAGGCGGTGGTGAAGAACCTCAAGCCCATCGTCGACCGCCTGACCCGACCCCAGAACGACCCGCTGCTCATGCCCATCACCCGCGAGCTCTCGCGCAGCAAGCGCCAGATCATCCTGGACTGGGCGAAGAGCGGCCACCCGGAGGGGATGAAGCCGCCGCAGTAAAGGCAGGCGTGTGGCGCCGGCGACATCGCCGG
>JBIOTX010000188.1:0-21212 GCA_044866315.1 Thermoanaerobaculia bacterium | reverse complement strand
GCGGGGTGCTTCGGCCGCGTCAACACCTCCCGCGGGTCTCCCTCCTCCACCACCTCCCCCTCGGCGAGGATGATCGCCCGTGAGGCGAAGTCGCGGGCGAAGTCGTCGTCGTGGGTGGTGATGAGGAGCGTGCGTCCGCCGGAGGTGAGCTGGCGCAGGGTCTGCCCGAGCTCGAAGCGCCGCGCCGGATCGAGCGACGCGGTCGGCTCGTCCATCAAGAGCAGCGGCGGCTCCATGGCCATGGCCCGGGCGATGGCCACGCGCTGGGCCTCGCCGCCGGAGAGCTCGCGGGGGTAGGCGTTCCGGCGATGGGCGACGCCGAGGGAGTCGAGGAGCGTGACCGCGCGGGCCTCGGCGTCGCCGCGCGCCGCGCGCGCGACGTGCACCGGCGCGAGGGTCACGTTCTCCATGGCCGTCAGATGCTCGAAGAGATAGTGGAGCTGGAAGACGAGCCCCACGCGCGTGCGCAGCTCGCGCAGCGTGGCCCGCGACGGCAAGCGGCCGGCGTGGAGCGTGACCCCGTCGACGTCGATCGTCCCGCCGTCGAAGGTCTCCAGCGCGGTGATGGCCCGGAGGACGGTGGTCTTGCCGCCGCCGGAGAGGCCCATCAGGGCCACGAGCTCGCCGCGCTCGACGTTGAGCGACACGCCGCGCAGCACTTCGCGCGGACCGCGTTTGAGGCGCAGGTCCTTGATGGTCAGCACGCTCATACGGTGGCCGCCTTCCAGCGCGTCTCCAGCCGCCGCGCCAGGCGCGCCAGCGGGAGCGACATCATCAGATACAGCGCCGCGCAGAGCGCGCCGGGGATAACCCAGCTGCCGATGTTCGCGGCGAAGATCTGGGTCTGCTTGGTCAGCTCGACGACGGTGATCACCGAGACCAGCGAGGAGTCCTTCAGCAGGGCGACGAAGTCGTTGGTCATCGCCGGCAGGGCCAGGCGGAACGCCTGCGGCGCGCGGACGAGGCGGAAGACCTGCCACTCGGTCAGGCCCAGCGTGCGCGCCGCCTCGAGCTGCCCGCGCGGCACGGCCTCCATCGCCCCGCGATAGATCTCGCTCTCGTAGGCGGCGTAGTTCAGGCCGAGGCCGACCAGCGCGGCGATGAAGGCCGGGAGCTTGATGACCGCCGACAGACCGTAATAGAGGACGAAGAGCTGCAGCAGCACGGGCGTGCCGCGCGTGACCTCGACGTAGGCCGTGAGCACTGCGCGCAGCAGCGCGTTGCCGTACACGCGGCCGGTGGCGACGAGGACGCCCACGAGGACGGCCAAGGCCATGGCCAGGCAGGAGAGGACGATGGTGATGAGGGCGGCGCGGAGGAGGGCGGGGAGGTAGTTCAGCGTGGCCGCGCGCTTGTCGAGGGGGCGCGGGGGCTCGGGGGCACGAGGGGGTTGTGGGGTGATGTTGAGCGTCGAGTTGAAGAACGGTTGCTGGAACTCGTCCCAGATCGCCCACTTGACATAGATGCGCTGGAGGGTGCCGTCGCGCATGCGCGCCTTGAGGATCTCGTTGACGCGGTCGCGCAGGGCGGTGTTCTCGCGGGCCAGGACCATGATGTAGTGACCCTTGGCCACGGGCTTGTCGAAGTGCGTGAAGAGGCCGGGGATGCGGCTCATCTGCACGGCGGCGATGATGTTGTCGAGGAGGACGGCGTCGAGCCTCCCCTGCTTCACGTCCTCATACGGATGGACGGTGTCGTCGTAGGAGACGGCGGTGATGCCGAGGGGCTTTTCGGCCGCGAGCAGAATCTCGTAGGCGATGGTGCCGCCGAGGGTGCCGACGCGGCGGCCGCGGAGGTCCTGGAGGGAGCGGAAGCGGTCGCGGTCCTCGACGCGCACGGTCAAGGTCTCGGTGAACTCGTAGTAGGGAATGGTCGCCGCGACGGCCGCGCGCCGGGCCGGCGTGTCCTCGACGCCCGACAGGCCGATGTCGAAGTCGCCGCGCTGCACGGATTGGTCGATCTGCGCGAAGGCGACCTGCACGAACTGCGGCTTCCGGTCCAGGCCTTTCGCCACTTCCTCGATGACCTCGACGTCGAAGCCGACCAGCTTGGCGGGGTCGTTCGGATCGGCCTCGACGTACGGCGCGCCGCCCTCGGCATCGCCACCCCAGCGGAGCACGTTCTCGTCCGCGCGCACGGACACCGCCAGCAGGAGAACCAGGAGGAGCGATCTCACGCCGTCAATGCTACCCTGCGCGCCGCATGAATCCAGACCTCTCGCTGGCGCTGGAGCTGGCCGACGCCGCGGACGCGATCACCATGCGGCATTTCCAGTCGGCGACGCTGGCGGTGCGGACGAAGGTGGACATGACGCCGGTCTCCGAGGCCGACGAGGCGGTGGAGCGGACGATCCGCCAGCGCCTCGCCGCCGCGCGTCCCGGCGACGGCATCCTCGGCGAGGAGTACGGCGACAGCGGCGTGACCGCGCGGCGTTGGATCATCGATCCGATCGACGCGACGAAGAACTACGTCCGCGGGATTCCCGTGTTCGCCACGCTCATCGCGCTGGAAGCGAACGGGCGTCTCGTGACAGGCGTGGTCTCCGCGCCGGCGATGAGCCGGCGCTGGTGGGCCGCGGCGGGGGAAGGGGCGTTCTGCAACGGCCGGGCGATCCGCGTCTCGCGGATCGGCGCGCTGGGCGAGGCCCACCTCGGCTACGGCAGCGTCGCCGACTTCGACGCCTACGGCAGCGCCGATCGCCTGCTCGCGCTCATCCGCCGCAGCAGCCGCACGCGTGGCTTCGGTGACTTCTGGATCCACATGCTCGTCGCCGAGGGAGCCATCGAGATGGCCGTGGAGGCGGTGGTCGCGCCGTGGGACATGGCCGCGGTGCAGATCATCGTCGAGGAGGCGGGCGGGCGGCTCACGGACATGAAGGGCGACGCGCGCTTCGACGGCGGAAACGTGGTCACCACGAACGGCCTGCTGCACGACGAGGTGCTGGAGGTCTTCCGGTGACCGAGCAGGTGATGGTCGTGGCCCGCGAGGACATCGCCGCGCACCTGGTCGAGTACGGCCTGGTCACGGACCACTGCGACGCGCTGTTCGAGACCATCGTCGACCGGCACTTCTTCATCGATCGGCCCACCGCGGAGCAGTCGCCGCAGTACAAGCAGATCATCCCCTACGTCGTCATTCGTCACGACGACGCGTACTTTCTCCTCCAGCGCACGCCGAAGCAGACCGAGGCCCGGCTGCATCACAAACTCTCCCTCGGCATCGGCGGACACGTGAACCCGGACACGCCGGACCTGCTCGACGGCCTGCAGAAGGAGCTCGAGGAGGAGGTCGAGGTCGTCGGCGACTACGACCTCACCTTCGTCGGCATTCTCAACGACGACCTCACCGAGGTCGGGAAGGTGCACCTCGGCGCGGTGTACGTGCTCGAGGCGTCGAGCGGCGACGTGCGCGTGCGCGAGACGGAGAAGATGAGCGGGCGCTGGGTGCCGCGCGCGGAGCTGGCCGCCTCGCGCGAGGCCATGGAGACCTGGTCGCAGATCGTCTATGACGAATTCATCGCCCGGTAGTCACTGAGGCGAGATCACGGTCACGTGCTGGGTCTCGTTGTTCGTCACCGACACCATGGCCCACATCGTCCGCTGGCCGGGGATGACGTCCGGATCGATCTCGATGCGCAGCGGGCCTTTTCCGGCGAGCTCGGGATAGGCGCCGACGAGATCGCCGATCGCGGCGTAGGCCGGCCGCGGCCCGATGGTCTTCTGCAGCGCGACCTCTTTGGTGGCGATGACGTCATCGCTGGTCATGGACATGAAGCGGACGGTAATGGCCCGGGGAGCGAGCTCTGTCTCCAAGTCGTACAGCCGGAGAGCAACCCGGAAGCGCGGGTCGGTCGGCACGTTCAGGAGCTGGAACGGCCGGTCGAAGAGGTCGCGCTCGCGCACGACCGGAATCTCCGTGCCAAGGGCTTCCGCCTGGCGCGACAGGTCGCGGATGAGCGTTCCGAACCACACGTCCGGCGCCTCCCGCCGCGGGAGGTGGGCGATGAACCCGGCCGGCTCGGTGAAGGTGGTGATCACTCCATTCGTTCGCGCCGGCGGTCTCCTGTCGTTCACACTGTTGACTGCAGGCGGGAAGACGTCGAACCAGCTTTCGAAAGTCGATAACGGCTCGTCATTGTCGTTGCGGAAGGCGATCTCCGTCTGCCAGCGCGAGCCGAGCGCGCCGGGACCGGAATAGGCGATCGGGAAGAGGACGGGCTCGAAGAATGCCGGATCGGGGGTCGCGAGATCCATTTGGAACAGGGCCGCGGGCATGTGGATCGTCTCGCCGTTGCGCTCGTGCACGAGCACGTCATGCGGACCCGGAGGAAACGGAACAGGCCGGGCGCGGTATGGGGGCAGGCGGACCAGGAGCGTATCGGGCGGAACGGCTCCAAACACGAGGTGCGCCACCCTGTTGATGATCACGATTGGGCAGGTTCCAGGAAAGCCAACCTCACAAGAGCCCAAACCGGGACCGACGACTCTCGCCGGCACGCCCACGGGGGCGGAAGAATCGCGCTCGTTCGCCCTGCTCGTGGCGACGTCCGGAATGACCCGATAGACAGGATCGGCGACGCGAACGATCAGCGCTCGCGAGCCGATCGGCACATCGGCGACGCTCGCCTGGACCTCATAGACCCCGGCCGCCAGCGGTCCTACCGTCGTGCTGAAGCGGTACTGCTTGAAAGAGTCACATGCGTCGGTGGCGAGCTTCGCGTTCACGCGAATGACCGTGCCGCTCACCGTGGTCTGCACTTCCTTCACCCCGCACGACCCACCCTCTGTCGATGACACATGAAGGCGCAGCGCCGTTCGATCCGTCGGCGGCAGCGGCTCGAAGTGAATGACCGTGGCCGCGAACAGGGGAACGGCGCACAACCCGAGGAGGAGAGCGAGGATGCGAGTGCGCATAATGTTCTAACGATGTTATCCAATGCCGCGGCCATCCTCGCACTTCTCGAAGTCCTCCTCCTCGGCACCGGCTTCCCCCGTCCCGATCCGGAGCGGGCCGGGCCGTCCACGGCGGTCGTGTTCGGCGAGAAGTGGTTCGTGGTCGACGCCGGACGCGGGACGACGATGCGCATCGCGGCGACGGACCTCCAGTACGCGAACCTGCGCGCGGTCTTCCTCACCCACCTGCACTCCGATCACACCGCTGGGCTGCCGGACCTCTTCAACACGTCGTGGCAGTTCGGACGGAAGACGCGTCCGCTGGAGCTGTACGGGCCGCCGGGAACGCGCACGCTGTCGAAGGCGATGCTCGACTTCTTCGCCGAGGACATCCACATCCGGCGGGACGTGCAGGAGCGGCATCCGGCCGCGGGCGCCACGATCCGCACGCACATCGTGCGCGAGGGCGTGGTTTACGACGACAGCGAGGTGAAGGTGACGGCGTTCACGGTCGATCACCGGCCGGTGAAGCACGCCTTCGGCTATCGCTTCGACGCCGGCGGCAAGTCAGTGGTGATCTCCGGCGACACGCGGCCGACGCCGAACCTCGTAAAGTACGCGAAAGGCGTGGACGTGCTCGTGCTCGAGGCGTATCTGCCGGAACACTTTGCGCGCGTGGACACGCCCGAGGTCGCGGCGCGGCTGGCGAGCTATCACGTCAGCGCCGAGGAGGCGGGCCAGATCGCCGCGGAGGCGGGCGTGCGCACGCTCGTGCTCACGCATCTCATCCCCGCGAACGCGGAGGAGACGTTCCGCAAGCGTGCGGGGCGGCACTTCAAGGGGGAGATCGTGGTGGGGCGCGATTTGATGCGGATCACGCCGTGATCCGCATCATCCCGACGCACAGCGAGGGATCTGGGCGGAGGAGCGACCGCAGCGCGCCGCCCACCCGGCCAGATCCCTCGCTCACGCTCGGGATGACACTTCGTGTCACCGCCCCGCGAAGAACACCGGATCGCCCGAGTCGTTGTCCACCATCGACCCGTACGCGAAGAGCCGCGCGTCACCATCGCCGCGGACGGCGAGGGTGAAGCCGCCGTACACGCCGGGGAACAGCGCCTCGGCCGACGTCTGTGTTTGCGCTTTTGCCTCGAGGGTGACGACTTTGCTCGCGATCTCCGTCCCCGACGGCGAGAGCAGGGTGACGAAAAACGACTCGGTGCTGTCGCCGCCGTTCACGAAGCCGACGTTCGTGCGATAGCTGCCGTCGGACTTGAGGCCGGGCACGAACACCTCGGAGGCGAAGAGTGCAACCGGATCGATCGACTGGCCGTACGTGCCGCCGCTCTCGTTCGTGGTGTAGGTGCGGCTCGTGACCACCGGGCCGGTGGTGCCGCTCCAGGAGATGGCCAAAGTTCCGCTGCCGGCGGTGAGACCGTACTCGGAGAGCACGTCCGCGAGCACGCGCGTGTCGCGGCTGTCGAGGAGCAGGGTCTTGCTCGACCCGCCGTAGCGGAGCGAGAGCGTGAGCCGGCTCGAGGTCGGGTTGAAGAGCGTGACGTCGCTGCGCCAGAACGTGCCGTTCGCGCCTGGCGCGCGGCCGACGACCGGCAGCATGAGCGAGCTGCCCGTCGGCGCGGGCACGGCCTGGATATAGACCGGGTCCTGGCTCTTGTTGTTGATCACCGACGCGTATGCGCTGACCACGTCGCTCGCCGCGGCAGCCACGCGCATCGAAAGCGCGTCGAAGGAGCGGCCGGTGATCTCCGGGAAGAACGACGCCAGCGGCGCCTGCTGGAAGTTGTTCGCCGGGACGGTGACGGTCTTCGTGCTGAGGGTCGCGCCGTCGGCGTCGTAGAGCGTCAACGTGGTCGACACCGGTGCGCCGCCGCGGTTCACGAGGCCGACGTTCGTGCGGTACGCGGTGTTGGCCTGCATGCCGGTCACGTATAGCGTCTGCTCGAGCGCATCCGCAGAGACGTCGGGCACCGACTGCCCATACGTGCCCGCGCTGCCGCCGGTGAAGGTGCGGCTGTTGACGCGCAGGCTCGCCGTCGCGCCGGCGCTCGTGGCCTCGATCGCAAGCGCGCCCGCGCCGTCGGGCATGCCGAAGAGATCGAGGAGCGTGTTCGCGTAGGTCGCGGACTGGCGCGGCGCGAGGTAGAGCGAGCGGGTGATCATCGTCCCGCCCGCGCCGGGGATGAAGAGCAGTGTGACGTCCGCGCCCTGCGTGACGGCGTTGAAGAGGCTCAGCTCCGTGCGCCAGCTCGTGCCGCCAACGCCGCTGGTCTGGGCGGTGACGGAGACGAGCGAGCGGTACGCCGCGCTCGCGGCCACGACGACCTGCTTGGCGGCCGTGCCGGAGCCGGTGTTGTTCGAGGCGGTGAGGTTGACCGTGTAGACGCCGGGCGCGGCGTAGACGTGGGTCGGGTTCTGCGCGTTCGAGGTCCCGCCGTCGCCGAACGACCATGCCCACGACGTCGGCGATCCGGTCGAGCGGTCGCTGAAGGCGATGCTGCCGCCGGCGACCGGTGCGGCCGGCGTCACCTCGAAGGCCGCGCTGACGGGCGGCGTCACCGGCGCCGGAGCGGCAACGGTGATGGTCTGGCTCGTGGTCGCGCTCTCTGAGTTGCGGAAGGCGATCAGGGTGACGGTATACGTCCCCGGCGCGGTGAAGCGCCGCGTGGGATTCTGCTGCGAGGACGCGCCGCCGTCGCCGAACGTCCACGACCAGCCGTTGACGCCGCCGGTGGAGGTGTCGGTGAAAGTGACCGTGTCGTTCGTGGTCGGATTCGCCGGCCAGTATGTGAACGACGCCGCGAACGGCGCGGTGACGACGACCGTCTTCGTGGTCGATGTGGACGAGCTGCCGTTGCTGACGGTGAGGCGGACGGGGAAGGCGCCCGCGCGCGTGTAGACGTGGGTCGCGACGAACGACGTGGAGGTCGCGCCGTCGCCGAAGTCCCACACGCGCGAGGTCGCGCCGGTGGACTCGTCGTAGAAGGTGAAGTTGGTCACGTTCACCGTGCCCGTGGCCGGGGTGAACGAGAACGCGGCCGCGAGCGGCGAGCCGACGGTGAAGTTGACCGTGTTCGACGGCCCGGAGGGGCCGGCGGAGTTGGTGGCCACGACGTAGGCGCGGTACGAGCCGTTGGAAAGACCGGTGAGCGTGGCTTCCTCCGCGTTCGCGGCGACGTCGGTGACCTTGGCGAACCCACCGCTGCCGGCGGCGAGATAGATCGCCTGCCCGGCCTCGTTCGAGGCGTTGTCGGACCAGCGCAGCGTGACGGTGCCGCCGGAGACCGCCGCGGTGAGCGAGCTCGGCGCGGCGGGCGGGGTGGGCGGCGGGGGCGGAGGCGTGGAGCCGTTCGGGTAGAGCCAGCGCGCGGCGAGCTGGTCATCGGCGCGCAGTTGCGGACCGGCGCCGACTACCGTCGCGTACATCAGCGCGGTGGGATCGGAGCTGTGGCCGAAGCCGAGGGTGTGGCCGAACTCGTGGGAGACGATCTCGGCGAGGCGGTTGCTGCTGATCCCCGCCGACGGCGACACGCCGTCCTGGATGACCAGGTTGCCCTCGGTGATGTTGTACGCGCGGAGCGTTCCCGCGGGATGGGTGGCGTCGGCGGCGAATGGCGCGGTCCAGTTCCCGCTGCCGGAGACGCCGGTGAAGCCGCCCTTGCCGACCACGCCGCCGGTGCTGCGGTTCCAGCTGCCGGAGATCTCGTTCAGCGGATCGCCGAAGATCACTTCGTTGTAGCCGTTCGAGCGGCTGAGGCCTCCGGGCGTCCCGCTGCGGGAGCCGGCGTAGGAGTAGCGGATCTTCGCCGAGCCGTAGCCGGTCCAGGACGACATGGCCGTCTGCAGCTCGGACACGCCGCCGTTCGAGTAGCCGGTCTGTGTCCCGAGGCTGTACCACTGCGCGGTCGTGTTCGAGTCGAAGGACGACCAGCGGTAGACCGTGGGATCGGAGATGAGCGTGAAGTTGGAGTTGACCCGGTCAGCGCGCAGATCCTTCGCCAGCACCGGGTTCTCGATGCCGTAGTTCTTCACACCCTCGCGGCCGGCCACGCGGTCGAACACGAACTGCTCGAAGCGGGCGGCATCGCGCTGGACGTTCTTGGCCTCCAGCGGCTGGAGGTTGCTGTCGAGGAGCACCACGTCCTGGGTCACGTCCTCGCGAATCCACACGCGCCGCCCGTCCAGCATCGTCCCCTCGGCGAACTTGCCGACGAAGAGGTCCATGGTGCGATAGCCGCCGCGCGGCGCCGGCTCGAGGAAGAGGAGGACGCGCTCGCCAGACGCGTAGGTGGGCGTGCCGTAGACCATGGCGATGTGGCCGTCGACTTCTCCGCCGACCTCACTGATGGTGATCCGGCCGGAGACGTTCCCCTTGATCGCGCGCGCGACGTCAACGATCGTGTCGGTCCAGACCGTGCCGTCGCGAAGGACCGGCGCCGAGGAGACGACCGTGCCGTCGACGATGATCGGAGACTTCGCGATCAGGGCCTCGTCGCTGGGCATGACGATCGTCGTCGCCCGAGCGGCCGCGGCAGTAAGGAGGAAGAGACACGTCAGCCCGTACGCCAGAACTCGATTCAAATGACCTCCGAAGTTATTCGGCGTAAACGGACAGCGCTCGGCGGAGGATTCCCGCTCACTCCGCCGCGTACTGCTCCTCGATGCGCCGCTCCGCCGCCGCCACGAACTCCCGGTATCCCTCGGGGTCGATGAAGGAGCGCTTGTCGGCGATTTTCTCCTGTAGATCGAAGAAGTTGCCGTGCGAGGCGAGGAAAACGTCGCAGGAGAGGGACTTCAGGACCGCGAACTGCCGGCGGTAGTCCTCGATGGCGTTCGGATAGCGCGGGTTGTTCTTGAGCTTGTATCCAGGCGCGGTCGGGCTGCCGACGAAGACGACGTCGTAGGCGCGGCCGTGGTCGCGGACGCGGGTCGTCCAGGTCGTGCAGCCGGGGGTGTGGCCGGGAGTCATGTGGGCGACGAGCGTGGTGCCGCCAAGGGAGACGCGGGAACCGTCGTCGAGAATGCGGTCGGCGACCACCGGCGGGAAGAGGAACCTGTTGCCGAACTGCGGGTCGTCGGTGCCGCCACGTGCGAGCTGCGGGAGATCGCGCCGGCTGGCGTAGAACGTCGCGCCGGTGAGGCGCTTCAGCTCCGCGAGACCGCCGGCGTGGTCGTAGTGGGCGTGGCTGCTGAGGAGGACCTTCACGTCCTCGACACGGAAGCCGAGCTTGCGGATGTTGGCCACGATCATCGGCGCGGTCTCGACGAAGCCGCCGTCGAGGAGGATGTGCCCCTTCGGCGTGGTGATCAGGTACGAGGTGATGTCCGACGCGCCGACGTACCAGACGTTGCCGATGATGCGGAACGGCTCGACGGGCTGGTTCCAGGAGCGGGAGACGGGATCGCTCTGGCCGAAGGCGGAGGCGGCGAACACGAGGAGCAGGAGGGATCTCATCGCCGGTAGAGTAACGCGCGATGAAGACGAACGCGGCGCGCCTTCTCGACGCGCAGGGCATTCCGTACGAAGTGCGCGAGTACGAAGTCGATCCGGACGATCTGGCCGCGGAGTCGGTCGCGCGGAAGGTCGGCTTGCCGCCGGAGCAGGTGTTCAAGACCCTGGTCGCGCGCGGCGACAAGCACGGCGTCTGCTTCGCGGTCATCCCCGGCGATCAGCAGCTCGATCTCAAGGCTCTGGCTCAGCTCACCGGCGACAAGAAGATCGATACCGTGGCCCTGAAGGAGGTCCAGCCGCTCACCGGCTACATCCGCGGCGGCGTGACCGCGCTGGCGGCCAAGAAGAGCTATCCCGTGTTCGCCGACGAGACGCTGGAGCTGTTCGACGTGATCTCGATCTCCGCCGGCGTGCGCGGCACGCAGCTCTTCCTCGCGCCCGCCGATTACATTCGCGTGACAGGTGCGAAGCTGGGGCCGATTGCGAAACCGAAGGCATGAGCTGTGTGCGTCCGGCGCAAGCCATGAAGTCGGTCGCCCTCGCCCTCGCGTTTCTCCCCCGCTCGAGATCGTCCGCGGCTGGCGGCGAATGACGCTGTCGGCGCAGCTGGCCGAGTCGCCGGTGCGTTAGCATTCGGTCTGTTAGACTCGCCCGCCTCGCAATGCCGCCGCGGGCGCGGCTGTTCTCATGTTCCCGCGACTCGATTGGGGAGTCGCCAAGTGGTAAGGCAGCGGCCTTTGGAGCCGCCATTCGGAGGTTCGAATCCTCCCTCCCCAGCCACCTTCCCTACTCCTTCTTCTCCGTCTTCCGCGGTTGAAGCTGCATGTTCGAGGCGTGCAGATGCTGGACGAGCCAGCGGTCACCTTTGCGCTGCACCACGAACGTCCGGCGCGAGAACATCGACGGCGACGTGGCGGCGGCGTCCGGCAGGCTGCCGAGGTGGAAGGTGAGGATGGCGGTGTCGCCGAGGAGCTGCATGTGGAGGTCGCGCGGCTCGAGCTTCATGTAGGGCGGCGCGGGCTTCGACTTGCGGACCTGCTCGAAGAAGCGGGCGAAGACCTTGCGGATCTCGTCCCTCCCCTCCACACGCTGCGGCACGGCGTCGAAGGGCATGAACACGGTGGCCTTTTCGTCGAAGATCGCGGCGAGGGCGTCGGCGTCGGCCTGTTCCATCGCGCTCACGAACGCAGTCACGACGGAGGACGGCTCGGCGGCCAGAGCGGAGCTCACGAGGCCGAAAAGCACGGCAGCCAGGAGGATGAAGCGGGTCAAGAGGGGCATCGAATCTCCTTTGTCGCCGCTTAGATACGCGTGAGCGCGCCGTAGGTACACAGCGGTCCCGTCTGCCTCGGGGTGCAAGTCTTGCAAATAACTACACTCAGGAGGTGATCCGCCATGTTCAGGAAACTCACGGTCGCGCTTCTCGTGTGCGCGCTCGTGCCTCTCTCGGCATCGGCGCTCGACAACGAGGAGATGCTGGCGCTGGTGGCCATGCCACTCGCGGTTGCGGCCGTTTCCGAGATCACAGACGTTCCGATCAACGAGCTCGTGGACGTCGTCACATTGATGAATGATGCCGCGGTCCCGCCGACCCAGTTCATCGAAGTGGTCCGCTATGCACCGGTGGCCCTGGTCGTGGAGGACGACGAGCCGGACTTTGTCGAGTTCGTCCGCGTCCAGAGGCAACAGGGGCTGGCCGGCACGGCCCTGGTGAATTCGATCGAAGACCGGATCCGCGTCTACGGCGTCCCGGACGTGGAGCTCGACGTGACGGCGTCGCGGATCGTGGACGTCGACTCCGTGGAGTTCATCCCGGCCGTCGTTCGGACTCGCGTAGACGAGGTGCGGAGGCATCCGCATGGAGGCCCTCCGGGCCAGCTCAAGAAGCAGATCGGCGTGCAAACAGGTGCGGAGATCGTGCACGGGTCGCGGGTGAAGCCGCGTAAGGTCAAGGTCGACAACCATCAAGTCGGTCGTGGTAACGGAAAAGGCAAGGTCGACGGTAACGGAAAAGGGAAAGGCCACGGTAACGGCAAAAAGGGCGGTGGCGGCGGTAAAGGTAAGGGAAATAAAGGTTAAGGCCGGCACCCCAGGGGCATTTGCCCGGCCGGAGCCCGCGACCTATCAGTTCCTTATCGACAGACGCCTTTCGGCGTGCTATCTTGCCGGAGGTAATTCCGTCTGTCATGGCCCACTACGACGACGAAGCTTTGTTCCAGTACGCGGAGGGGACCTCGCCCATCGCCGGCGAGATCGAGAGCCACGTCTCCGCGTGCGAGCGCTGCTCGAGTGAGATCGGCAGCCATCGTGAAATCGTCGAGGCCCTCCAGACCGACACGACCTGGAACGATCCCGCCCCCGCCCCCCGGCAGTTCGTGGTCGACGTCGCGTCCTTCGCCGAAAAAGCCAGACAGGAAGACGAGCACGCCGCCGCCCTCTGCGACGACGTCCTGAGCGGCCCGCCCGCCTGGTGGCGCCAGCGCCTGCGCAAGGCGGAGAACGTCTATACGGCGGGCATGGTGCGCCAGCTCCTGGATCGCATGCGGCAGTTGATCAACAGCTCCCCGGCCAACGCCCTGCAGGTCACGGCCATGGCCATCGAGATCGCCAATGCGCTCGACATCGCCGCGTACCCCTGCGACTACGTGATCAAACTGCGGGCACAGGCCTGCCGCGACCACGCCTACGTGCTGGCGTTCATGGGTCGAAATGTCGAGGCCATCGATTTCGCCGACCGCTCGAAGCGGCTGTTCGATCAGGTGCCGATGCCGGAGTATGACCTGGCGCGGCTGGCGCTGGTGAAGGCGAACATCCTGAGGTGGGTCGATCGCGTCGAAGAAGCGATCGTGCTCACGCGCGAGGCGGCCGAGACATTCCTGCGGTTTGGGGATGCACCGCGTTACATCAACGCACGCATCACCGAGGGCGTGATGCTGTACGTCTCGGGAGCGGTGGAGAAGGCACTGGCAGTGTGGTCTTCTCTCGAGAACCACCCGGCGCTCGAGCCGAGCAGCGCACCGCTTCTCTCCCTCAACATCGCCAACTGCTACGGCGATCTCCATCAGCCGGAGCGCGCCGTGGAATATCTGCAACGCTGCATTCCCGAGTTCGAGATGCTGGGGATGGAGACGGAGCGGACGCGCAGCCGCTGGACTCTCGGGCGCATGCTCATGACGGCCGGCAAACTGCACGACGCGGCGCCGATCCTGCGAACGTCATGGCGCGAATTCGAACAACTCGAGCTCGTGGGCGATGCGGCGCTCGCCGCACTCGATCTCGCGGAGACACTTCTGACCGTGGGGGAAACGGAAGAAGTCCCGGCGATCTGCCGCGACGTCATCACGCGTTTCACCAGCGCAGGCATGGCCTCGCGGGCGCTCACGGCGCTCTCGTTCCTGCGCGAAGCGGTCGCCATCGGTCAGGCCACTCCCGTCCTCGTTCGCCATGTATCCGCGTTTCTTCGCGAGCTTCCGGCCGAGCAGCCTCGCCTCTTCGCGCCGCCTCCCGCCGGCATGGGAGAGTAGTCTCCCATCGCCCTATCCCTCCCGTCAGCCACCTCCAGCGGGATTACCGCTGAACAGACCAAAACCAAGAGCAACACCAACAAGGAGGAATTCATGCGCTCTTCGTCCATCAAGAACCTGACCGTTGCCATTTCTCTGTCCCTGACGCTCGCCGCCGCGGCCCCGATCGCCGACGCCGCCACCGTGAACCCCACACGCGCCGCTGCAACCATGAAGGTCCGCGATTTCGATCCGGGTGCGTTCATCCGCGCGCTCAAGCGCGCCCTGCGGAATTTCACCATTTCCGTGCAGCACAGCGTCGTGGGGCCGACTCCGTAGTCAGGCCACCGCGTGGCGCTTCCCCGCTCCGCCCGGTCACCCAAGGGTGACCGGCGGTCGCGGCGTGTTCGCATGCACGCACTTCACGCGTGCAACGATGCCGCGTCCCGTTGGGGCCTGGTCGTGCTCACCGAGTCCAGCACGGGCAGCGTCACCGTGAACTCCGACCCCTGGCCGAGGCCCTCGCTGTGAGCACGGATCTCGCCGTGGTGGAGCTCCACGATGTGGCGGGCGATGGCCAGGCCGAGTCCGAGGCCGCTGCGCTCGTTGATGTGGTCGGCCTGGCGGAGGCGGTCGAAGACGTAGGGCAGGAACGAGGAGTCGATGCCGATGCCCTGGTCGCGGACGTGGATCTTGAGGCTGCCGTCGTCGCGCTCGATGCGGAGGTCGACCTGCTTGCCCGACGGGGTGAACTTGATGGCGTTGGAGAGCAGGTTGCCGATGACCTGCTGGATGCGGTTCGGGTCGGCCTCGACCATCGCCTCGCGGTCCTCGAGCTCCCAGGTCAGGCGCACCTCGCGCTCGGCCGCGACCGGGCGGGCGGTGGTGAGCGCCGCCTCGGCCACGTCGGCGATGCGCGTGGGCCGGAGGTCGACTTGGAACTTGCCGAGGACGATGCGCGAGACGTCGAGCATGTCGTCGATCAGGCGGGCCTGCAGGCGCGCGCTGGACTCGATGGTGCGCAGCGCCTCCTCCAGCTCTTCCGGCTCGTAGTGGCCGCTGCGGAGGAACTGCACCCACCCGAGGATGGACGTCATCGGCGTGCGCAGCTCGTGGGACAGCGTGGCCAGGAAGTTGTCCTTGGCCCGGTTCTGCGCCTCCGCCTCCCGATATCGCCGCTCCGCCTCGGCGGCGAGAGCGGCGGCGCGTTTCTCGGTGACGTCGCGGAAGGTGATCACCGAGCCGAGGTGATCGCCCGACTCGTCGCGCATCGGCGAGGCGCAGAACTCCACCGGGAAGCTCGTGCCGTCGCGGCGGAAGAACGTGTCCGCGACCTCGTCGTACGCCGGCTCCCCGTGCACGACGGCGCGCAGCCGGCAGCGCGGGGCATCACAGGTGATGACGCCGGGAAACGCGGGATGCACGAGCGTGTGCATGTCCGTGCCTTTGATCTCGTCCTGGCGGCGGCCGATCATGCGCGCCGCGGCCGGGTTCACGAACGTGGTCGCGCCATCGAGGTTCACGCCGAAGACGCCTTCCGCGGCGGCGTTGAGAATCAGCTCGTTCTGCTTGATGAGGCGCGCCAGCTCCTGGGCCTGGCGCTTGAACGCCTCGCGCTTGCGAAACAGCTCGACGAACACGCTCACCTTCGAGCGGAGGATCTCCGGGTGGAAGGGCTTGAAGATGTAGTCCACCGCCCCGAGCTCGTAGCCGCGGAAGACGTTCGTCTCGCTGCGGGACAGCGCGGTCAGGAAGATGATTGGCGTGTCCCGCGAACGGTCGCGCTGGCGGATCAGGCTCGCGGTCTCGAAGCCGTCCAGGTCGGGCATCTGCACGTCGAGCAGGATGACCGCGAAGTCCATCTGCAGGAGATGCTTAAGCGCGGCCCGGCCGGAGTCGGCGTTGACGAGGTTCTCCCCCATCTCCGCCAGGATGGACTCCAGGGCCAGGAGATTGTTCGGCTGGTCGTCGACCAGCAGGATGTTCACGCGCTCATCGTTCATTGGCTGTGTCGACAGAGCTCGATGAGAAACGGCCCAATTCGCTCCAGAGGCAAAATCCGATCCACGCGAGCGGCAGCAATGGCAGCCTGAGGCATCGCCGGGGACTCGGCGGTGGCGGGGTCCTGCGCGATCACGAATCCGCCCTGTCGCTTGACGTGTTTCGCTCCGCGCGCGCCGTCGTCGTTGGCGCCGGTGAGAACGACTGCGACGAGGGCCTCGCGATACGCGTCCGCCGCGGACTCAAAGAGGATGTCGATCGAGGGCCGCGAGTAGCCGACCTTCGCATCGACCGAGAGACTGAGCTCGCCGTGCTCCTTCTCGCGACTGACGAGCAGGTGATAGTCGGCCGGCGCGAGATAGACCCGTCCCGGCTTCACCCACTGCTTGTCCGTGGCGTCGACGACCTCCAGCTCGCTGTGGCGGCGGAAGTACGCCGGCAGGGTCTCGTTCGAAGTCTTATAGCGGTGCTGCACCGCGACGATCGGCACCGGAAAATCCGGCGTGAGCGAGGCGAAGATGGTCTGCAGGGCGTGCATCCCGCCCATCGAGCAGCCGATGGCGATCAGCTCGTATCTCTGCAGCGCGGGCCGGAGCACGCGCCCGTCGCGCCAGGAGCGAATCCCCGGAGGGAGCGCGCTCACCGCACCCTCCTGTACAACCGCTCTTCCGCATCGACCTCTTCGTAGTTGTCGGCCACGGTCGTGTACTTGATCGACTCCTTCTTGCCGAGGCCGAGGATGCCGAACGTCTCCATCGACTGCAGGAAGAGCTGCTGCACTCGATCCTGCAGGGCGTTGTTGAAGTAGATCAGGACGTTCCGGCAGAAGATGACGTTGAAGTGATTGAAGGAGGCGTCGGTGACGAGGTTGTGCTGGGCGAAGACGACGTTCTCGCGCAGCGACGGGCGGAAGATCGCGTAGTCGTAGCGGGCGGTGTAGTAGTCGGAGAACGTACCGTGACCGCCGCCGGCCATGTAATTCGAAGTGTTCTCCTGCATCGTGGAAAGCGGGAAGATCCCGGACTTCGCCTTCTGCAGCACGGCCTCGTTGATGTCCGTGGCGTAGATCCGGCAACGGTCGTAGACGCCTTCCTCCTGGAGCAGGATGGCCATCGAGTAGACCTCCTCTCCCGTCGAACAGCCCGCGTGCCAGATGCGGACGAAGGGATAGGTGCGCAGCATCGGCACGACCTTGGTCCGGAACGCCAGGTAGAACGTCGGGTCCCGGAACATGGCCGTGGTGTTGATAGAGAGGTCGAGCAGCAACCGCTCCATCGACTCCGGGTCATGCAGCACCTTCTCGATGAGGCCGGAGATGGTCGACAGCCCCTCCGCGTACACCCGCTTCCAGATCCGCCGCCGCAGGGAGGGCATGGAGTAGTCGCGGAAGTCGAACCCGTAATGCCGGTAGATGCCCTCGGTGAGCAGGCGGATCTCGATCTCTTCGAGCTCCGCCTTCACCGAGGCATCGAGGCTTTCCGCCGGTTGGGTCATTTACCTGTAGAGCCACACTCTCAAGAGGGATACCAGCTGCTGTGCGTCGATCGGCTTGGTGATGTAGTCGCTCGCGCCCGCTTCCATGCACTTCTCGCGGTCGCCTTTCATGGCTTTCGCGGTCAGGGCGATCATGGGCAGGTTGCGGTACTCCTCCATGCTCCGGATGAGGCGCATGGCCTCGTAACCGTCCATCTCCGGCATCATCACGTCCATCAACACGACGTCGATGTCCGGGTTCTTCTGCAGGGTCTCGATGCCCTCGGCGCCGCTCTCGGCGTAAAGCACCTTCATCTTGTGTCGTTCCAGGAGGCTGGTCAGCGCGTAGATGTTCCGCATGTCGTCGTCGACGATGAGGGCCTTCTTGCCGGCCAGGACCGGATCGGACTCGTGGAGCTGCTCGAGCATCTTGCGCTTCTGCTCAGGCAGGTTCTCCTCGACCCGGTGCAGGAAGAGCGCGGTCTCGTCGAGGAGGCGGTCCGGAGAGCGGACGTCCTTGACGATGATCGCGTCGGCCATCCGATTGAGCTCGTTCTCCTCCTTCCGGGAGAGCTCGCGGCCGGTATAGACCACGATCGGCACGTCGGTGACCTGCAGGTCGTTCTTGAGCCGGTTGAGGAAGTCGAAGCCGCTCATGTCCGGCAGGCCGAGGTCGAGGACCATGCAGTCGAAGCGCCGCTCGCGGAGGATGTTCAGAGCCTCCTCGCCCGTGCCGACTGCGGTGATGTCGACGTCGTCCTCACCGATGAGCTCGACGATTGCCTGGCGCTGTTGATCGTTGTCCTCCACGACCAGGAGAGTCTTGTTCGGCCGCTCCAGGAAGCCCTGGATCTTGGCGAACGCGTCGTCGAGGGCCTCCTTCGATACCGGCTTCTGCATCTGGGCGAAGGCGCCCAGACGCAGGCCGCGACCCGACTCGTCGTCGGCGGAGATGATGTGAACGGGGATGTGGCGGGTGATGCGGTCGTGCTTGAGGCGATCGAGGACCGTCCATCCCTCCATATCCGGCAGGGCGATGTCGAGCGTGACCGCGTCGGGCCGGTAGCGCTGGGCCAGCTGCAACGCCGTCTCGCCGCGCGTGGCCACGATTCCCTTGAAGCCTTTCTCGCGAGCCATGTCCAGGAGGATGCCGGCGAAGGCCTTGTCGTCCTCGACGATGAGCACCGTGCGGTCGCCCGGCTGAACCTTGTCGCGATCGTCGGGCATCTCCTCTTCGATGACGACGCCGGACGGCTCGTCCACCGTGTCCTGCTGGAGCACCGCCAGTCCGGAGATCTCACGCGCAGGCGGGGCGGTGGGCGGCTCGGGCGCTGCCGCGCCGCGGGCGAAGTACGTCTGCGGGAGGTAGAGCGTGAACGTCGAGCCGATGCCCGACTCGCTCTGCACGCGGATCTCGCCGCCGAGGAGCCGTGCGATCTCGCGGCTGATCGACAGGCCGAGTCCGGTGCCGCCGAACTTGCGCGTCGTCGACGCATCGGCCTGCTGGAAGGCCTCGAAGATGATCCGCTGCTTGTCCTCGGGGATGCCGATGCCGGTGTCGCTCACGCTGAACGCGATCACGCTCGCGGCGCGGTCGAGCACCTCGTGTCCCGGCGACCAGCCCGACAGCGCGGTCTCGACCTTCAGCGTCACACCGCCCCTGTCGGTGAACTTGAAGGCGTTGCCGAGGAGGTTCTTGAGCACCTGCTGCAGACGGGTCTGGTCGGTGTGAATCGAGTTCGGCAGATTCGACGCCAGGTCGATGTGGAACTCCAGTCCCTTGTCGTTGGCAATCTGCCGGAACGTGCGCTCGCTCAGCTCGGCGATCTCGCGGAAGGCGACGTCGTGCAGGGCGACGCTCATCATCCCCGACTCGATCTTCGACAGATCGAGGATGTCGTTGATGAGGGTGAGCAGGTCCTGACCGGAGGCGTGAATGGTCTTCGCGAACTCGACCTGCTTGTCGCTGAGGTTCTGGTCCGGGTTGTCGGAGAGCAGCTTGGCCAGGATGAGCAGCGAGTTGAGCGGCGTGCGCAGCTCGTGGGACATGTTCGCCAGGAACTCGCTCTTGTACTTCGAAGTCAGGGCGAGCTGGCGGGCCTTCTCCTCGAGCTGCCGCTTGGCCGACTCGACCTCGCGGTTCTTCTGCTCGACCTCCTCGTTCTGCGCCGTGAGCAGGCGGGCCTTCTCCTCCAGCTCCTCGTTGGTCTGCTGCAGCTCTTCCTGCTGCTGCTTGAGCAGCTCCTCGGAGGCCTGGAGCGACTTGGCCTGCGACTCGAGGCGCTTGTTGGTCTCGGTCAGCTCCTCCTGCTGCGCCTGCAGTTCCTCGGCAAGAGACTGCGATTGCGCGAGCAGCTCTTCCGTCCTCATGTTCGCCTGGATGGTGTTGAGGACGACGCCGATGGACTCGGTGAGCTGATCGAGCAGCGACTGGTAGGTCTCGGTGAAGCGGTTGAAGCTGGCCAGCTCCATCACCGCCAGCACCTGTCCCTCGAAGACGATCGGCAGGACGATGATGTTCATCGGCTTGGCCTCGCCGAGGCCGGAGTTGATCATCACGTAGTCTTCGGGGGCGTTGGTGATCAGGATGCGCTGCTTCTCGAACGCCGCTTGCCCGACCAGGCCCTCGCCGACCTCGAAGATCTTGTTGAGGTGCTTCCTCTCTTTATAGGCGTAGGTGGCGGCGAGCTTGAGCATCGGCTCAGAGCCGCCGTTCGTCGTTTCCATCACGTAAAACACGCCGTGCGCGGCACCGACTACCGGCGCGAGCTCGCTGAGGATCATCTGCGAGACCGTGGTCAGGTTCTTCTGCCCCTGCATCATCCGGGTGAACTTGGCCAGGTTGGTCTTCAGCCAGTCCTGCTCGGCATTGCGCGAGGTGGTCTCGCGCAGGTTCACGATCATCGAGTTGATGTTGTCCTTGAGCGCCGCGACCTCGCCCTGGGCCTGCACGGTGATGTTGCGGGTGAGATCGCCCTTGGTCACGGCCGTGGCGACGTCGGCAATGGCGCGCACCTGGGTGGTGAGGTTCGCGGCGAGCTGATTGACGTTGTCCGTCAGATCGCGCCACGTGCCGGCCGCGCCGGGGACGTTGGCCTGGCCGCCGAGGCGGCCTTCGACGCCGACCTCACGGGCCACCGTCGTGACCTGATCGGCGAAGGTCGCCAGGGTCTCGATCATGTCATTGATGGTGTCGCCGAGCTCCGCGATCTCCCCTCGGGCCTCGACGGCGAGCTTCTGCTTCAGATTGCCCTTGGCGATCGCGGTCACGACCCGGGCGATGCCGCGCACCTGTGAGGTCAGGTTCGCGGCCATCATGTTCACGTTGTCAGTGAGGTCCTTCCACGTGCCGGCGACACCCTTGACCATCGCCTGCCCGCCGAGCTTCCCTTCCGTGCCGACCTCGCGCGCAACGCGCGTGACCTCCGAGGCGAACGAGTTGAGCTGATCCACCATCGTGTTGATGGTGTCCTTCAGCTCCAGGATCTCGCCCTTGACGTCGACGGTGATCTTCTTCGACAGGTCGCCGATGGCGACGGCCGTGGTCACCTCGGCGATGTTGCGCACCTGGGCGGTGAGGTTCGAGGCCATCGAGTTCACGGAATCGGTCAAGTCTTTCCACGTGCCGGAGACTCCGCGCACCTGGGCCTGACCGCCGAGGCGGCCTTCCGTGCCGACCTCGCGGGCCACGCGCGTGACCTCGGCCGCGAACGAGTTGAGCTGATCCACCATCGTGTTGATGGTGTTCTTCAGCTCCAGGATCTCGCCGCTGACCTCGACCGTGATCTTCTTGGAGAGGTCGCCGTTGGCGACGGCCGTCGTGACCTGGGCGATGTTGCGCACCTGGTTGGTCAGGTTCGAGGCCATCATGTT